>NZ_JBFOCL010000040.1:0-30420 GCF_040907785.1 Aeromonas sp. s8
ACCTGCTGGTGCCCCCTCTCTATTTACTCCTCGTCATGCTTGAACCGCCCCCCCTTACGCTCATCACACGCGCTCAACCCGGCTCTGCACCGCTGGCCGCCACGCTCGCAGTGCAGGCCGGATCCTGATACTGCTGATAGATAGCATAAAACTCGGCCTTGTTGTGCAGGGCTGCGGCGACACAGGCGGGATCAAACTGGCTGCCGGCATGCTCTTCCAGATAGGCAAACGCCGTCTCGAACGGCCAGGCCTTCTTGTAGGGGCGCTCGCTGGTCAGGGCATCAAACACATCGGCCACCGTCACGATGCGGGCCGCCAACGGGATCGCCTCCCCCGCCAGCCCCAGCGGATAGCCGGTGCCGTCAAAGCGTTCGTGATGGCTGGCGATGATATTGGTCAACATGTCAGTGTGATGAATCCCATCGAGACCAAACTCGTTGATCATCAGGCTGATCATCTCCCGCCCCTTGCCGGGGTGGATCTTCATGATCTCGAACTCTTCCGGCGTCAGCTTGCCCGGCTTGAGTAAAATGGCGTCCGGCACCGCGATCTTGCCGATGTCGTGCAGCTCGGAGAAGAGGTAGATAAACTCCACCTCCTCATCGCTCAGCCCGCAAGTCGGGGCCAGCGTCTTGGCAATCAGCCGGGAGTAGGCTGACATCCGGTGCAGATGGTTGGCGGTCTCCTCATCCCGATAGCGGCTAAACTCCCGCGCCGTGGTCAGCGCGCCGCCAAGGGTCTGGATGGAGAAAAACTCCACCGCAATGATGGCCGACAGCGCCTGGGCATAGGCCGACAGCTCGCTTCGGATCGGCTCCTCGAAATATCCCGGCTCCATGGCATCGCAAAACAGAAAGCCAAACAGCTTGCTGTTGAACAGCAGCGGCTCGGTATAGCTGGAGGCATAACCCGCCTCCAGCACCTTGCGGCTGTGTTCCGACGCCGAGCCACGCAGGGCATCGAGATTGCCGAGCACCCGGGACTGCTTGTGCTCCGCCAGATAACTCAGGGAGGGAACATCGCTCAGCTTCACCTCATATTGCACCAGCGGCGAGGGCCCCTCGGTGCTGTGGGCAAAGGTCTTGAGCTGATCGGTATGGGGATCGTAAATCGCGATGGCCACCCGACTCAGCTTGTCAAAGCGCTGCCTGAGCGTGGCATGTACGCTTTGCATTTTTTCGCCAAATGAACTTTCCATCGCCTTCTCCAACGGGACCCCGTGATGGAAGTATAGTGACTCCCTTTGACGCTCTCCCTGCCACAGCGTCAAAATTGACAGAAAAATCAACAAAGCAGATTCCCCACAACAAGCCCGCACGGCAGAGGCAATAGCCCTACCAAGGGCACGTCATCAGCGACTGCTCGTGCAGCCCAATCTTGCCTGGTCGGAGATATTGTTCGGTTCTGCCATGCTGGCTGTATAGTTTTTGGTTAACCATTCCGGTAAAATCCGCGCCCTTAAAGAAGAGCCACCTAAGAGTGATTGAGCGATGTCCAACACAAAACAGGCCCCCAAAGTAGGATTCGTCTCCTTGGGTTGCCCCAAAAACCTGGTCGATTCAGAACGCATCCTGACCCAGCTGCGTACCGAAGGGTACGATGTGGTGCCCAGCTATGACGATGCCGAGCTGGTCGTCGTCAACACCTGCGGCTTTATCGACAGCGCGGTGCAAGAGTCGCTGGAAGCGATCGGCGAAGCGCTGGCCGAGAACGGCAAGGTGATCGTCACCGGTTGCCTCGGCGCCAAAGAGAATCAGATCCGCGAGATCCACCCCAAGGTGCTCGAGATCACCGGCCCCCACGCCTATGAAGAGGTGCTGGGTCACGTCCACAAATATGTGGAGAAGCCGCAGCACAACCCCTTCACCAGTCTGGTACCGGCCCACGGCGTCAAGCTGACCCCGCGCCACTACGCCTATCTGAAGATTTCCGAAGGCTGCAACCACCGCTGCACCTTCTGCATCATCCCCTCCATGCGCGGGGATCTGGTGAGCCGCCCCATCGGCGACGTGCTGGCCGAAGCCAAGCGCCTGAAAGAGGCGGGCGTGAAGGAGCTGCTGGTGATCTCCCAGGACACCTCCGCCTACGGCGTCGATGTGAAGCACCGCACCGGTTTCTACGACGGCATGCCGGTCAAGACCAGCATGGTCGCCCTGTGCGAAGAGCTGGCCAAGCTCGATATCTGGGTGCGTCTGCACTACGTCTACCCCTACCCGCACGTAGATGACGTCATCCCGCTGATGCGTGATGGCAAGGTACTGCCCTACCTCGATATTCCGCTGCAGCACGCCAGCCCGCGCATCCTGAAACTGATGAAGCGCCCGGGTACGGTCGAGCGCACCCTGGAGCGTATCCAGAAGTGGCGCGAGATCTGCCCGCAGATCACCCTGCGCTCCACCTTTATCGTCGGCTTCCCGGGCGAGACCGAGGAAGATTTCCAGATGCTGCTGGACTTTATCGACAAGGCGGAGCTGGATCGGGTCGGCTGCTTCAAATACAGCCCGGTCGAAGGGGCGCTGGCCAACGAGCTGCCGGATCCGGTACCGGAAGAGATTCAGGAAGAGCGCTTCCAGCATTTTATGGAGCTGCAACAGCAGGTCTCCATCCGCAAGCTGGCCCGTAAAGTGGGTCAGGAGATGACCGTTATCATCGACGAAGTGGATGAAGAGGGTGCCACTGGCCGCTCCTTCGCCGATGCGCCGGAGATCGACGGTCTGGTCTACCTCAACGGCGAAACCGGCCTCAAGCCGGGGGACATGGTCAAAGTGCGGATCGACGAATCCGACGAATATGACCTGTGGGCCAGTCTGATCAGCTAATTGAGGCTCTACCGGCCAAATGAAAAAAGCGCCTGCGGGCGCTTTTTTATTGGCTCAATATCGCAGGCAAAACCGCTGACCTAGCTCAAATCATGGAGCGCCTTGCCAAGAGGCGGCGTGAGGCGCAGGTCAGAGAAGCGCACCGCCAGCCCCTGCCGCTCCGGCGTGCAGCACATCACCCCGATAAAACAGCGCTCGCTTGGCGGGAACGGGGCGAGGCGCAGCAGCGGCCACACCTTGCCATCGGTGGAGTATTGCAAACGCAGGCAATCGGCCAGCCGGGTCAACCGCAGCCAGAAGCGGCGCGGATTGCCGGTAAAAATACCGGTGGCCCAGTCAGAGCGAGGATTGGTCAGCACGCTGCCGATCATCGGCTGGGCATCGTTGTACTCGATCCCCGCTTTCAGCCAGTGCGCCTCGTCTTGCAGCAGCATCAGCCCCGCCTGATCGTAGAGGGTGGTGAACTCCCCCTCAACGCAGACCTGAAAGGTAAACTCCCCCGCCACCTCGCAGCCATAAAGATGCCCGCTGTGGCGCTCGAAGCCATACCAGGTGCTGCGCCAAAAATCGGTCTGCTGGTCTGTCACCACCTGCAAACCGTCGTCTGTCTGGTGCCACTCGGCCGGTTCATTGAGCCAGCGCCACACCGTCCCTTCCATCATCCTGCTCTGCTCCCTTATCGCGCGTAATCCCGCACAAATGGGGCTCGCCAACGCCTCGTCCGGTCACGACAGGTCATGGCTGCGCCTCTGCGGAATCCATAAAAGGAGTCAATAGTGTCGCTATTGCCGCCCCGATACAAGGCTTGTGCGTTGTTCCGACAGTGCGCCCCAAAAAAGCGCGGGGGGCCTGATGGCCCCCCGCAAACACACCGGATGAGAAAATGTCTTACTTGGCGGCGCTATCCTTCACGCACTTCTGGACAAAGCTGTTCTTGGCCGCGCCAGCCAGCTTCTTGTCGGCCGCCGCCTTCTCGCACTTGGCCGCCGGATCCATCGCCGCGCCCGTCTTCACGCACTTCTGGATAAAGCTGTTCTTGGCCGCACCGGCCAGCTTCTTGTCAGCCGCCGCCTTCTCGCACTCGCCGGTCGCGGCGCCAGCGGCATCTTTCACACACTTGCCGACAAAGCTGGTCTTGGCGGCGCCGTTAAGCTTTTTGGCCGCAGCCTGCGCCTCGCACTGCAACTGGGCTGTGTCGTTGGCAAAGACCGGATTGGCCAGCAGCACGCTGCCGCAGAGCAGGCCGAACAGGATGGTACGCTTCATGGGAGATCTCCTCTCTATCTGGTGATGTATTTGCATGGTCATATTTGCATGACGGTGTGTTGCAAATGGCTGTGATGGCAACAGCTGATTGTTGCCGCAGATCCCCCGCCTCGCCAGCTTGGGAAACGGAGCACAGGGCAACCATCGCCCGCACTATAGCGCCGATTGCCCGCGCGGGAGTGTCCCCGTAAAGCCTTCTCCAACATCAAACCAGCCCCCTACTTTCCCGCCCCACCCGCCAACCCCAATAAAATCAAGGGCCATGGGAATCCGGTTCCCGGTCAGGGCGATTTGTTGAGCCAGCGCAAAAAATCAGTCATTACTGATACTTACGTCACTTTTTGACTGGTGCGGCCAGATTCGATTGGCTTAACATAGCCATCCGATGCCTATTCATCAGTTATGGGCTGCTGCCCTCGCTGGTTAATGGAGCATTTTGGAAGCTGTAATCCATGGGCGGTAGCGTGGGTTTTGCACAGTGATTGATGTATTGCGTAGGTTGGCGCTGAGCGTAGCGAAGCCCAACACGTATGCCTCCGGTTAGTTGGTTCCCATTTCGTGTAACCGAACAGACCGAATATTTCACCCCGATACCGGAAAGGAGAACCATGCGCTATCGCCGAGCAACAACCAGTGGGGCATGTTGGTTCTTCACCGTCAACCTGGCTGACCGACAGCAGGATCTGCTGGTACGTCATATCGACCTGCTGCGCGAAGTGACCCGCCACGTCAAACAGCAACACCCCTTCGAGATTATTGCCATGGTGGTGATGCCGGATCATCTTCATGCCATTTGGCAACTACCGCCGGGTGACAGTGACTATCCCATGCGCTGGTCTCTGATCAAGGCCGGCTTTTCACGGGGCATTGCCAAAACAGAGCGGATACGGGAGAGCCGACTCAGAAAACGGGAACGCGGTATCTGGCAACGCCGTTATTGGGAACATTTGATCCGGGATGACAAGGATCTACAAGCCCATGTCGATTACATCCACTTCAATCCGGTCAAACATGGTTATTGTGCCAAACCGGTCGATTGGTCTTACTCGTCAATTCATCGCTATATCACCGCAGGATGGATAACGCCAGATTGGGCCATTGATAGTGACTCGGGTCAGGAATAATCGGCTAGGGATATGTTGTAGGTTGGCGCTGAGCGTAGCGAAGCCCAACAAACGGGATATATGACTTTCCAAACAAGATGAATTTTGACCATGCAAAACCAACAACCAAATCAAATTTAGCTTTCACGCTAAATGTTGCGCGTCACTTCGTGTAGGTTGGCGCTGAGCACAGCGAAGCCCAACAAATGTCAGTGAAGATTTCTAAAATACTATTTGTGCAATAGAAAATCAGAAACCGAATTTAGCTTTCTCGGTAAACGTTGGGCTTCACTTCGTTCAGCACCAACCTACGATATTTAGCCCAACATACGGGATATAACGCCGATTGGCCACGCGGGATTGCCCCTAGCCAACCTTCGCCAACGACAAGCCAGCCCCCGACTTTCCCGCCACACCCGCCAACCCCAATAAAATCAAGGGCCATGGGAATCCGGTGCCCGATCCGTGCGATTTGTTGAGCTAGCGAAAAAAACCAGACATTACTGACATTTACGTCATTTTTTGACTGGTGTGACCAGATTCGATTGGCTTATCATTGCCACCCAATGCCTATACATCTGCGATCGACTGCTGTCCTATCTCGAGCAATGGAGCATACTGAAGACTAAAATCCACGGGCGATAGAGTGGAGGGATGTTGATAATTTTTGTCATACAAATTTTTAAGACCATTATTTATGGCCAAATCCACATTAATATTAACTTCAACGAAATTTATATATGGAAAAGTATCAGCTTAAAGATGTTTTTACTCCAACGTCACCTGCAAAAATTACTTTCATTGAAAGAAGCAATGATATAAACAATAGATTAGTAAGAGCTTTAGACTTACCTGGCAATCAGGTTGTTATTTATGGATATTCCGGTTCGGGGAAAAGCACTCTACTTGAAAATATTTTATATAGGACCTATGAAAAGCAGATTAACACAAACTGCATGAAGGGAATGACTTTTGAGCAAATCATATTGGATGGTTTTGATCAACTAGAAGATTTTTATGTTAACGAGATAACAAACAGCAAAAAAAACACTATAGATGCAAAAGCAAAAGCTGATTATTTAGCGATAAAAACCCAACTCAGTATGGCATTCGAAAATGCAAGTGCAGAAAAACATACCAGAGTTTTACCCCCTCAACTAACGCCACAAAACCTTGGGCGCTTACTTGGCCAATCAGGATACTGCTGGGTGTTAGAGGATTTTCATAAAATAGAAGGGGAAGAAAAAGAAAAGCTTGCACAAATGATGAAGGTTTTTGTTAACCTATCTGTCACTTACCCAGACTTAAAAATCATTGCACTTGGTGCTGTTAATACGGCGAGGCAAGTAGTTAAATCAGATAAGGAAATGAGGAGGCGAATCACAGAAATCCATGTTGACTTAATGAGTAGCGATGAAATAAAACAAATAATATCAAAAGGCTGTGCAGCTTTAAACATTGAGATAGATGACGGTCTACAAAATGATATAGCAAATCACTCCAACGGATTAGCATCTATATGTCATAAAATTTGTTATCTAATGTGCAGTGCTGCTTTGATTAATGAAACTGTTAAGGAAAAAATATCATTTACTGCTGAGGATTTACATAACGCATTATGTGAATATATATCTGATGAGGAAGACACAATAAGAGATGCCTTTGATAGTGCATTAAAAATTGAAAAAATAGAGCCTACACTACGTGTCTTATCAGCTCAAAATATAAGTGGAGCGCATGTAGATGACTTATATCAATGGTCAAAAGAGCATCTAATTAAAATCACCAAAACAAAACTAAAGGAGGATTTGGAGAATCTTGAGAAAGAGGAGTTTGGTAGTTTAGTCAAGCTAGAGGAAAATTCACAGAAATATTCATTTGCGGACCCATTTTACCGTGATTTCTCAATGGCTTACTTTGAGCAGAAAGACTCAACACTTCAAAAGAAACGAATGACAGAAAAAGACATGCTTGAACTCTTTAATAGTGCATTTAAAATACTGCACACTAATTTTGGCAGCGTATAAAACCACCAGTTACATTTATCTTGCGGATAGCAAAAATCATTATATTGACTATCCATAATGAAATCTAAATAAGTTTAAGCATACACATGGAAAAATCCCCCGTCACCGGGGGATTTTTATTTCTATCGGTTATCTCAGCTCGGCGGCTTATCCCACCAAAAATGCCCTTAACCGGGCAAACTCCGCTGGCAAATTAACGGAAAGCAGCGGCAGTTCGGCGTGCTTGGCGAGCGGGCCGGGCAGCGGTACATCGAGATCCAGGATCTCGTCCACCGACTCCTTGAACTTGGCGGGATGGGCGGTGCAGAGGAACACCCCCACTTCATCCTCGGCCAGCTGTTCCCCCAGCAGATCCCAGGCAATGGCGCCGTGGGGTTCGCAGAGGTAATCCAGCTGGTGCAGCCGTTTCAGCGCAGCGCGAGTCTGGGCATCGTCACGCATGCCTGACCCCAGGGTCTCCAGCGCCCAGCCTTTGCGACGGCACAGCTCTTCTACCCGCGGCCAGTTGTTGGGGCGGCTGACATCCATGGCGTTCGACAGGGTGGCCACTGTCTGGTGCGGCTCCCATTGACCGCTTTTCAGGTAGCGCGGCACGGTATCGTTGGCGTTGGTGGCGGCGATAAAGCGCTTCACCGGCAGCCCCAGCGCCTTGGCAATCAAGCCTGCGGTGAGGTTGCCAAAGTTGCCGGACGGCACGCTGATCACCGCCTTGGCGCGATCGGCTTTCGGCAACTGGGCCACCGCCTCGAAGTAGTAGCAAACCTGCGCCAGCAGACGGCTGATATTGATGGAGTTGGCGGAGTTGAGGCCAATGGCCTTTTTCAGCGCTTCGTCGTCAAAGGCCTGTTTTACCAGCGTCTGACAGGCATCGAAGTCGCCGTCGATGGCGATGGTGCGGATATTGCCGCCGAGGGTGCAGAAGAGCTTCTCCTGCAAGGGGCTGATCTTGCCCTTGGGATAGAGGATCACCACCTCGATCCCCTCCAGCCCGTAGAAGGCGTGGGCCACGGCGGCGCCGGTGTCGCCGGAGGTGGCGGTGAGGATAGTAATTTTGTCGTTGGTTCTAAAGGCGGCGAGGCACTGGGCCATAAAGCGACCGCCGAAGTCCTTGAACGCCAGAGTCGGGCCGTGGAACAGCTCAAGGGCATAAGTGCCATCTTTGAGTTTCACCAGCGGCGCCGGGAAGGTGAAGGCGGCGTTGACAAGCTCGCTCACCTTGGCGGCGGGCACTTCGTCCCCCAGCAGGTGGCTCAGGATGCGGGCAGAGCGTTCGGCCAGCGGCAGATCGAGCAGGGCATCCACATCGGCGAGCGGTTCGAGTTGTTCGGGGAAAAAGAGCCCCTGTTCGCGACCCAAGCCCTGACGCACCGCCTGCGCGAAGCTCACCTGTTCGCTGTTGTCCTTGATGTTGTAGAGATTCATAGCTCGCTTCCTGTTACCCGTGCCCCGGCCATGTCCAGTTTGCAGACCCGGGCAAATCCATCTTCATTCTGCACGAAATGTGCTTCCATCCAATCCTTCATCCGCTCGGCCTGCGCCAGCTCCTTCATCACCACAAACACGGTGGGGCCGGAGCCGGAGATGCCAGTGGCGAGCGCCCCGTTCTGGGCCGCCTGCGCCCGCACCTCGGCAAAGCCTTCGATCAGCGCCGCGCGGTAGGGCTCGGCAATCACGTCTTTCAAGACGCTCGCGGCCAGCCCCTCCTGCCCGGTGTAGCTGGCGTGGACAAAGGCAGCCAGGCGGCGGCCATAGGTGAGGCAATCCTGACGGCGATATTGGGCCGGC
Source organism: Aeromonas sp. s8 (assembly GCF_040907785.1). Lineage (NCBI taxonomy): Bacteria > Pseudomonadati > Pseudomonadota > Gammaproteobacteria > Aeromonadales > Aeromonadaceae > Aeromonas > Aeromonas sp. s8. The sequence goes on from NZ_JBFOCL010000040.1 coordinate 9,001, forward strand.
AGAATGGCGCGGGCCGCGGCGGTGGAGACCACAGTGCCCGGGTAGCAGACCACCCAGTACCACTGATCGAACACCGGAATACCCTGACTGATAACGCCGTGCTCTTCCAGCACCAGCTGCATGCCGCCGAGATAACAGGGGGCCACGTTGTCGTAGTGGACGGAGCCGGAGATGCGCCCTTCCATCTCCCCCATCAGCAGCAGCATGTCGTGCTCATTGAGCGGCTCGCCGTGGAAGGCGTTGAGCCCCTCAAGGGCCGCCACCACGCTGCAGGCGCTGGAACCCAGCCCCGAGCCCACCGGCAGGTTCTTCTCCAGCACCATTTCGAGGGGCTGGAGTTTAAGGCCGCGCTTTTCCAGCGCCTCGCCATAGGCGACCCAGCAGTCATGGAGGATATTCTTTTTCGGATCGTCCGGTAGCTTGTGGGCGTAGCGGCCCACAGAGGACAGCGCAAACGGCACGTCAGCCGCTTTTACCTGCACCCGATCGCCGAGCAGAGAGCCATCCACGGGGGCGAGCGCCGCCCCCAGTACATCGAATCCCACGCTCAGGTTGGCGCTGGAGGCGGGGGCATAGGCGACGACGCTGCCGCCTTCACTCATATAAGAGGGGTACATGTCTGAACTCATGCTTATAGCTCCTGCTTCCAGTTCTGGGTGCGCAGCACGTCGGCAAAGACGCCCGCCGCGGTCACTTCGGTACCGGCGCCGTAGCCACGCAGCACCAGCGGGATCGGCTGGTAGTAGGTGGAGAAGAAGGCGAGCGCGTTCTCCCCGTCTTTGACCTTGAACAGCGGCTCGTCGCCACCGACCGCCTTGATGGCGACCTTGCACTTGCCACCTTCGATGGAGCCCACATAGCGCAGCACCTTGCCTTCACGCTGGGCGGCGGCGAACTGGTCGCGGAACCAGCCGTCGGCTTCGGGCAGACGGGCCATAAAGGCTTCCACGTCGCCGCTGGCATCAAAGCCCGGCGGCAGCGCCTGCTCGACTTCGACATCGGAGAGCTCCAGCGCCATGCCGGCTTCGCGAGCCAGAATGAGCAGCTTGCGCGCCACATCCATGCCGTTGAGATCGTCGCGGGGATCCGGCTCGGTAAAGCCGTTGCTGCGGGCGATTTGGGTCGCCTCGGAGAAGGCCATCCCCTCGTCCAGCTTGCCGAAGATAAAGGAGAGCGAACCGGACAGAATGCCGTCGAAGGCTCGCAGCTTGTCACCGGCCTTGATGAGGTTTTGCAGGTTCTCGATAACCGGCAAACCGGCGCCGACGTTGGTCTCGTACAGGAACTTGCGGCGAGTCTGGCGGGCAGTGCGGCGCAGCGCCTTGTAGTAATCAAGCGAACCGGTGTTGGCCTTCTTGTTCGGGGTGACCACGTGGAAACCGGCGGCGAGGAAGTCGGCGTACTGGACGGCCACCGCCTCGGAGGAGGTACAGTCGACGATCACCGGGTTGATGATGTGGCTATCTTCCACCAGCTTTTTCACCCCTTCCAGCGAGAAGCTGTCGCGGGCTTCCGCCAGCTGTTCCCGCCAGTTGGCGAGGTTCAGACCATCCTTGTTGACCGCCATCTGGCGGCTGTTGGCGATGCCGACCACGCGAAGGCCAGTGCCCTGCTCGGCCAGTACCGGTTGCTGGCGGGCAATCTGATCCACCAGCGCCGCGCCGACGCCGCCGACCCCGACCACAAAGAGATCGATAAACTGCTGGCTGCCAAAGAAGTTCTGGTGACAGGCCTTGATGGCTTCCGCCACCTTGCGATCCCGCACCACCGCCGAGATTGAGCGCTCGCTAGAGCCCTGCGCGATGGCGACGATGTTGATGGAGGCTTGCGCCAGCGAGGTGAAGAAGCGGGCTGCCATCCCCTTGCTGGTGCGCATGCCGTCACCGATCAGGGAGATGATCGCCAGATCGCTGATGATATCCAGCGGCTCCAGCAGCTGGTTTTTGAATTCGAGCTCGAACTCGCGCTCCAGCACCTTGCGGGTCTTCTCGCTGTCGTAGCTGTGGATACAGAAGCTGACGCTGTACTCGGAAGATGACTGGGTGATCAGCACGATACTGACCCCGGCGCGGGAGACGGCTGAGAAGATGCGACCGGCCATGCCGACCATCCCCTTCATGCCGGGGCCGGAGACGTTGAACATGCACATGCCGGAGAGATCCGAGATGGCCTTCACTTTCAGGTCATCGTCGCCGCTCTCGGGGCCGATCAGGGTGCCCGGCCCTTGCGGGTTGAAGCTGTTCTTGATGAGGCAGGGAATATGGAACTGGGCCACCGGCGCGATGGTTTTCGGGTGCAGCACCTTGGCGCCGAAGTAGGAGAGCTCCATCGCCTCCTTGTAGGAGAGGGTTTTCAGCAGGTAGGCATCCGGCACCAGACGTGGGTCACAGCTGTAGCAGCCTTCGACATCGGTCCAGATCTCGCAGCACTCGGCATCGACACAGGCGGCCAATACGGCTGCGGAGTAGTCGGAGCCGTTGCGGCCCAGCAGCACGGTCTCGCCCTTGTCGCTGCCGCCGGTAAAGCCCGGCATCAGGTAGAGGCAATCGTTACGCAGCCCCTTGGCAGCAAAGCGCAGACGGGAGGCTTCAATATCGACGTGGGCTTCCAGATAACCGCCATCGGTCACCAGCAGCTCTTCCGGTACGATCAGCTCCAGATCCAGACCGCGCACCCGCAGCAGTTCGTGCATAAAGGCGATGGAGAGGTTCTCGCCACGGCTCAGAATGCGCGCCTGCACGTTGTCCGGGCAGAGGCCCAGCAGACGAATGCCCTGCATCAGCCGCTCCACCTGATCCAGCTCGGCGGTGAGACGGGCCAGCAGCGCCTTGTCATCGAGCGCCGGATAGGCCGCCTTCAACCCGGCCAGCAGGCGGGAGAAGATGCCATTGACTTCAAACAGGGTGGAACTGGCATCCATGCCGCGGCTGGTCTGCTCCACCAGCGCCACCAGATGATTGGTCACCTTGGCAGGAGCAGAGAGCACCAGGGCTACCTGAGATTGGCCGTGGGTGTTGACCGCGATATCGGCCACCCGTAAAAAACGCTCTGCATCGGCCAGTGAAGACCCGCCAAATTTCAACACTCTCATCGCTTTCTCTCCCTGTAAATCTATGAAATTCAATCTAAAAACCAATCCAACAAAAAGGCCCGTACTGGGTGGGTACGGGCCTTTTCTGATTTCTGTGCTTGTTCGTCAGCGCATCAACCGGCCCCAGTGCCACCTGTGGTGGTACCGGTAATAATGGTGGTGGTGATGACGTTGGTGAATAACTGCATGACGAACACTCGTTGACGAAGCTGGCTTTTAGCAATACCGCGGCGGGCGATGGGCTGTCAACTTAAACCTCTTTACCAAGTTTGCGCGCAAGGTCTTTGCAGAGCAGGTGGAGCATGTTCAAATCCCGCTGCGGCAGCATGGGCACCCGGTCCATCACCCATTGATGCAGTTTTTCATCCTGCGAAACTCCGAGTTCACCCAGCAATTCTGCTGTTTTGCTTTTCAGCACCCGAACCTGCCCGGCGTTATCAAAATTTTCTGCTACCGCAGCGGCGCCGTCGGCGTTCAGCTCATCCATCAGCTGACTCATCTCGTAGGCGTAGAGCATGATCGCCTGCCCCAGATTGAGAGACGGGTAGCTCACCTTGAGCGGCAGATAGCTGATGAGATCGACCTCGGCCAGCTGCTCGTTGGAGAGCCCCGACTCCTCGCAGCCAAAGACGATGGCGACCTTGCCGAGGGAAGGCTTGCTGCGGATCTGCTCGCGGATCTCCCCCGGGGTGAGGTAGTGCTGGTAGCGACCGCGCTCACGGGCAGTGGTGGCGATCACCAGATCCATGTCGGCCAGCGCCTCGGGCAGGGTATCGAACGCTTCGGCCTGAGTCAGGATCTCCTGGGCGCCGTGGGCCACCCAGCTTGCCTCCTCCTCTTCGTGTACCCGGCTCGCCACCAGTCGCATGGCATCGAATCCCATGGTTTTCATGGCGCGGGCAGCCGCCCCCACATTCGCAGGTCGGGCAGGTGCCACCAGGACAAAATAGAGCTTCATCGGGTTTCCTCACAGGCCGGACGGCCTCTCAAACAGACAGCAAACAGTCGCTAAACCATCACCAAAACAGGGGCGCAATCTACCGTTTATCCCCGAAAATTGCCACTTGAACAGACGTTTGAATGTTGCGATAGTGGCCTGACGTGTGAACAAATTACACCCAATCCTTCGCGCTATCGGCCCGACAGATCACAAGGAAGAGAGAGATGCAGCAGCCATTGGAACAGGCCGTCGCCGAGACTATCTTGCAACGCTTCGAGTCGTTTTACAGCCGGTTTCTCGAGATAACCCAGGGCAGCAAGAGCCGCTTCGAGAACAGTGACTGGCTGGGGGTACAGCTGGCGGGTCGCGAGCGTATTCGCCTCTATGACCACCATGTGGGGGCCACCGCCAGCTCCATCCGCCAGATGATGGGGGAGCACCACGCCACTCAGGAGCTGCTCAAGCGGGTCAAAAGTGCCTTCAGCGATCTGCTGCCCCGTTGTGACAACTTCGAGGTGGCGGAGTCCTTCTTCAACTCCGTCTATCGCCGGATCTTTCGCCATCGCAATATCCGTGACGAGAACCTCTATATCCACCCCTTTGTCAGCCGTGGCGACAAACCCGATCTGAGCGCCCTGCTGCGCATCTATCGCACCGATCTGGCCCACCTGCCGCAGACCCTGAGTCAGCTGCTCGGGGATTACAGCTTCACCCTCCCCTATGAGGACAAACAGCGGGATATTGTCGACATCCACCGCCATCTTGCGGAGAACGGCCCGCAAATCCTCCATGATGAGCCGTTTGCCATCGAGCTGCTCAAAGAGGTGTTCTACCGCAACAAGGGGGCCTATCTGGTGGGGCTGATCCGGGCCCGGGATCAGGTCTTCCCCTTTATCCTGCCCCTGCTCAGCACAGGCCACAGCATCTATGTGGACACAGTGATCTTCGAGCCGGATCTCGCCTCCATCGTGTTTGGCTTCGCCCGCGCCTACTTCATGGTTTATGCCCGCGAACCGGCGCTGTTTGTCGCCTTCCTGCGCCAGATCATGCCCCACAAGCCCGATTACGAGATCTACAACGCCATCGGCTGCCAAAAGCACGGTAAGACCGAGCTCTATCGCCACTACCGCCACCATCTGGCCCAGAGTCGGGATCAGTTCATCATCGCGCCGGGCATCAAGGGGATGGTGATGAGCGTGTTTACCCTCCCCTCCTACGATGTGGTGTTCAAGGTGATAAAAGACGAGTTCACGCCGCCCAAAGATGTGAGCCACGAACAGGTGAAGGCAAAGTACCGGCTGGTTAAACAGCACGATCGGGTTGGCCGGATGGCCGATACCCAGGAGTTCACCAACTTCGAGTTTCCCCTCGATCGCATCTCACCCGAGCTGCTTGCCGAGCTCAAGACGGTGGCACCGTCGGCGCTCACCATCAGCGACGACAAGCTGGTGATCAAGCACCTCTATACCGAGCGCAAGATGATCCCGCTCAACCTCTATCTGGACAAGGCGGACGAGCAGCAGACGCGGCTCGCGCTGGAGGAGTACGGCAACGCCATCAAACAGCTGGCGGCGGCCAATATCTTCCCGGGGGACATGCTGTTCAAGAACTTTGGCGTCACCCGGCACGGCCGGGTGGTCTTCTACGACTACGACGAGATCTGTTACATGACGGAGTGCAACTTCCGCCAGATCCCGCCGCCGCGCTACCCCGAGGATGAGTGGAGCGCCGAGCCCTGGTACTCGGTGGCCCCCAACGACATCTTCCCCGAGGAGTTCGCCACCTTCCTGCTGCAAAAGCCGCAGGTGCGCGAGATCATGCTGCAGCTGCACAAGGAGATGTTCGACGCCAACTACTGGAAGATGCTGCAGAGCAACATCAAGGTGGGGGTGTTCGAGGATGTCTATCCCTACCGGCGCAAGAAGCGCTTCAAGTACCAGCGAGGCGGCTGATCGCGCAGCGCCCGCACACATCGCAGCAACGAAAACGGGGTGGCCAGTGCCACCCCGTTTTGCTATCCGCTTTGCGCCTTAACTGCCGCGACGGCGGATCACCCCCTCCTGCATGGTGCTCGCCACCAGCATGCCATCACGGGTAAAGAACTGACCGCGCACCAGACCGCGACCACTGCTGGCGCTCGGGCTGTCTACCACGTAGAGCAGCCAGTCGTCGAAGCGGAAATCACGGTGGAACCACATGGAGTGATCGATGGTCGCCACCTGCATATCCGGCTCCCAGTACGACACCCCGTGGGGCTGCAGCGAGGTGAGCAGGAAGTTGAAGTCGGAGGCGTAGGCCAGCAGGTATTTGTGCACCCGCAGATCGTCCGGCATCTGGCCATTGGCCTTGAACCAGACGTGGCGCACCGGATCCTGCACCGTCGGCCGAATAGGGTCGACCAGGGTCACCGGACGCATCTCGATGGGCTGCTCGCAGAGGATCTTGTCGCGCAGAGAGGCCGGGATCAGGTTCTCGTAGGGGCGCACCAGCTCCAGCTCGCTCTTGAGCTCCTCCGGCGGGGTGATGCCGGTGGGCATCTGCGCCTGATGCTCGAAACCGTCGGCCGGCACCTGAAACGAGGCGTTGAGATAGAAGATGGGCTTGCCGCCCTGAATCGCCTTGACCCGGCGGGTGGAGACGGTCTGGCCGTCGCGAATATTCTCAACGTCGTAGACGATGGGACGGGTCACATCCCCCGGACGCAGGAAGTAGGAGTGAAAACTGTGAACCTGACGACCGGTCTCGACCGTCTGCTTGGCGGCTGACAAGGCCTGCCCCATTACCTGTCCGCCAAACACGGCCCGCAGACCGAGATCCTGGCTCTGGCCCCGAAACAGGCCCTCCTCGATTTTTTCCAGCGCCAGCAACGCCAGCAGCTCATCAAGTACCTTGCTCATCGTTCACTCCTCTATCAGAGCCGCACAGGCTAACAAGCTCACCGGAGCAGAGCAACCGCAGCGGCGAGTCTGCGGGCAAGCAGACGACAGAAATGCCCCTCAATTTTTCACCAGCCACCCTTTTGCCATCCTGGGGGGTTGATACAAAAAGGCCCGCACCATTTGGTGCGGGCCTTTGCTTGACCAACTGCGCGCTCTTTGACGGCACACAGTTCGCAACGGGCTATCGGTTTACTTGCTGCCGGTACCGGAGTTGCGGGTAGAGGCTTGCGGCTTGCGACGGGCGGTGGTGGCGCGAGCGCGCGGCTCTTTGCCCTGCATCTCTTTGTGACGCTGCACGGCGCGACGGATCTGGGCGGCCTGCTTGTGACGGCTGGTTTTGCCATCTTGCTGCAGATCGACCTTGGATTCGGTCTCCGGCGGCAGGTTGACCAGACCGCGCAGGTAGTTCACTTCCGGCAGTTTCAGCTCTTGCCAGCCGCCGCGCGGGATGCCGCGGTCCAGCTTGACGTCGCCGTAGCGGATCCGCATCAGGCGGCTCACCTGCACTTCCTGGGATTCCCACAGGCGGCGCACTTCACGGTTGCGTCCTTCGGTCAGGGTAACGTTGAACCACTGGTTCAGACCCTCACCGCCAGCCGGTTTGATCTTGTTGAACTTGGCGGTGCCATCTTCCAGCTGCACGCCCTTGCGCAGACGCTGCAGCATGGCTTCGGTGATTTCGCCAAAGACACGTACCGCGTATTCCCGTTCCACTTCGTGGCTCGGGTGCATCAGGCGGTTGGCCAGCTCACCGTCGGTGGTGAACAGCAGCAGACCTGAGGTGTTGACGTCGAGGCGGCCGACCGCAATCCAGCGGGCACCTTCCATCTTGGGCAGACGATCAAACACGGTGGGACGACCTTCCGGATCGTGACGGGTACACATCTCCCCTTCCGGCTTGTGGTAAGCCAGTACGCGGCAGATCACTTCCTCTGCGGCACGGGTCTTGACCTGGTGACCATCCACCCGGATCACGGCGTTCACTTCGACGCGATCCCCCAGTGTGGCGACCTTGCCATCCACACTGACCCGACCTGCGGTGATCAGGGCCTCCATCTCACGACGGGAGCCGTGACCCGCGCGGGCCAACACTTTTTGCAGTTTTTCACTCATCGGGGTTACCTGATTGTTGATCGCTGCCCACTGGTAAAAGGGGCAACGGGGTTAACTGTAACAAACGCCGGTTGGAGCACTCGCCACAGTTGAAAAATGTATATCTCGGTGACATTGGCACACTTGGGCGCCATTCACCGGGCATCGCTCTCCCCGTCCACCGCAGAGGGCAACAGGGGTTGCAGCTCCGGATCCAGCTCGGGGAGCTGCTCCAGACTCTGCAGATTAAAGTAATCCAGAAACTCTCTGGTGGTGGCGAGCAGTTCGGGGCGACCGGCCACCTCTTTGTGGCCGATGCTGCGCACCCAGCCACGCTCTTTCAGGGTATTCACTATCTGGCTCGACACCGCCACCCCGCGGATCGCTTCTATCTCGGCCCGGGTGATGGGTTGGCGATAGGCAATCAGGGTCAGCGTCTCCATCACGGCGCGCGAATAACGCGGCGCCCGCTCGCTCCAGAGCCGCGAGAGCTCCTCGGCATACTCCTGACGCGCCTGAAAGCGCCAGCCGGAGGCGACCTCTCTGAGTTCGACGCCTCGCGAGCTGTAATCTTGCCTGATCTCGGCCAACAGCAGCTGAACATAGCGACTGGTCACCGGATAATCCGCCAGCACGCTGCTTTTCAGCTCGCTGACATTGAGCGGACGACCAGCCACAAACAGCGCAGCCTCGATCAGGGTCTTGAGTCGTTCAGTGGGCAGCGCCACGGTTGCCCTCCTCGCTCTGCTCGGCCAATGCAAAATGGATTGGACCCAAGGGTTCTGCCTGCAGGATCCAGATCAGTTGCTCCTTGCACAGCTCCAGCAGGGCCAGAAACGTCACCAGAACCCCCATGCGCCCCTCTTCGGCGCGCAGCACCTGCTCAAGGCGCAGGGTCTGGCCCAGCGTGAGCATGGCGAGGATCTCCGCCATGCGCACCCGGGTCGGGATCTGTTCGCGGCGGATCTGGTGATGTTCGAAATGAGTCGCGCGTTTTACCACACTTTGCATGTAAAGGGCGAGCTCAACCAGCGAAACATCGGGCGCCAGTGGCTTGAGGGCGCCAAAATCGGGGGGCAAGGCGGCTGCGATATAAATCTCTCGCTCCACCCGTGGCAGCTCATTGACCCGCTCCGCACCGACCTTGTAACGCTCGTACTCCTGCAGGCGGCGGATCAGGGTCACCCGCGGGTCTTCCCCCTCCTCTTCGTCCTCCAGCTCCGGTGCCTTGGGCAGCAGCAGACGGGATTTTATCTCGGCCAGCCAGGCCGCCATCAACAGATACTCAGCCGCCAGCTCAAGGTTGAGCCCCTGCATCAGCTCCACGTACTCCATGTACTGGGCGGTGATCTGCAGGATCGGCAGGTTGAGGATATCGAGCTGCTGACGCCGGATAAGGTAGAGCAGCAGATCGAGCGGCCCCTCGAAGGTATCGAGGAACACCTCCAGCGCATCGGGCGGGATGAACAAGTCCTGGGGCAGCTCGTGATAGGGCTGCCCCAGAACTTTCGCGATGGGTAGTACGGCACCAGTCCCCGTCTCGGCGGAAGGGACTGTCACCGGTTCAGCGACATCACTCAAACGGAGTCGGGTCCCCGGCGCCGCGACGACGCAATACCGGCTCGTCGTCAGAGAAATCGACCACTGTGGTGGGCTGCTCGCCCAGATAACCGCCGTTGACCACCAGATCGATCTGCTTGCCCAGCTTGTCGAAGATCTCTTCCGGGTCAAACTCGGCCATCTCTGACTCCGGCAGGATCAATGTGGTGGAGAGCAGCGGCTCGCCGAGTGCTTCCAGCAGTGCCTGGGCAATCTTGTTGTCCGGCACCCGGATGCCGATGCTCTTCTTCTTCTCGTTCATCAAGCGGCGCGGCACCTCTTTGGTCGCCTTGAAGATGAAGGTGTAGGCGCCCGGGGTATTGTTCTTGATCAGGCGAAATGCGCTGTTGTCGACCTTGGCGTAGGTGGAGATCTCGGAGAGATCGCGACACACCAGAGTGAAGTCGTGGTTGGCGTCGAGGCGACGGATGCGACAGATGCGCTCCAGCGCGCCCTTGTCACCCATCTGGCAACCCAGCGCATAGCCGGAGTCGGTCGGATAGACGATAACGCCGCCGTTCTGGATGATCTGTACCGCCTGACCGATCAGACGGGCCTGGGGGTTTTCCGGATGTACGTAAAAATGCTGACTCATAGCTTGTTCTCGCAATGGGGGCAGCAATACCTGCCCGCTCGTATGGTCACGGGTCAAAGACCCATGACACTACCTTAACCTGTTTGTGGCCGCTTCGCTGGCGCCGTTAGCGACTCGCCAGCAGCTCGGCATGTTGCTCGGTGGTGAGCCCAAAGTGACCGGGATAGGCCAACCAGACGGGCATCCCCTCTTTGGGCAGCCAGAGGTGGCGGCCCAGCTCGGTCCAGTTGGAGGGGAAGTGAAAATCCGATCCCACCGAGATATAGAGGTCGTGATCCTTGGCCCACTGGCCCAGATTGGCCCGCTCCTGCGGGCTCTGCTGGGGCAGCGACACCTCCATGGCATCCCCACCGGCCGCCTTGAAGGCCACCAACAGCCGCTTGATCCACTTGGCGGTGAGATCGTAACGGCTGGGGTGGGCCAGCACCGCCAGCCCACCGGCGGCGTGAATGGCGGCGATGGCTTCGCTCATCTCGGGCCACTCGGCCGGGGCATACCCTTTATTGCCACGGCTCAGGTACTTTTTGAATACCTTCTGCATATTGTCGGCCACTCCGCGCGCCACCAGCACCCGGGCAAAGTGGGCGCGGGTCACGGCAGCATCACCGGCCAGCGCCTTGGCCTCTTCATAGGTGCCGGGGATGAGGCACTTCTCCAGACGACGCCCGATTTCCAGTGCACGCGCCTCGCGACGGGCCAGCTGACCGGCCAGAAAGTCGGTCAGCTGCGGATTTTTTTCATCCACCCCCAGCGCCACGATATGAATTTCGTGATGCTCCCAGCCGGTGGAGATCTCGACCCCGCTCACCAGTCGCAGCGGCAGTTGCTCGGCTTCGATAGTGCGACGCACCTCATCAAGCCCGGCGAGGGTGTCGTGGTCAGTAACTGCTAACACTTCGACCTGTTTTTCGGCGGCGCGGCGCACCAGTTCGGCTGGGCTCAGCACCCCGTCGGAGGCAGTGGTATGGCAGTGAAGATCGAATCTCATCAGGTTATTCCGCTCTCGTGGTCAGGTCACCATTCATGGCAAATCGGTGAAAGAAGGCTAAAAAGCGACTTGACTTGGCCGCGGCTTTATCGTTTTCTGTAGGCACTTCATTGCAAACATCTTTTTACAGGACTTTATCATGCAAACGACTTCCATCCTGACCATCTGGTGGTGGCACACTCCCTGACATGCGGGCGTGTGGTCGTTGCTGTACCTGTAATCTGACAGCAAATTAAGAACCCAAAGAAAAAGCCCGCTGACCCCAGCGGGCTTTTTTATTATCCGGCAAATGGACCTGTGATGAAACCGAGAATTCAGACAAGCAAGCTGACCTGGCGATGGCGCCCCTGAACCAGCCACCCCGGACCAATTAAATTTCTAAGGAATTCAACGTCATGAACATCGGTAAACAGCATCACACGCAAGGGAATGCACTATGACAGCCACACATCGCCTTCCTCTGGGTGAATTCGATACCCTCAAGCTCAACGCCCCCTATGTGGCCGACCCGCTGGCGCTCTATACCCGCCTCTGTCAGGGCCGCCCCAACAACCTGCTGCTGGAATCGGTGGAGATCGACTCCAAGGCGGGCAAACAGAGCCTGCTGCTGGTCGATGCCTGCCTGCGCATCGAGTGCCGTGGCCGCACCGTGCGGGTTCGCAGCCTCAATGACAACGGCGTCCAGTTGAAAAGCCTGCTGGCCGAACGGCTGCCCGTGGTGGTGGCCCGCTCGCTGGTAGATGGCGAGCTGCAACTCGACTTCCCTGCCTCCGATCGGGAGCAGGACGAAGATTCCCGCCTCAAGGGGAGCAGCGTGCTGGACGTGTTGCGCACCCTGCAGCGGGAGCTTGATTGCCAGCTCGGCAAAGAAGCGCTGTTTATGGCGGGCAGCTTTGCCTACGACCTCATCGCCTCATTTGAAGATCTGCCTGAAGTGCCGGAAGGGAGCAACAGCTGCCCCGACTACTGCTTCTATGTGGCCGAAACCCTGATCACCATCGACCATATCGAACGCACCACTCAACTGCTGGCCTGTATCTTTGGCGGCGATAGCGACGAAAGCCAGGTTGAAGACAGATACACCCGCCTGACCGAACGGCTCACCGACTTCAAACAGATTTGCCAGCAACCCCTCTGCGCCGAGCTGACCACCCAGCCCCTGACCGGTGGCATGAGCGTGGACAAGAGCGACAAACAGTTCTGCGCCGAGGTAGAGAAGCTCAAGGGCTTTATCCGCCGTGGCGATATCTTCCAGGTGGTGCCGTCCCGCTGCTTCTCCCTGCCCTGCCCGAGCCCCCTGGCCGCCTATCGCCGCCTCAAGCAGACCAACCCCAGCCCCTACATGTTCTACGTGCAGGATGAGGGCTTCACCCTGTTTGGCGCCTCGCCGGAGAGCGCGGTGAAATTCTGCGCCGCCAGCCGCGACGTGGAGATGTACCCCATCGCCGGTACCCGCCGCCGCGGCTTCAACCCCGATGGCAGCATCAACCGGGATCTCGACGGCCGCATCGAGCTGGAGCTGCGTCAGGACGAGAAAGAGGTGGCCGAGCACCTGATGCTGGTGGATCTGGGGCGCAACGACATCGCCCGCATCTCCGAGCCCGGTACCCGCTACGTCAAGGAGCTGCTGAAAGTGGATCGCTACAGCCACGTGATGCATCTGGTCTCCAAGGTGGTCGGCACCTTGCGTTCCGACCTTGACGCCCTGCACGCCTATCAGGCCTGCATGAACATGGGCACCCTCACCGGCGCCCCCAAGATCCGCGCCAGCGAGCTTATTCGCATGGTGGAAGGCAAGCGCCGCGGCAGCTACGGCGGCGCGGTTGGCTATATCAACGGCGCTGGCGAAATGGATACCTGCATCGTCATCCGCTCCGCCTTTGTCAAAGAGGGCGTGGCCCATGTGCAGGCCGGTGCCGGGGTGGTCTATGACTCCAAGCCGCAAGCCGAAGCGGACGAAACCCGCGCCAAGGCGGCCGCCGTGCTGGCCGCCATCGCAGCCAGCCATGGCACCTCCCTGCAAGCCCTGAGCGCCCAGCAGGAGCAACATAAGGACGTGAGCCATGACTAACATTTTCCTGCTCGATAACTTCGATTCATTTACCTACAACCTCGTCGACCAGTTCCGCTCCCTCGGTTATCCGGTGCGGATCTACCGCAACAGCCTGCCGGCCAGCCGCATCATGAGCGAAATTGCCGCCTGCGAAGGGGATGCCGTGCTGGTGCTATCGCCGGGCCCGGGCGCCCCCCACGAGGCGGGCTGCCTGATTGATCTGATCAAGCTGGCCCGCGGTCAGGTGCCTATCCTCGGCATCTGCCTCGGCCATCAGGCCCTGTGCGAAGCCTACGGCGGCACCGTCGGCGCGGCGGGCGAGATCGTCCACGGCAAGCGTTCGCTGATTGAGCACAACGGCCACGGCGCCTTCGCCGGTCTGCCGAGCCCGCTGCCAGTGGCCCGCTATCACTCGCTGGTCGCCACCTATGTACCGGAAGAGCTGACGGTGATTGCCCACTATCAGGGCATGCCCATGGCCATCGAGCAGCAGGATGAGCGGGTGCTAGGCTTCCAGTTCCATCCCGAATCCATCATGACCTCGGAAGGGGCCCGCCTGCTGACTCAGGCGCTCGCCCATATCACCCGTCCAGTTAGCAGTGTGCGGTAAGGAGACCAACATGCATCATCATCTCAACACCCTCTATCAGGGTCAGTCTCTGAGCCGTGAAAGTACCCGCGACGCCTTCGGTCAGGTGGTACGTGGCGAAGTGGACCCCATCGTGCTCGCCAGTCTCTTGACCGCCCTCAAGATCAAGGGGGAGACCCCGGAGGAGATCGCCGGTGCCGCCGAGGCCCTCTTGGCAGAAGCGCGCGACTTCCCGCGTCCGGATTATGAGTTTTGCGACATCGTCGGCACCGGTGGCGATGGCCTCAACACCATCAATGTCTCCACCACTTCGGCGCTGGTCGCCGCCGCCTGCGGCCTGAAAGTGGCCAAGCACGGCAACCGCTCGGTCTCGAGCAAGTCTGGTTCAAGCGATCTGCTCGACAAAATGGGCATCAAGCTCGACATGAGCCCGGCGCAGGCGCGCCATTGCCTTGACGAGCTCGGCATCTGCTTCCTGTTCGCCCCCCAGTACCACGCCGGGGTGCGCCACGCCATGCCGGTGCGCCAGGCCCTCAAGACCCGCACCCTGTTCAACGTGCTGGGGCCGCTTATCAACCCCGCTCGCCCCACCTATCAGCTGATGGGGGTCTATGCCCCCGAGCTGGTGCGCCCCATCGCCGAAACCCTGCTGGCACTGGGGCTGAAAACCGGTATGGTGGTGCACGGCGCCGGGCTCGACGAGATTGCCATTCACGGCCCGACCCAGGTGGCCCAGATCCGTGACGGCGAGATCCGTGAATTTATGATCACCCCGGCTGACTTTGGCCTAGAGACCTATCCGGTCAGCGCCATTCAGGGCGGTGAGCCTGAAGAGAATCGCGCCATCACCGCAGCCATCCTGGAAGGGCGTGGCACCCCGGCCCACAACGCTGCCATCGCCGCCAATGTGGCGCCGCTGCTGCTGATGGCGGGCAAGGCGACCGATCTCAAGAGCGCGGCGGCCGAGGTGCTGGCGGTGCTGGCGAGCGGCAAGACGGCGGATCTGGCCGCCCGGCTCGCCACTTTAAGCCATCAGGAAGCGGGCCATCAGGAGGCATGATGTCAGCCACCACGTTGCACAGCAGTCATTCAGAACGCCCACAGGGCAAGAGCCAGTTTCGCAAGGATAACGAGATGTCAGACCTTATTGCCCCCCATGCTTTTCTGAACATGGCCTCCATCAGCCAGACCATTCTCGGCAAGATCGTGGCGGCCAAGCAGGAGTGGATTGCCGCCCGCAAGCTGGCCCAGCCGCTGGAGAGCTTCCAGAGCGCGCTGACCCCCAGCGATCGGGATTTCGTAGGCGCCCTCAAGGCGGGCTCCACCCGCTTTATTCTGGAGTGCAAGAAGGCTTCCCCCTCCAAGGGCTTGATCCGCGATGACTTCAGCCCGGAGGCCATCGCCGATATCTATGCCAAATACGCCACCGCCATCTCGGTGCTGACCGACGAGAAGTTCTTTCAGGGGGATTTCGCCTTCCTGCCGCGGGTGCGCAGCCGCGTCAGCCAGCCGGTGCTCTGCAAGGATTTCATGATTGACCCCTATCAGGTCTATCTGGCCCGCCACTATCAGGCAGATGCCATCCTCTTGATGCTCTCGGTGCTCACCGACGAGGGCTATCGTGCTCTGTTCGCGGTCGCCAAGGAGCTGGGCCTTGGCGTGCTCACCGAGGTGAGCAACGAGGAGGAGCTTACCCGCGCCATCGCGCTGGGGGCACCGGTGATTGGCATCAACAACCGAGATCTGCGGGACTTGAGCGTCGATCTCAACCGCACCAAACAGCTGGCCAAAGATATCCCGAGCGATCGGGTAGTGATCAGCGAGTCCGGCATCAATCACCGCGCTCAGGTGGCGGACCTGCGCCACCACGCCAAAGGCTTTCTGGTGGGCTCATCCCTGATGGCCGAGCCGGATCTGGAAGCCGCAGTGCGCAAGCTGGTACTGGGCCAGAACAAGGTGTGCGGCCTGACCCGTGCCGACGATGCCGCCGCTGCCCATCAGGCGGGCGCGGTGTTCGGGGGTCTTATCTTTGTGGCGAAAAGCCCGCGCTATGTGGACATCCCCGCCGCCCGCGCCGTGATGGCGGGTGCGCCGCTCGCCTATGTCGGGGTATTTCGCAACGCCCAGCCCGCCACCATTGCCAAGACGGTGGATGCGCTGGGGCTCGCCGCGGTGCAACTGCATGGGGATGAGGATGCCGCCTATATCGAGGAACTGCGGCCGCTGCTGCCCGCGGGCTGCCAGATCTGGAAAGCCGTAGGCGTCTCTCTCGGCAAAGAAAGCGGCGAGCCGCTGCCCGCCCTCGACTACCCGGCGGATCGCCTGCTGCTGGATACCAAAGTAGGCAGCCAGAGCGGCGGTACCGGTCAGGCGTTCGACTGGGCCCTGCTAGCCCATCTCGATAAAGCCAAGCTGATGCTGGCGGGGGGCCTTAATCCCGACAACGCCCTGCAGGCGGCGCAAGTGGGCTGCCTCGGCCTTGATTTCAACTCCGGGGTAGAGAGTGCCCCGGGCCAGAAGGATGCGCACAAGATAGCAGCCGCCTTCGACACACTGCGCAACCTGTAACGCAATCCTTTTTGATATTTCGATTTAGCTAATACAAGGAAGAAGCCATGACCCTGCTCAACCCGTTTTTCGGTGAATTTGGCGGTATGTACGTACCCCAAATCCTTATCCCGGCCCTGCTCCAACTGGAGAAAGCCTTTGTCGATGCCAAGGATGATCCGGCCTTTATCGCCGAGTTTCAGTCCCTGCTGACCGAGTATGCCGGTCGCCCGACCCCGCTCACCCTGACCCGCAATCTGACCAAGGGTACCAAGACCCGCCTCTATCTGAAGCGTGAAGATCTGCTGCACGGCGGCGCCCACAAGACCAACCAGGTGCTGGGTCAGGCGCTGCTGGCCAAGCGGATGGGCAAGAACGAGATCATCGCCGAAACCGGCGCCGGTCAGCATGGTGTGGCGACTGCGCTGGCTTGCGCCCTGCTCGGCCTCAAGTGCCGGGTCTATATGGGCGCCAAGGATTGCGAGCGCCAGAAGCCTAACGTGTTTCGTATGAAGCTGATGGGCACCACCGTCATCCCGGTGCACTCCGGCTCCAGCACCCTGAAAGATGCCTGCAACGAGGCGCTGCGCGACTGGGCTGCCAACTACGAGTCGGCCCACTACCTGCTCGGCACCGCCGCTGGCCCGCACCCCTTCCCCACCATCGTGCGGGAGTTCCAGAAAATGATCGGCGAAGAGGCCAAAGCCCAGTGCTTCGAGAAGGAAGAGCGACTGCCCGATGCGGTGATCGCCTGCGTCGGCGGCGGGTCGAACGCCATCGGCATGTTTGCCGACTTTATCGATGAACCATCGGTGCGCCTTATCGGCGTCGAGCCGGGTGGTCACGGCATCGAGAGCGGCGAGCACGGTGCGCCGCTCGGTCACGGCAGCAAGGGGGTCTTCTTTGGCATGAACTCCTACCTGATGCAGGACACTCAGGGCCAGATTCAGGAGTCCTACTCCGTCTCGGCGGGGCTCGACTTCCCCTCCGTCGGCCCGCAGCATGCCCATCTGGCCGCCATCGGCCGCGCCGAGTACCCCTCGGTGACCGACAAGGAGGCGCTGGACGCCTTCCAGGAGCTGGCCAAATCCGAAGGCATCATACCGGCGCTGGAGTCCTCCCACGCACTGGCCCACGCCCTCAAGATGGCTCGCAGTGAACCGGAAAAAGAGCAGGTGCTCATCGTCAACCTCTCCGGCCGTGGCGACAAAGATATCTTCACCGTGGCAGACATTTTTGAAAAAGAAGGAACCTTGTCATGAACCGTTACGCACAACTCTTCTCCCGTCTGGACGCGGCCAATCAGGGCGCCTTTGTGCCGTTCGTGATGCTGGGTGACCCCACCCCCGAATTGTCGCTGGCCATCGTCGATGCGCTGGTCGCAGGGGGCGCCGATGCCCTCGAACTCGGCATTCCCTTCTCCGATCCGGTAGCGGATGGCCCCACCATTCAGGGCGCCGCTCTGCGCGCCTTTGCCAGCCACACCACCCCGGACGACTGCTTCGAGCTGCTTGGCCGCATCCGCGCCAAGTACCCGCAGTTGCCCATTGGCCTCTTGGTCTACGCCAACCTCGTCTATGTGCGCAAAATTGACGGCTTCTACGAGAAGTGCCTGCAGGCGGGCGTGGACTCCGTGCTGGTCGCCGACGTGCCGGTGCAGATGTGCGCGCCCTACAAGGCGGCCGCCGACAAGTTCGGCATCGACAGCATCTTTATCGCCCCGCCCAATGGCGACGCCAAGACCCTGAAACAGGTGGCGGAGCTCGGCAATGGTTACACCTATCTGGTGAGCCGCGCTGGCGTGACCGGTGCCGAGACCAAGGCCGGCATGCCGGTGGAAGGGCTGATCAATACCCTGCGCGAGTTCAATGCTCCCCCTGCCCTGCTCGGCTTTGGCATCAGCGAACCGGCTCAGGTGCGTGAAGCGATTGCCGCTGGCGCCGCCGGTGCCATCTCCGGCTCCGCCGTGGTGAAGCTCATCGAGACCCACCACCAGAACCCGGAACATATGCTCACCCGTCTGAAAGAGTTTGTGGAAGGGATGAAGGCCGCGACCAATCGATAAAGAATGACATTGGCCAAATGCTATTGGCCGTGAGTGATCCGGCTGCGTATCCACCTTACACATAGCAGCCATCGTTGCATCGCCGCATCAAAGGGAGCCTGACCGGCTCCCTTTCTTTTTGTGGCTTCTCCCCGCTTGCGGCTCTGGGCATTTTGCCCCCTCTCCCTCCGGGAGAGGGCTGGGGTGAGGGGGAATGTGCATTCTCTGCCAAACAAGTTGCTAAATACAAATGCCACTGATGACTAATTTTTTGATCTGGAACAGATTCCTATCAAACCCCTCTTCTCATTTTCTCTCCGACCATTAAGATATTCAAACGAAAATCACCTCTCGAACGAGAGAATACTATAGAAATGATATTTAGTAAGCGTAATAAGGTAAGGATTGATATTTTATAGTATTTCTCATATGACAGAAACGACTTACACAAGGTTTAGGGAATGGATAAGATCTCGCTGCAATATGATGTTTCTGATTTAGCTAAGTTTATGCGAAAAGCCAAGGATGGCAATAAGCCTTTTGTTTTTTTCACTGGTGCTGGTTGCTCAGTTACAGCAGGAATTCCTCTTGCAAAAAGACTAACTGAGGAAATGCATAAATGTTTTGAAACCGAACTTAAATTGCTTGTTGGTGCTGATCGCGAAGACTACGGTAAGTGCATGGCACAAATTGGCCGCGATGATCGCAGACGTTTTCTGAAGAGTTATATTGATCAGGCAAAAATTAATTGGGCTCATATTGCCTTGGCATGCCTGCTACGAGAAGGCTACATTAGCCGCGTCTTAACATTTAACTTTGATAATTTATTAGCTCGTAGTTGTGGGCTATTAGGTTTGTACCCCGCTACTTATGACTTTACAGCAGCCAATTTAAACTTATATCACTTGATTGATAATCCTGCCATTGTTCATCTTCACGGACAAAGCCATGGTTTTGCTCAGCTCAATTCCGATAAAGAAACTGCGGAACATGCGGCACAATTGAGCCAATTTGTATGTGCAACATTAAATGAATCACCAGCATTGTTTATTGGTTACAGCGGGCAAGCCGACGCATTTTTTCCGCAGATAAAAAATCATTTTTCAGGCCAGCATCGACTATTTTGGGTCGATATGCAGGAGCAAGCTCCCTCGCATATTTCTGAGTCTATTTTAAAAACAAGCCTAGCCTATTATATGCGCTGTGCAAATGGAGCTGATATATTTTTGGTTGAACTAGCTCAACAGCTAGATTGCTTTCCTCCAATGATTATTACTGACCCATATGCTCACTTGCTCGAAGAACTCGATGCAGTCACTGACTATCCACAACATAATAATGTCAACACAGTCCATCCTGACATTCAATTAGACGACAGCCAATCAGTTTCGATAGCGACTCAAGATATTTTACAAGAACTACGACAGCGCCTCATGCAAGCGCAAAAAGTAGAGCGTGATGCACAACGTCCAAACTATCTTGAATTGTTCTTACAAGGTAAATATCAGGACATTATTGAACTATCTGTACAACTCAGACCTCAAGATATTACTGAAGAAGTCTGGGTTGCTAAAGCCTATTTAAACTTGGCATTAAAACAAACTAGTCTTGAACAGGAAATGGATATATATGACGAGCTCATCCAACACTTTGGCACCACCGATGCTCCCGCAGTGCAAGAGCAAGTGGCCAAGGCGCTGTACAACAAAGGCGTGACGTTAAGTCAACTGGGTCATTCGGAAGACGCAATCACGTTCTATGACGAGCTCATCCAACGCTTTGGCACCACCGATGGTCTCGCAGTGCAAGAACAAGTGGCCAAGGCACTGTACAACAAAGGTGTGACGTTAAGTCAAGGGGGTCGTTCAGAAGACGCTATCACGGTATATGACGACTTCATTCAACGCTTTGGCGCTACCGATACTCCCACACTGCAAGAGCAACTGGCCAAGGCCCTGTGCAACAAAGGCGTGACGTTAAGTCAGCTGGGTCATTCAGAAGACGAAATCACGGTATATGACGAGCTAATCCAACGCTTTGGCTTTACCGATGAGCCCAAACTGCAAGAGCCAGTGGCAAAAGCGTTGTGCTACAAGGGCATAACGTTAAGTGAGCTGGGCCATTCAGAAGACGCAATCACTGTATATGACGAACTCATCCAACACTTTGGCTCTACCGATGAGCCCAAACTGCAAGAGCCAGTGGCAAAAGCGTTGTGCTACAAAGGCATAACGTTAAGTGAGCTGGGCCATTCAGAAGACGCAATCACTGTATATGACGAACTCATCCAACGCTTTGGCTCCACTGATGCTACCGCACTGCAAGAGCAAGTGGCCAAGGCGCTTTGCAACAAAGGCGTGACGTTAGGTCAGCTGGGTCGTTACGAAGACGAAATCACTGTATATGACCAGCTCCTCCAACGCTTTGGCACCAGCGATGCTCCCGATCTGCAAGAGCACGTGGCCACGGCGCTCTGCAACAAAGGCAGGACCTTGGGTCAGCTGGGTCGTTCAGAAGACGCAATCACGGCATATGACGAGCTCCTCCAACGCTTTGGCACCAGCGATGCTCCCGTTCTGCAAGAGCAAGTGGCCAAGGCGCTGTGCTACAAAGGCATGACGTTAGGCCAACTGGGTCGTTCAGAAGACGCAATCACGGTATATGACGAGCTCCTCCAACGCTTTGGCACCAGCGATGCTCCCGCATTGCAGGAGCTAGTTACTAAAACAAAGGCTCTACGCGACAAACAGCCAACGAATTAAAAAGCAATTTGGCTGTAGCATAATCACTCATTACATGAGGTGTTCTAACACTAGGAAAAATCAGGCCCCCATCTTTATAAGCAAAACATTGCATAGCCAGAACACAAAAGATCGGGGGCCAGTTTTTGATTTTTTGCTCAACCATGCTCCCCCCCCTTTCAACCCCACATCTAGCGTCCCC
>NZ_JBFOCL010000040.1:31016-313928 GCF_040907785.1 Aeromonas sp. s8
CCCTTCCCCACACCCGCCACCCCATCAATCCCACCATCAATACAGCCCCCGGCAGCCAGACCCAGTAGAGCTCGGAGAGGATCACCGCTTCACCCCGAGCGGTGAGATAAGCCTCCAGCTTGAAGGGGGCAACCCGGATCACCTGCCAGGGGGCGAAGAAGCGCTCGTCACGCCACGGCCAGAGCCAGCCAACCCCCTTGCCGCCGGTGGTGAGGGAATCGAGCAGGCTGTGGGAAAGCAGAGAGAGCAGCAGAAACGACCAGACGATGGCGGCGCTGGCCCGAAATTGGCGGTGAAACAGCATGGCCAGAGTGGGCAGGACAAAGGCAAACAGCAATGAGTGAGTAAAGCTGCGGTGGCCAAAGACATGGCCGTAGGCGACCCCCAGTTTGAAGGCGAGCACATCGGCATCGGGCAGCATGGCGATGGCGACCCCAGCCAGCAGCAGGCGCGGCGGGATAATCCGGCTGCCAAGCCCGAGACCAAGGCAGAGGGGTACGGCAGCGTGGGTGACGATGGTGGGCATAGAGTGAAGCTCCAACTGAAAACGTGAGCCTACCCTACCCCCGCTCGGTGAAGTGAAGGTGAAGTGCCCCCTCTTATGTTGCTGTATTCCCCCTCGAATCCTTATCCATCAGCCATAAGAGGCGTCACTCAGAAAGTGATGAAAACGGCTGTTACACGAGCCCCCTAAGCCGGAGCCGAGCTTCTGTCGTTTGTCCCTTCTGTATTGGCTCGTTCGTTGTGTGTCGAACGCAGGCCCAATCAGCGTTGGTGCGTTAACTTGAAATGTTCATTTAACTGCAGCTGACATGCAGAACGTGATCGTGATAAGTAGTCTCTTCGGTTCATATCACAGGGATAGTGGCAGCGATGAATGTATCAAAAAGCCTCGTGCGGATTGCGAGCGTTATCAGCCTTTGGTTAATGACAGGATGCATGGCTGAGGCCGCCTCTGCACAGCCGAAACAAGAGCCGTACGCGCTGATCTATAACGGGCCGGTATCTGATGGGGATAGCACCAAGGCGATTGCGGATGTGGTCAAGCAGGTGGGGTTGCCAGTCAGGTATCTCTCCAATATCGGGGAGCTGCCTGCAGAGCTCGATCATGCCAGGGTGTTTATCGTTGGCGGTACTGAGGACGATGTTGAGCCGCTGCTCAACGCCTTCACTGCGGACGCTCGTTCGGCATTAAAAACCTATTTGCAGAACGGCGGCCGCTACCTCGGGATCTGTGGGGGGGCATTTGTGGCATCCACCGGCTGGTCTGAAGAAGCGGGGTTTGTGCCGGCGCTGGGCCTTGTCCCTGCCACATCCGATGATTATGACGGCGACTTTAGCGCCAGGATCTTCCCGATCAGCTGGCTTGGTGAAGAGCGCCAGATGTATTACCAGGCCGGCCCGCAATTTACGCCGGTGCCAAGCCCCGAGCAGGTCAAGGTTATCGCCCATTTTCAAAACCATCAGATTGCCGCGCTGATCAGCTCATACGGCAAAGGCAAGGTGGCCGTTTCCGGGCCACATCCTGAAGCCCCTGAATCGTGGAAAGAGAATGCGGTGGACGGCGACAAGATGGAGTCCAATATTCATTTAGCAGTTGGATTCGTCAACGAGTTGCTCTCCGAAGAGCCCGTCACCCATTCGAAGTAGTCGCATCCCTACGCCCCTGGATTTGGCCCCATAGCCCGGCCCGGAAGTCAGGCCATCCAATCGGCAGCAATCCATAAAAAAACCACCGACCTGCAAAAGGTCGGTGGTTTTTTATCGGTGGTAGATAACGGGTAGCCGATACGAAACGTGCGCTACCTCAACTTTCGCCCGGGAGCGAGCACTACTCTTCCTGCTCCTCCGGTTGTCTCTCCTCACCCCGTATCTGTAGCAGCTCCTCGACCCTGGCTTGCCACTTGTCGTGGGCCTGTTTGCGCTCCTGCTGCATAAATGCTTCTCGCATGGTGTCGATTTTCTGGTCAAGTGTTTCCATCAGAGTGTCTCCTTGTGTGACCGCGTAAAGACTGGCTGACGGCGCGTTGGCCAACCTGCTCCCCTAATCTGACACCGCTAATGCCGTTACTGCCCAATCAAATTTTCGATTGGAAGTGCCGAAACCAATCTAAAAATTCTTTTTTGTGTTTATTCCACCACGCCAGCGCAAGGGGAAACAGGCCGCTCAGAGCGGGATAATCCGGCACACGGCCAACAGGTTGTTGAGTGCAGTCGCCCCGATTGTCAGGGGAATGGGACGCCGTTGCCCCATCCGTCCAGTCGGGGTACCGGCAGATTTACGGGGTGTTGCTGTGCCCATGATCACACAGTCACAACTCTCGCCCTCCTCTCACCGCGCCCCCGCTTTTTATCATCTAGAGTTAGCGGGCAGTCGAAAAGCTGCTGATTTATATACATTCGCCGCCAAGAGGGATCTTTTTTCATGACCGAGCATATCGATCTGCTACCTATCAACACGGATGATGAGCAGGACGCAGGCAACCGTTACCTCTACTACACCGAAGGGGATCTGGCCCGCATTCTCGCCAATCTGGAACAGCTGCGCCACTCGGTGTTTCCGGCCGCCATCGGAGAGAGTGAAACGGGCGCCGCCGTGCCCCACAACTTTCCGTCCGTCTGTCTGGTGGGGCTGGGACGCTGCGGCTCCAACATCGCCCAGGATGTGGCCTCGCTGGTTTACAACGCCCGCAGCTTTTACATGAACGAGTTCAACAGCGAGGAGCAGCGCAAGCGGGAGAAGGAGTTTGGCCCCTTGAGCTGGATCCGCCGCAACCTGCGACTGCCCAGCAATGGCGCCCGCCCTGTCTTTCTGATCGAACCCATGGTGATGCTGGGGGACCTGGACAAGGACATAGATGGCCGCATCCGCCACTCCAATCGCAGCGGCGAAGGTGGATCCTTGCGCGACTACGCCAAGATGCGGGTGATGGACTTGTCGGAGATCCACGCGGGGGGCGCGGGGAACGCCCCCATCCTGGGTCAGTATCTGGCCAAGATCATTCTCAACAAGAGCCCCCACTACTTCGCCAACTCCGAGTGGCAGGCGATACATACCTATCTGGTGGACTCCTGCGGCATCAAGGCCAACCAGTCACGCCTCTATTTCTATATCTTCAGTGCCGGGGGCGGCACCGGCTCCGGCATGGCCTCCGAATTCGGGCTGGCCCAGCAGTACTCCTACATGAGCAAGACCTTCTCGCCCCCGTCAGAAGAGGAGGAGCACCTCTCCCTCGGGGAACACTTCATGTTCGATCCCATCTTCACCAGCGGCATCTGCATACTGCCCAATATCTGTGATCGGGGCATCGAGATTTCAGAAGCGCTGCACATCAATGCCGGGCGCCTGCTGTGCAAGTACCTGGCCGAGGAGTGGGACTTCTCCTATCACTTCGACAACGAACAGGCGTGCGACGCCAGCATGCTCAAGCGGATCAGGCCCTGGAATGCCATGATGCTGATCTCCAACGACATCATGCGCTACGCCGAAGAGAGCGACGATGGCGAGATCCAGCACGTTGACGTCAACACCATGGAGAAGTACGCCAACCAGTACATCTCCCAGCAGATCTTCAACATTCTCACCGCCCAGGCCGTCACCACCGACTACGACGAGAACTACTTTCGCCGGGCGGGCATCGACATCAGCGAGACCATTCGCCTCGATGCCAACGACCTCTTCATGAGTCTGGCGGGACCGGTGGCGGTGGCGTATGCCGAATCCATCTCGCCCCCCGGCGGCCTGTTTGACAAGGAGGACGGGCTCAATGTGGACGATCTCTTCACCCGTTCCATCGAGCTGCCCCACTTCAACAAGATGACCCAGGCCATCGAGGGGATCAGTCTGCTGCCCATCGAGGCGGGCAATTATCGGGAGTATCTGGACGACTATGTGAAAAGCGGCCATGACCCGGCCCACCTCAACGAGCTGCACTTCTTCAAGAACTGCTCCTCTGTGGTGTCGATCATCTCCCTGCCCAAGGAGTACAAGCTCTCCTATATGGATCTCAACCGGCTCAAGTCTCATCTCAACGGGCTCTTCCCCAATACCACCCTCAAGCGCTATGCGCTGGTCATCGGGGCGTCGGCCAACATCTCCCTCACCACCCTGATCGTCAAGAGCCCCTGCCTGAGCGATGACTTCCTGACCCTGATCGTGGCCTTTATCAAGCGCTGCTTTGCCAAGGATCACTATCGCTTCGATGAGCATCTGGACAAAGCGGTGATCGAGATGATCTGCAATGAGGAGTGGAACGATGCGCTGCTCGACAGCATGCTCAACGAGTTCGAGAACCCGGCCAAGATCCTCGATACCAACTGGTACGCCATCAAGCCCATGTATGAGAAGAAATATCGGGAGCTTATCCGCGAGAAAGAGAAGTTCGTCTCCATCAACGATATTCGCCTCAGCCGTGAATCGGTGAAAAAGGCGCTGCTCTATCTGCGGGAGATCTATCGCCACCGGGTCAGCAAGACCCGTATCCTCTCCCTCAACCCACGGCTGGGGGAAGCGAACGCTCGCTAGCACCCTGGCCATAAAGCAAAGCGCCCGCCCCAGATGGGGCGGGCGCTTTTTTACTGGCGCAGCCTGGCTTTATCTCATCAGAGCGAGACAAAGATCCCGGCCAGGGTGGCGCTCATCAGGTTGGCCAGGGTCGCCGCCAACACAGCCTTGAAGCCCATATTGGCAACATCGTGACGGCGCTCCGGCGCCATGGTGCCGATAGAACCCAGCTGCACCGCAATGGAGCCCAGATTGGCGAAACCGCACAGCGCGAAGGTGATGATGATCTGGGTGTGGGCGCTCAGATCCGCTTTGATATTGGCAAAGTCCAGATAGGCGACAAACTCGTTCATGATCACCTTCTGACCGATCAGGGAGCCTGCCGCCATCATCTCGCTGGCGGGCACGCCAATCAGCCAGGCCACCGGAGCAAACAGATAGCCCAGCAGCTGCTGCAAGGAGAGATCGGCCCAGCCGAACCACTCACCGACGCTGGTGAGACCGGCGTTGATCATGGTGATGACGCTGACAAAGGCGAGCAGGATAGTACCGATGGCTACGGCGATCTTCATGCCGCCCATGGCGCCGCCCGCCAGCGCGTCGATGGCGTTGCTGTAGTCGCTCTTGTCGAGGGTGATCTCGGTCTGATCGCTCACCTGCTGCTGCTCCGGCACCAGCAGTTTGGCCATCAGCAGGCCACCCGGCGCCGCCATAAAGGAGGCGGCAATCAGGTATTTCAGATCCACCCCCAGACCGGCGTAACCGCCCAGCACCGAGCCCGCCACCGAGGCCATGCCGCAGGTCATCACCGCAAAGAGTTCGGAGCGGGTCATACCGGCGAGGAAGGGACGAATAAGCAGCGGCGACTCCCCTTGCGACAGGAAGATATTGCCGGTGGCCACCAGTGACTCGGCGCGGCTGGTGCCGAGCAGGCGGTGCACGGCGCCGCCCAGTACCCGGATCACCCACTGCATGATGCCGAAGTGGTAGAGCACGGCGATCAGCGCGCTGATAAAGATCACCAGCGGCAGCACCCGCACGGCGAAGATAAATCCGTTGCTGGCCAGATCGCCAAACACGAAACGGATGCCGCTGTCGGCAAAGCCGAGCAGGGCGGAGACGCCATTGCTCATGGCACCGAGCATGATTTGTCCGGGGGGGAAATAGAGCACCAGCGCAGCAAAACCGGTTTGCAGGGCGAGCGCACCCAGCACGGTTCGCCAGCGGATGGCTCGGCGGTTTTCACTGGCCAGCCAGGCGATAAACATCAGGGCCAGCATACCGACCAGACTCAATAACAGTGTCATCTTGCACCTATGAAGAGAGGAGTTTCATATGGCAAGTCTGCAGACAGGCGTCGCGGGCGATCCGGCGGGAGAGGTGCCGACCCACGCGACACGCAGACCACAAACCTACAGGTTAGTGGCGGGTCCCATCCTGGGGTCATTCACGTTCCGGGTGACAGCATGTATCGGGTGACGCCAGCGCCGTCGCAGGGGGAGATGCGGCCGGGTGGCAGGTCGGGCGGCGATGGTACAGTGATCATCGTCACAGAAAAAGCGGTAAAACGATTGGCCGGAGTAACTTTTTCAACTTGTTCACACAACGAAACAGGGCCAGCGTGAAGCTGGCCCTGTTTCAATCCGTACTTGAGCGTTCAGACGATTACTTGAGGCGCTTGCCGCTCGCATCCACCACCTGCTCGCCATCTTCCTTGGCGAAGGCCCCTTTTTGCTGATCGGGCAGAATATCGAGCACCACTTCCGACGGACGGCACAGCTTGGTGCCAAGCGGCGTGACGACGATGGGCCGGTTGATGAGGATGGGGTGAGCCAGCATGGCATCGATCAGTTCATCATCGCTGAAACGATCTTCCGCCAGCCCGAGCGCCTCGTAAGGCGGCACGTTCTTGCGCAACAGATCACGCACCGGCATGTCCATGGCGGCGATCAGCGCCACCAGCTGGTCGCGGGAGGGGGGCGTCTGTAGATAGTGGATGACAGTAGGTTCCACGCCGCTGTTGCGGATCAGCTCCAGGGTGTTGCGGGAGGTACCACATTCCGGGTTGTGATAGATGGTGATTGCACTCATTTGCGTGTCTCTCATTAATCAAGTGAATAGAAAATAGATAGCATCAGTTAGCGGCCGTCTGTTAACGGCCACCAGTCAACGGTCATCTGTTAACGGTTTAGTCCCGCTTCGTACCAGGGTTTGCTGGCGTTAACCACCCGCACCACTAGCAGCATGACCGGCACCTCGATCAGCACCCCGACCACGGTGGCGAGCGCCGCGCCGGAGTGAAAGCCGAACAGGCTGATGGCGGCAGCTACCGCCAGTTCAAAGAAGTTGGAGGCACCGATCAGGGCGGAAGGACAGGCGACCGAGTGCTTCTCCCCCACCTTGCGGTTGAGCCAGTAAGCCAGCCCGGAGTTGAACAGCACCTGGATCAGGATCGGCACCGCCAACAGGGCGATAACCAGCGGCTGCTCAATGATGGCGTTGCCCTGAAAGGCAAACAGCAGCACCAGAGTGAGCAGCAGGGCCGCCACCGACCAGGGCTGGATGCGGGTCATGACGCCGTCAAAATGGGCCTCTCCCTTTTTCAGCAAAGCCTTGCGCAGCAGCTGGGCGATGATGACTGGGATGACGATATAGAGCACCACAGAGGTGAGCAGGGTATCCCACGGCACTATGATGCTGGAGACCCCGAGCAGCAGAGCCACCAGCGGCGCGAAGGCAAACACCATGATGAGGTCGTTCACCGCCACCTGCGACAGGGTGAAGTAGGGATCGCCGTTGGTGAGGCGACTCCAGACAAACACCATGGCGGTGCAGGGGGCCGCCGCCAGCAGGATCAGCCCCGCGACATAACTGTCGAGTTGATCCGCCGGCAGCCAGTCGGCAAACAGCACGCGGATAAAGAGCCAGCCGAGGAAGGCCATGGAGAAGGGCTTGACCAGCCAGTTGATAAAGAGGGTGACCCCAATACCCTTCATTTGGCCCTTCACCTGATGCAGGGCGCCAAAGTCGATCTTGAGCAGCATGGGGATGATCATCACCCAGATCAGCAGCCCCACCGGCAGGTTGACCTTGGCCACCTCCATGGCACCGATCGCTTTGAAGAGATCCGGCAAACCCTGCCCAAGCCCAATCCCCACCAGAATGCAGAGGGCGACCCAAGCGGTCAGATAACGTTCAAAAAAGCCGATGGCAGGCACGGCCTTGGCATCACATGTTGCAGACATCACAGCTCCCGATGCGGCGCAATTTCGCATCTTCTATTGGTTCAAAACACGGGTTTATAACAAGTAACGGCATATTCAAGCCGCCCCGGCAGCAGGCCGGGGCGGCGACTCAATGGTGCTGGCAGAGACGGCGCAGGGCATCGGGCCCCACCGGCTCCTCGGCGAGCAGCGGCACCACGGCGTAGCGGCTGGCGTGTTGCTGCTCGACTGCCTCGACATAGGGCTGCTGGCGTTCAGCCCGCAGTTGCAGCAGCGGCGAGCTGACCGCGGCTTGCTGCAAGCTGTGGTTGATGAGCCAGCCCCAAGGCTCGATGCCAGCCCGGCGTAGATCGGATTGCAGATTGGCCGCCTCCTGTACCGGCGTCGGCTCGGGCAGCGTCACAATCAGTACCTTGGTCTGTTTGGGGTCCTGCAACTGCATCATGGGGGTGGTGAAGTGCATCCCCTTGTTTCCCATCTGACGAGCGATCTCCCTGTGGTAGGCGCCGGTAGCGTCGAGCAGCAGCAGGGTGTGGCCGGTAGGGGCGGTATCCATCACCACAAAGCGCTTGCCCGCTTCGCGAATGATGCGCGAGAAGGCCTGGAACACGGCGATCTCCTCGGTACAGGGAGAGCGCAAGTCCTCCTCCAGCAGTGCCCGCCCCTGCTCGTCCAGGGCCGCCCCCTTGGTGGCCAGCACCTGAGCGCGGTAACGCTCGGTCTCGGCGTGGGGGTCGATGCGGCTCACCTCAAGATGGGGCAGACTAGCTGCCAGCGTCTCGCTCAGGTGCGCGGCGGGATCCGAGGTGGTGAGGTGCACCGCCAAGCCGCGGCTAGCCAGCTCCACCGCAACGGCGGCCGCCAGCGTGGTTTTGCCCACCCCGCCCTTGCCCATCAGCATGATAAGGCCGTGACCGTCGGCGGCCAGCTCGTCCACCAGCGAACTCAACTCGGGCTGGGCTGGCTGATGGGCTGACGTTGCCAGTGGTGCCTGCTCACCAGCATCCTGTGGTTGCAGCAGTTGGCGCAGGCTCTCGACCCCCACCAGATTGGTAGCCAGCAGCGGAATATGATCCTGCGCCAGCCCCTTGATCCCTTGCGGCATCTGGGCGAGAGCCTGTTGCTCGCGCTGCCAGAGCGCCATTGCCAGCGGATCTCCGGCAATGGCGCCTTCGGGGAAGAGGCCATTGATCACCAGTTGCTGATTCAACAAACCGATGGCGGCCAGCTCCTCGTGGGTGCGAACCACTTCCCGCAGGGTGGAGTGCTGGGCGCGTGCCACCAAAACCAAGCGGGTGCGAGCGGCATCAGCCAGCGCGGCGACCGCCTCTGCATACTGGCTGCGCTGCTTCTCCAGCCCCGCCAGCGGGCCAAGGCAGGAGGCATCCCCCTTGCCCTGCTCCAGAAATTCGCTCCAGGCGCCCGGCAGTTGCAGCAGCCGGATGGTGTGGCCAGTTGGGGCCGTATCAAAGACGATGTGGTCATACTCGGCCAGCAGCGTTTGGTCGGTCAGCAACGCGGTGAATTCGTCAAAGGCGGCGATCTCGGTGGTGCAGGCGCCGGAGAGCTGCTCCTCGATGCTGCGCACCACGCTCTCGGGCAACTTGCCGCGTACCGGCCCGACAATCCGCTCCCGATAGGCTTTGGCCGCCGCGGGGGGATCTATCTCCAGCGCCGACAAACCGGGCACCGTGGCGATGGTGGTGACCCGATTGCCGATCTCGGTGGCAAACACCTGCCCCACGTTGGAGGCAGGGTCGGTGCTCACCAGCAGTACGCGCTTGCCAATATCACAGAGAGCCACCGCACTGGCGCAGGCCAGCGAAGTCTTGCCCACCCCGCCCTTGCCGGTGAAGAAGAGAAACGGCGGTGGATTGGTCAGAAAATGATACATAGCCTCTCCCGAATGGTGCGTCACGGCTCAGCAGCAACCGCTGCCGGAGCAGCAGCCGCCCTTGACGATCCCCTTGATGGTCGCTTGAGGCGCAGGCAACCCGGCATAACGAGCCAGCTCGCTACGGCTCGGATAACGGCCAGTCAACACCACCTGCCCCTCCACCAGCACCAGTGGCAACCCCTCCTCCCCGGCGTGGGTCAGAAAAGCGCTGACGGCAGGTGTCTCGGCAAACTGCATCGGCTGCTGGGCCAGATTGAAACGCTCGATGGCCACCCCCTGCTCCTTGGCCCAGGCAAGGTCGGCTGCGAAGGTGACCAGTGCCTGATCAACCTCGGTACCGCAGACACCGCTGGAGCAGCAGAGGGCGGGATCAAAAATCTGAATGGAGGACATGGCATTACTCCTTGTTGCAGCAGGGCTGCGCAGGCAGAACATGGGGGGAGCAGGCTGACTCGGCACGCATCACGCCGCACGCCTCGGGATGACCGGCGCAGCACTCCTCGGTGAGGTAGGCGATCACATCCAGCATCAGGGGAATATTGGCGCGGTAGCGTAGAAAGCGCCCCTCCTGCTCCACCGACAGCAGACCGGTATTGAGCATCGCCTTGAGGTGAAACGAGAGGGTATTGGGGGCAATATCGAGCTCGCTGGCCAGTTCACCGGCGACCCGCCCCTCCAGCCCGGCCTTCACCAGCAGCCGCCATACATCGAGCCGGATGCCGGATGCCAGCGATTCAAAGACCTTGGTGGCCATCTCTTTGTTCATCTTCACTCCCCTTGGTGCGACCTTTCATTTCAACTATACAAGAATTATCGAAATGATCAAGATACGTACCGAAGCGAAGATACGAGGTTCTGGCATCAAAGCGGGCAGACTGGAGAATCGACGAGTGAACAACAATCGCGGATGACCACACAGGGTTCATCGCAGATAAACAGACGCCCTCCAGAAGGAGGGCGTGTATCAGACAGTCAGAGCTGTCGGGGCAATCAGACGAACGCGTGCCTTATTTGGCAGCTGGCACAGCGTTGAAGGTGAGCAGGGCCGCCTTGTTGGCATCGCTCAGAGTCAGCTGGTTGCCGTTGATGGAGTAGGTTGCCACCTTCTCCAGCTTTTGCAGGAACTCGGTCTCTTTGTTCATGGCGTCGCCGATGCACATCATGCGAGTGGAGCCCATGGCGCCCAGCGTCAAGACACCGTCACCCTGTTTGGTGATACCGCCAAAATAGCGGTTGCAGCCGCCCTTGCCCGCCACCTTGCCGTCGACCACTTGCAGGGTGAAGGTATCGCCGGTGGCGCCTTGCAGCTGCCAGCTGGATGCTTGCAGTTGAGCCATGCTGGAACCTGTTGCCATAGCGCAGCCTCCCAGTGCCAGCGCGGCCAGCAGAGTCAGTTTCTTGTTCATGGATTCACCTCTTAATGATTAGAGCCATCAATACGGCAGCCTGTTTATCATGGCTGACGCCCATGCCAAAGGATTTTATTGTGATCTCCCTTCACTTTACTACCAGCTGGCATGTGCCATGCTTAGGCTCAGTTCCGGACCCAGGGAGGGGAAACGAATGGTCAAATCACTCATCATCACACTGCTTGCAACCTGCGCCAGCATGGCCGTACAGGCCGCCGACTGGGCAGTGGTTCAGCCGCAATCCAACCCGTCTCTCTATGTCAAAAGTTACTCGGGTGTGCTGCTCAATGGCCATAGCCATCACAGCGACAGTTTTGATCTCTGGCTGGTCAATAGCGGTTATCAATATCCGGTGGTGGATGATGTGACCCTCTTTATGGAAGCGGGCCCGGCGGTGGCGGATCAGAATCGCACATCCGGTTTCAATATGAGTTCGGGGATACGCTACCAACTCTCTCCGGCATTCAATATCGGCAGCCAGATCAAGCATCTTGATCTCAACAAGGCCAGCACCCTGCTGGAGCTCAACTCCAGCCTGCTGCTGACCCCCAGACTCTCCCTCACCGCCAACTACGGCGTCAGCGCCATAACTGCCGATCAGGCGCTGAGCCTGGGGGTCGGTTTCAACTTCTGAATCAGATCAGCGGCGTGGCACTCACCACCACGCCGTTGCGATCCGCATAGACATAATCCCCTTCGTGGATGGTCACCCCGGCAAAGCTGACCACGGCCCCCAGCTCACCCAATCCCCGTTTCTCGGTCTTGACCGGACAGGCCGCCAGCGCCTTGACCCCGAGCGCCAGTGTCGCCAGGGTGCCCACATCCCGCGCCGCGCCGTGGATCAGGATCCCCTCCCACCCCTGCTCCACCGCCTTGACCGCCAGCTGATCGCCAAGCAGCGCACGGCGCAGCGAGCCGCCGCCGTCGATCACCATCACCTTGCCGTGACCGGGGCGGGTCACCAGATCCCGCACCAGACTGTTGTCTTCATAACAGGAGAGCGTTACGGCGCGACCATAGAAGATGGCCTTGCCGCCAAAATCCTGAAACACCGGGTCGGCCACTTGCAGCAAGTCGCCATGTTGATCGCAGAGGTCGGGCAGGAGATCCAGCATGATTTGATTCCTTTCAGATACATGAAGGTGTTCATTCTTTCATCAGGCAAGGTTTCTGGCAATCCAGAAGGATTCAATATTGCCCAGATAAACTGCTGATTTATCCGTCAATACTGGTGTCAACCAGAGCTGGCCATCCTCCACCCAGTAGAGAGCATTCTGGCCAAAACGCGCTGCCAGCTGACGGGCTTGTGGCAGGGATAGCGCCACCGCCAGCGATGACTCCTGCCAGCGTTCGTCCGGGTCAGATCCCCAAAACGGCCCCGCCACTGACACCTGCAAATCCACGGTCAGATGGCGCCACATCGCCCGTTCCCGCCGCATATTGCGTCGTTCTGTGACCCACTGGCTGGCCGGATTCCAGGCTGTGATGATGGCAAAGGCAGACCAATCTGGTGGCTCAAATGGCGCGATAAAGCAGATTTTCTTGTAGTTTTCCCACAAATTCATGTCAATCACATGTTACATTCCATTACATTTTGTAGGGGCGAAAACCCGGTTCAGGCCAAGTATGATGCTGCTGTACCAGGGTTTGACCTATATCAAATCAGAGTTAAAAAGTTGCTATCTGACGGCAAAGAGTGTTGTTATGCTCCTGTTAACTGATAAAATGCGGCCACTTTCGTAATGGACGACCTTTCCAGGCTCTGCTCGACCAGACTTGTCGGGAACCTATAAGTGGCACAGGGATACTTGCCGGTACTGATGCCTAATTCGCGATATTCCGACCTGACTCTCATACCCAGGATGACGTAATAAATTTTCAGGATCAGTCAGGAAATCGGTTTGAAACGCCAAAGAGTGTTAAATTTAAGATAATTAACTGATAAGAATCTGGGAATACTCATGCAAACACCACACATTCTGATCGTCGAAGACGAGCTGGTCACACGCAATACCCTGAAAAGCATTTTTGAAGCCGAAGGCTACATCGTGCTCGAAGCCAACAACGGCGACGAGATGCACCAGGCCCTCACTTCCCACACCATCAATCTGGTGATCATGGACATCAACCTGCCGGGCAAGAACGGCCTGCTGCTGGCCCGTGAGCTGCGTGAGAACGACAACATCGCCCTGATGTTCCTGACCGGTCGTGACAACGAAGTGGACAAGATCCTGGGTCTGGAGATCGGCGCCGATGATTACATCACCAAGCCGTTCAACCCGCGCGAGCTGACTATCCGTGCCCGCAACCTGCTGAGCCGCACCATGAACGTGGCTGCCGGTGGCGAAGAGAAGAAGCTGGTTGAGCGCTACCTCTTCAACGGCTGGGCGCTGGATATCAACAGCCGCGCACTGGTCAGCCCGACTGGCGACATGTTCAAGCTGCCGCGCTCCGAGTTCCGCGCCATGCTGCACTTCTGCGAAAACCCGGGCCAGATCCAGACCCGTGCCGAGCTGCTGAAGAAGATGACCGGCCGTGAGCTCAAGCCGCATGACCGTACCGTCGATGTGACCATCCGTCGCATTCGCAAGCACTTCGAAAGCGTCAACGATACTCCGGAGATCATCGCCACCATCCACGGCGAAGGCTACCGTTTCTGTGGTGAGCTGGAGCAGGAATAAGCTCCCGCTACGCTGTTGATCTGAAAAGGCGCCTCGGGCGCCTTTTCTGTCTCTGCGGTTTGCCTTAAAGCTGAGAAACGGTAAGCGTGACGTCGAACGGCGCACAAGATAGATGAAAAACAAAAAGCCCACTCGCAGGAGTGGGCTTTTCGCTTTGAAGCTGGAGCGGGCAGCGGGAATCGAACCCGCATCATCAGCTTGGAAGGCTGAGGTAATAGCCATTATACGATGCCCGCCTGGCATCTGAAATTTGGAGCGGGTGATGGGAATCGAACCCACGTATGCAGCTTGGGAAGCTACCGTTCTACCATTGAACTACACCCGCGTCAGGGCTCCTACTATATGCATTTTGCCGCCGAGCGCAATGGCGCCTTTGCCACTTTTTTCAATAAATCAATCTGTTCGGACAAGGATTGAACAGACGGTTGCTTTTTCAATCAAACATTTTCAACACAGATAATTTACAAGGTTGCCAAGGCCAAACGGCAAGGATAGTCTTGCGCCACTCGACGCGAGGATGGTGGTAATGGATAAAAAAACGCAAAAACGTCTCTATGGCTGGTTGCGCAAGCAATCGAGTCACGGTCGCCGCTGGATCACGATATCCATCGTTTTTGGCCTTGGCCAGGGCATTCTGATGGTGGCGCAAGCCTGGCTGCTGGCGACCCTGTTGCACGGCTTTATCATCGAAGGCTCAACGCCTGAGCAATCCATCACACTCTTTATTACCCTGCTGCTGGTGACGCTTGGCAAGGCCGCTCTGGCCTATGGCCGCGAAGTGGCCAGCTTCAAGGCAGGCAGTGCAGTACGCCAGACCATCCGCCAGCTGGTGCTCACTCGCTTGAGCCGTCTCGGCCCTGCTTATATCCAGCGCCGTCCGGCCGGTAGCTGGGCCAGCCTGCTGCTGGAACAGATTGAAAATATGCAGGATTTCTTCTCCCGCTATCTGCCGCAGATGGCCATCGCCGTCTTTATTCCGGTGGTCATTCTGGTGGCCGTGTTCCCGGTCAACTGGGCTGCGGGCCTTATCCTGCTGGGCACGGCGCCCCTCATCCCCATCTTTATGATCTTGGTCGGTGTGGGCGCCGCCGATGCCAACCGCCGCAATTTTCAGGCGCTGGCCCGTCTCTCCGGCCACTTCCTCGATCGGCTGAAAGGGCTGCGCACGCTGCAACTCTTTATGCGTACCCAGGCAGAAGGTGACGCTATTCGCGACGCCTCGGAAGATTTTCGCGAGCGCACCATGGAAGTGCTGCGCTTGGCGTTTTTGAGCACCGCCGTGCTGGAGTTCTTCGCCGCCATCTCGGTAGCGCTGGTTGCCGTCTACTTCGGCTTCTCTTATATCGACCATCTGAACTTTGGTAGCTATGGGGTCAAGGTCACCCTCTTTACCGGCCTGTTCGTGCTGTTTCTCGCCCCCGAGTTCTACGCCCCGCTGCGGGAACTGGGTGCCCACTACCACGCCAAAGCGCAGGCTATCGGCGCTGCCGAGCAGCTGCTTGAATTCCTCGAAGCCGAGGTGAGCGAACCGGCCGCAGGCACGGCGCCCTTCCATGCCGACAGCCCGGTCAAGGTAGAAGCCAAAGGGCTTGAAGTGCTGAGCGCCGAAGGCAAGGTGCTGGTCGGCCCCATCGACTTCACTTTGGAAGCCGGTTCGCGCACCGCCCTCATCGGCGTCAGCGGCGCAGGCAAAAGCTCGCTGGTCAACGCCCTGCTCGGCTTTGCCCCCTATCGTGGCGAGCTCAAGGTCAACGGACAGGAGCTTGCCACCCTCGACATGAGCCAGTGGCGCCTGCAACTGGGCTGGCTCTCGCAAAACCCGCAGCTGTTCCACGCCTCCTTGCGCGATAACCTGCTGCTGGCCAAGCCAACGGCCAGCGATGCCGAGCTGGAAGATGCCCTGAAACGGGCGCAGGCGTGGGAATTTGCCATGGAGAAGGGGCTCGACTATCCGGTCGGCGATCAGGCAGGCGGCCTCTCGGTTGGTCAGGCCCAACGCCTTGCCCTGGCGCGAACCCTGCTCAAATCAACCCAGCTGATGGTGCTCGATGAGCCGACCGCCAGTCTGGATCGCCACTCCGAGCGCGCCATCATGACCACCCTCGAGCAGGCGATGGCTGGCCAGACCCTGCTGATGATCACCCACCGCCTCGACCAGCTTACCAAGATGGACAAGATAATGGTGCTGGCCCACGGCCAGCTGGTGGAGCAAGGCAGCTTCCAACAATTGAGTCAGGCGGATGGGCCTTTTGCCCGCCTGCTCTCCCAACGTTCCGGAGGTTCTCTCGATGAGTGATCTGTTGCCGTTTCTGCGCCTCTATCGCCAACACTGGCTCAGCCTCACCATTGGTTTGCTGCTGGCACTGGTGACCCTGGCCGCCGGCATGGGGCTGCTCTCCCTCTCCGGCTGGTTCCTCTCCGCCGCCGCCGTGGCGGGGATGACAGTTGCGACGACCCATGCCTTTAACTACATGACCCCTGCAGGCGGGGTGCGCTTCTTCTCCATCGTCCGTACCGCCGGTCGCTGGGGTGAGCGGGTCGTAAGCCACGACGCCACCTTCCGGGTATTGACCCGACTGCGGGTCTGGTTCTGGCAGAAACTCTCGCCGCTCTCCACCGGTACCCTGGCCGGTTTCCGTCAGGCGGATCTGCTCAACCGGCTGGTGGCCGACATCGATGCGATGGATCACGTCTATCTGCGGCTGATCACCCCCATAGGCGCGGCTCTGCTCAGCACCGCCGGACTGGTCTTCTTCCTGTCGTTTTTCGACAGTCGCCTCGCCCTCACCCTGGGGGCCATTCTGCTGTTTGGCATGATTGCCCTGCCGCTGGTGTTCTACTTCCTCGGCCGTCGCCCCGGTCAGGCGCTGATTGCCGAAAAATCGACCCTGCGTACCCGGATGGTGGACTATCTGGATGGTCAGGCCGAGCTGCAGATGTTTGCCGCCGCCCCCAAGGCGCTGGTTGAGCTGCAACAAGCCGAACAGGCGCTGCTTGCCGCGCAGGCCCGGATGGCCAAGGTGAGCGGGCTGGCCAACTTCTCGGTGCAACTGCTGAGCGGCTGGACCCTGACCCTGATGCTCTGGCTGGCCGGTCATGGGGTGGCGGGCGCTGCGCCCGACCCCATAACCGCGTTGATGGTCTTTGCCACCTTGGCAAGCTTCGAGGCACTGATGCCGCTGGCGGGTGCTTTCCAGCACCTCTCCACCAGCCTTACCTCGGCACGCCGCCTGAACGAGATCCTGCAAGAGGCCAAAGCCCCCGTGTGGGGCGACGAGCAGACCCACGCCACCGCTGGCGCGCTGCAGATCAATGACCTCTATTTTGGCTACCCCGGCAACCCCCAACCGGTGCTGCGTGGCTGCACCCTGCAACTGCACGCCGGTGAGAAGCTGGCCCTGCTGGGCCAGACCGGCTGCGGCAAATCGACCCTGATGGGGCTGCTTACCCGGGAGTGGAGCCCGCAGGCTGGCAAGATCCTGCTGGGTGGCAAGCCGCTCACCGACTACAGCGAAGGTGCGCTGCGCGCCTCCATCTCGGTGGTGAGCCAGCGGGTACATCTGTTTGCCGATACCTTGCGGGGCAACCTCAAACTGGCCGCCCCGACCGCCACTGACGAGCAGCTGATTGCGGTGCTGACCCAGGTCGGGCTGGCCAATCTGCTGGAAGATAAGGCGGGCCTCGACGCCTGGCTCGGTGACGGCGGCCGCCCCCTCTCCGGTGGCGAGCGTCGCCGTATCGGCATTGCCCGCGCTCTGCTGCACGATGCGCCGCTCTGGCTACTCGATGAGCCGACCGAAGGGCTCGACAGCCAGACCGAGCGGGAGATCATGGATCTGCTGTTCCGGCTCGGGGCTGATCGCACCTTGCTGCTCATCTCCCACCGCCTGCTGGGGATGGAGCAGATGGACCGGATTGCCCTGATGGAAGAGGGACAGATCCGCCTGTGCGCCCCTCACAACGAGCTGCTGGGGGATGATTACTACCGCAGCCTCTATCAGCGACTGGCTCCTGTTTGATATCAGGCTGATATCAGGCTGATGGGGTCACACCCCGACAACCGGGCGTAAAACGGGGCTGGTCGCCGCAGGCGGCTGGCCCCTATAATGTCCCCCTCATTATTCAACAAGATGCCGACATGGAGCGCCTGCGCATTTCTACTGTCCTCATCACCGACACAAGATACGAGACGATGAAACGCCTGATCCTGATGATGCCCCTGATTGCCTCCGGCTGTGCCAACTACGCCTTCAACAGCAATCTGGATAAAGAGAACTTCGACGAATACTTCAAACCCGGTAGCGTGCGCATCTATGAACAGGATGAGCTGGCTGACCTCAACTACCTCTACCTCGGCACCATCGAGGGTGAATCCTGCCAGGCCGATGCCAACCAGCCGGTGCCCAACGCCGGTGAAGCGCGCACCCTGGCCCGCCGCCGCGCAGCCGACATGGGTGGCAACGGCGTCACCATCGACAAATGCGCCGAGTTCAGCGACACCCCGGGCTGCCTGAAACAGGTGATCTGCTACGGGCAGGCGCTGAAAGTGGCCGAAGAGAAGTAACCCGCTGTCATGGCCCTCGCTATCGTTCGCCTTGGCAGCCCGCGCCTGCCCGATGAGGGGCTGCGGATCGGCACGGTGCGCCGCCCACCCCGCGGCGTACCCAAGAGCGAATTTGCCAGCCAGCATTGGTACGATGTCTGGTTCCCCAATCTGGCCCCCAGCAGCGAGACCATGAAGCTGGGGCAGGCAGCCGAGACACCCGCCCAATGGGCGGCGTTTGGCAAACAGTACAAGGCCGAGATGGCGCAACCTGCCGCCAGGCATGATCTGGTGCTGCTGGCCGCCCTCTCCCACACCACCAATCTGTCGGTGGGTTGCTACTGCGAGCAGGAGTCCCGCTGCCATCGCACCATTTTGAAAGAGCTGCTGGTAGCCGCGGGGGCCGCCATCCGCTAACTCGGTGAGCGACAGCGATGGGATGGGATGGGATGGGATGGGGAATCGCGTCAGCCTTTATTCGGCAACCATCAGACATTGGATAGACAGAGAGGGCATCCCGCGGGATGCCCTCTCTCGTTGTATTCACACCTGCCGCGCCACGCTCGGCAGCAGCGGCTCGATGCCCCCTCTCCTATTGCAGACTGGGCTCCAGCAACTGCTGCCGTAGCGAAGTCTCCTCGGCCTGAGTCATGGCATTCGCCGCCACCCCGGCGGCAGGCTCGATGGCCAGCCAGTGGGCAAGGTCGGCGGCGGTCTCCTCCAGCGGCCGAAAGTTCAATCCCTTAACGATGGCCGCCTCGGCGCTTATAGAGCCGTAACCGGCAAATTCCGCCTGCGCGCAGGGCAAGAGGATGGGATAGCTCTGCCAGGGCTCGATACCGGCCGCCATCAGGGTGGGCCAGGGCAGCCACTCGGGCTGGATGGGGCGAGTGGGCTGCAACCGGGCGCTCAGCCGCTCCAGCCAGTCACTCAAGGTAATACCGGGTTTGAGCAGGTTGAATGTGCCCCCCAACTGCTGCTCGGCCGCGCGCAACACAAACTCGGCGCAGTCGCGCACATCGAGATACTGCAAGCGATCCTCGCCACTGCCCGGCAGCAACCAGGGCCCGCCCTGCTGT
The DNA here is from genome assembly GCF_040907785.1 of Aeromonas sp. s8. Taxonomy (NCBI): domain Bacteria; kingdom Pseudomonadati; phylum Pseudomonadota; class Gammaproteobacteria; order Aeromonadales; family Aeromonadaceae; genus Aeromonas; species Aeromonas sp. s8. The sequence continues at coordinate 50,354 of NZ_JBFOCL010000040.1, forward strand.
ACCCGCTTAATCCACCAGGCCATGCGACCGGTGGGATCATGGGGGCCGCACAGCACGCCCGGGCGCAGGATGCAAAGCCGCTCGCCCCAGCGAGCACGATACTCCTGCTCGCACAACACCTTGAGGGGACCATAGTCAGTGGGCATTTCCCCTTCGGGGATAGGGTGCAACGGCGCAGACTCATCCATCCCGGGCAGTGAGAAATCGCGATAGACGCTGATGGTGGAGATAAAGATGAGCCGCGCGCAGCACCCTAGCAAGGCCGCCGAGAGGCTCGCCGCCTGCTCGGGGCGATAGCAGCAGGTATCGATGACGAGATCCCACTGCAACCCGGCCCCTTGCAGGGCGCTCAGGCTCTTGTCCCTGTCGCCGGTGAGCTGCACCAGATCGCGCCAGTCCGGATGCTGGTGCAGACCGCGGTTGAACAGCGTCACTTCATGGCCCCAATCCAGCGCCAGCGCGGTGAGGTGGCGCCCCAAAAAGCCGGTGCCACCGATAATCAGCAGTTTCATCCCTCTCCCTCCCCCTTCGGCGCGAGTGCGCACATTTCATCCTGACACACCAGTTGCCTCCACCCTACGCAACTTGACGGTATGGCACAGCCCCCGACTGGCCTGGATGGGACAGGGATCACGGCAGCGCCGCAAAAAAGGGCGTAGTGAGGCCAAGCCTGCGTTTTGGGGCCGCCTGTGCTAAATTGCCGGGGTTTTCAGTCAGGATCCGCCATGAAGTTCGAAATTGACACCCTCGGGATCATCCGCTCTCCCTACAAGGAGAAGTTCGCCATCCCCCGCCAGCCCGGACTGGTCAAATCGGCCCGTGCCCGCCTCGAGCTGCTCCCCCCTTACGATCAGCCGGATGTGCTGCGCGGCATCGAGCAGTTCTCCCATCTGTGGCTCAGCTTCGTCTTTCACCAGACCATGGCGCAGGGCTGGCACCCGACGGTGCGCCCGCCGCGCCTTGGCGGCAACGAGCGGGTCGGCGTCTTTGCCACTCGCTCCACCTTCCGCCCCAATCCGCTAGGGCTCTCGGTGGTCGAGCTGCACGGGATCGGCCGTGAGCGGGGCAAGCTGTGGCTAGAGCTGGGGGCGGTGGATCTGCTCGATGGCACCCCCATCGTCGATATCAAGCCTTATATTCCCTATGCCGACAGCCTGCCGGATGCCCGTGGTGGTTTTGCCCCCGACGCGCCCACCCCGCCGCTAGCGGTGAGCTTCAGTGTCGAGGCCGAGCAGCAGTTGCAACCCTGGCTCAAGGCCCATCCCGAGCTGCGCCAGCTGGTGAGTGAAGTGCTGGCGCAAGATCCGCGCCCCGCCTACAAGAAGGGCAAGCCCGATGAGAAGGAGTACGGGGTGCGGCTGTTTGACTGCAACGTCCGTTTTCGCATCAACGAACCCGCGTGTCTGGTAGTGGCCATCGAGCCCGCTTGAACCTGGGCGGGCCGACATCACGGATGCTATTTCACGCCTTCTTCACGTCACAAGGGGCTTAATGAGCCTGTAAATTGTGTGGCATTGATCAGACTATCCACCCGGTTGCCAGTGATACCATGCAGACAACAGAGGGCATCTCCTCTCTGACTGAGGCCAACGACAGGCTATCGATGTATGGCAAACATGGTAGTCCGGCTGTTGCCGTCAAAGGATCTGGCCTCGCCCCGACACGTTTGAGTGCGGGGATGCCACACGGATGTGACAGCACTTCGAAGGAACAAACCTATGCTGATGAACAGTGAACAACGTTATGGCACCCTGAATATCGGGCTGCACTGGCTGACCCTGTGGGCCATGGTCGCCGTCTACGCCCTGATCGAATTTCGCGATATATTCCCCAAAGGGGACCCTGGCAGGGACCTGATGAAAGAGTGGCACTTTATGCTGGGGCTGCTCATCTTCGCCCTGGTCTTTGTCAGACTGGCCCTGCGCTGGATGAGCCCGACACCGCGTATCGTGCCCGAGCTCTCCCCGATCATGCACAAGCTGGCAAAACTGGCCCACCTCGCCCTCTACGGTTTTCTTATTCTGACCCCGCTGTTTGGCTGGCTGCTGCTCAGCGCCGCAGGCAAGCCCGTCCCCTTCTTCGGGCTTGAGCTGCCTGCTCTGCTCTCCCCCAGTCCGGATCTCAAGGGACTGATCAAGGAGGTGCACGAGACGCTGGGCAATATCGGTTACGCCCTGATCGGCCTGCACACGGTGGCGGCCCTCTATCACCACCATATTCTCAAAGACAACACCCTCACCAATATGCTGCCGCCGCGCCGCAGCTAACGGGTGACAGATAAACGCAGAGGGGGCCGTTATGGCCCCCTCTCTGTTTTCCTGAACAACCGTCATCTGCACCGCTGGCAAATGGCATCACGCCTGCTTGGCCAGCTCCTCGGTCACCTTGCCTTTCGGCTCGTGCGGCAGCTTCTTCACATTGTTCTTGTTCTCTGGCTGCTTACTCCCGGACGAACTGTTTTCAGACAAGGCTTGCAACACAGGATCGGCCTTGCCGGCCACGGTGGGCTGGGACTGACCAACAAAGTTGCCGCCCTTGCAGATGGAGAGGCTGCCACCCTTGAAGATCCCCTGCATCTTGCCGCTCTCCAGGATCTCCACCTCGGCAGAGGTACAGGTGCCTTCCAGCAGACCATTGATGATCACGTGGGGCGCACTCACCTCTCCCTCAACGCTACCGCCCTGCATGATGCGCAGCACACCACCGATGAGCTGGATGGTGCCATTGATCTGACCGCGCACCTCCAGATCCCCCTCCACCTGCAACTCGCCCTTGAAGCGGGCACCGGCTGCAATCACGGTGGCCCCGGCCGACCCAGTAGCCGCACCACCTTTGTTTCTTCCAAACATCCGTACTCTCTCCACCAACCACACAAGCAGAACCAACGGCATCGGCGCCACTGGCCACAGAAAACAGGGCGACCCCAGCACGTAGAGCAGCAAGGCTGCCCCCCAGCAGAGCCAGACAATATAGAGGAGGTCGCTGCGCTCACGCTGTTGCAGTCGCGCCAGCAGCCTCCCGGCCATCTCTCTCATCACACCAAACCTTTCGCAACATGGCTGCCGACCAGCAGGCCATCGACAACCCGGACCATGGTTAAACGACCAGTTGGCGCGAACTCTGAAGTCCCGCTGATTCAGTCCCGATACAGCCGGGATGCATTAGGATTCGAATTGACTCGAAGCGACATACACTTTCTAATTGACAGCCTGGATCCCTATGACCGCTCACATCATGAAAATTCTGTTGGTCGAAGACGACAAGCTGCTCAATCACCACCTCTCCTCTCTGCTGACCGAAGCCGACAATCAGGTCTACAGCACCGACCAGGCCGGGATTGCACTGCACTACGCCGCCGACTATCCCATTGATGTGGCCATCATCGACCTCGGTCTGCCCGATATGGACGGCCTGCAACTGATCCGGCAACTGCGTGAACGGCAGATCCCTTTCCCCATCATTGTGCTGACCGCCCGTGGCAACTGGCAGGACAAGGTCGAAGGACTGGAAGCGGGTGCTGATGACTATCTGGTCAAACCGTTCCAGAAAGATGAGCTGCTGGCCCGACTCAATGCGCTGGTGCGCCGCAGCGCCGGCTTTATCTCGCCCAGGGTGAAAGCCGGTGATTACGAGCTGGATCTCTCCCGCAAGGAGCTGACTATCGCCGGAGAAGTGGCGGTGCTCACCAGCTTTGAATACCTCATTCTGGAGTACCTGATGCGCAACGCCCGTCAGGTGGTCTCCAAGCAGCAACTGCTCGACCAGCTCTACGGTGACGGCGAGGGGGACCCCAACACCATCGAGGTGATGGTGAGCCGCCTGCGCAAGAAGCTGGATCCGGAGGGGACGATTCAACCCATCTCCACCATCCGGCGTCAGGGTTATATCTTCAACCTCTCCTGTAACTGATGCAGTTTCATCTGCCGCGCCCCATCAAGATGATCCGCAGCTCACTGCACATCAAACTGCTGCTCAGCTCGCTGCTGGTCATCGCGCTGATCATGGGGTTTGCCGTCTACGCCCTCTATCTTGGTCACGTCGAGGAGCAGACCCAGAAGGCCAGCGCCCGGATGCAGGAGAACCTGGCCAAGCTGTTTTCCTCCACCGAGCCGGATGACAAGGGGTCAAACGTCGAGCTGGGGCGGATATCCCGTGGTGCGGGGGATCGCAACCTCGATACCCTGATCTGCCGCGCCGATGGCGATCTGGTCTGGTCAAGCCTCCATATGCCGGAGGTGATCAAGGCCAAACAGACCATCTGCGGCGATCTGATGAAGTATCTGGGGGGGATGGATCTCGACTACTTCTTCAAGAAGCACACCATCAAGAACGGCGAGAGCTACTTCGTCTACAGCCTGCGGTTTATCCGCAATCCCGGCAGCGGCACCACCGCCTACTACGTGGTGATGATCGACTCGGCCAAACGCTACCACGAAGAGTCCCGCACCTACCTCTACCAGACCGCCAAACAGGCACTGCTCGCCTATATGCTGCTGGCCGGGCTGCTGCTGCTCACCACCTTCTGGAGCCTCAGCTCCCTGCGCACCATCGCCCGTCAGATCGACGATATTCGGGCCGGCAAGCGCGATGACCTCTCGAGCGATTTTGAGCGGGAGCTGGCCCCGCTGACCGACTCCATCAACCAGTTGCTGGAGAACGAACGCCAGCAGACCCAGCGCTACCAGCACGCCCTCAACGATCTCGCCCACAGCCTGAAAACCCGGCTGGCGCTGATCCAGATCACCACCCGCGAAGTGAAGCTGGGGCGGGAGATCCACGACAACATCAATGAGCAGATCCTCACCATGGATCAGATGATCCAGTATCAGCTCAGACGGGCCGTGACCGGCCGCCAGCGCCTTGCCAGCAAGGGCACCGAGCCGGTGCCGCTGATTGAAAAACTGCTGGCCAGCCTGACCAAGGTCTATCGCCACAAGAAGCTGCAAACCCACTTCAAGTTCGATGATGACGCCCTCTTCCACGGCGAACAGGGCGACCTGATGGAGCTGATGGGTAACCTGCTCGACAATGCCTGCAAGTTTGCCATCAGCGAAGTGAAGGTGACGGTGCGTCGCCATCTCGAGCGGCTGCGTATCGAAGTGGAAGATGATGGCCCGGGTATTGACCCGGCCAAATCGGAGCAGATCTTCCAGCGCGGCGTGCGGGCAGACAGTTCACCCGGTCAGGGCATAGGTCTGGCAGTGGTGACCGAAATCGTCCACAGCTATGGCGGCCAGATCCGGGTCGATGAATCCCCCCTCGGCGGCGCCCGCTTTACCCTGGACTTGCCCTGATCGGCATTGCCCTGCTCAGCCTCGCCAGTGATGGCCCTACCACAAGGCCCCCAACCTAGGGGGCCTTGTGGTAGGGCAAACAAAAACACATTGCGGGCTCGCAAGAACAATCCCCCATCTATCATTCCAGCATGGGGAGTGTTGCGCCAACCCCGTCTAACCCCTATCATTGCGCGGATTTGTCAATTTTAGAACTGCTCCTCTTCACAAAGGTGCGGTTCATCTTTATCTGGCCAAGGTTAATCTCATGCTCAAATCCCCACTGTTGCCCCGTTTCGGGGATCTGGTCGTTGCCATTGTTGACGATGTGCTCGGTCAGGGTCTTACCCTCGACCGCGCTTATGCCCGTCACTTCTCCGGCATCGAACTCAAACCGCAAGAACAGGCAAGGATTGCCCTGGTCACCGGCGACCTGCTGCGCCGTCTCAGCCTCTATTGTTTCCTCACCGGTATTCAGGTGCGTCAGGCCGAAAAGAATGTCTGGCCGCTGCTGCACAGCTGGCATGCATTCCACAAAATTGCCCAGCCCAACCACCCGACCCTGGATCGCTTCAATGAAGAGGCATTCCGCCGCCGTCTGACCGAGGCGAAGAAGAACCCGGTATTGATGGATGGTTGCCCGAGCTGGCTGGAGAAACTGGGTAGCGAGCAGCTGGGTGAAGCCTGGCCTGCCGAGCGTGCAGCCCTGGCCTGGATGCCCAAGCGTTACCTGCGGGTCAACACCCTCAAGTGCACCCGTGATGAGCTGCAGGCCATACTGGCCAAAGAGCAGGTCACCACCATTCCGGTTGAAGGTGTGGAGACTGCCCTGCAGGTCACCTCCGACGCCGCCCTGTTCCGCACCAAAGCCTTTGCCGATGGTTGCTTCGAACAGCAGGACGCAGGCTCCCAGCTGGTTGCTGCCGCTTTGGAAGTTGCCCCAGGCATGCGCGTTATCGACGCCTGCGCCGGTGCCGGTGGCAAGACCCTGCATATCGCCGCCATGATGCAGGGCAAAGGACGTCTGCTGGCAATGGATGTGGAAGAGTGGAAGCTGGAGAACCTCAAGCAACGCGCTCGTCGCGCCGGTGCCCACAACGTGGAGACCCGGGTCATCACCAGCAGCAAGACCGTCAAGCGCCTCAAAGAGAGCGCCGACCGCGTACTGCTGGACGTGCCCTGCTCCGGTCTGGGCGTACTCAAGCGCAATCCGGATGCCAAGTGGCGTGATACCGCCGAGCGTCTGCCGGTGCTGGTCGCGCTGCAAGAAGAGATCCTGCAGCGTTACAGCCAGATGGTGAAAGTCGGCGGCCTGCTGGTCTATGCAACCTGCTCCATCCTGCCCGAGGAGAACCGCCAGCAGGTGGACAAGTTCCTCGCCGCCAACGAAAACTTCCGTCTGCGTGACGATCACACCGTGAGCCCGTCCGAGACCGGCTTCGACGGCTTCTACATGGCTCGTATCGAACGGATCGCCTGATCTGCCCGATGACCATATAGAAAAAAGCGGCTGCCATTGGCAGCCGCTCTGTTTTGGCTTGCTGACACACTCCCGATGGGGTTACAGCGCAGCAATCGCCTCTATCTCGATCTTCACATCCTTCGGTAACCGAGCCACTTCTACGCAGGAGCGAGCCGGATACATGGCATCGTGCTCGGTGAAGAAGTCGTTGTAGACCTGATTCACCGCAGCAAAGTCGTTCAGATCAGAGACAAACACCGTGGTCTTGAAGATGTTGCGCACCTCGCCGCCTGCCGCCTCGACAATCGCCTGTAGATTTTGCAGGGAGCGCAGGGTCTGCGCTTCGATCCCCTCCGCAACGTCGCCGCTCACCGGGTCCAGCGGGATCTGACCGGAGGTGTAGAGGATGTTGCCAATCCGGGTGGCCTGCACATAGGGGCCGATGGCGCTCGGCGCCGCCTTGGTAGTGATAACCTGTCGCATCTGTTACTTCCTCGTGCTGACAAACAAAAAGTAGGCCCGGAGCAAGCCTGCTCACCCCGGGCATGAGAGTTACATCATGTTGGTGAAGGTTCTGGAGATGACGTCCTGCTGCTGCTCGCGGGTCAGGGCGTTGAAGCGCACCGCATAGCCGGAGACCCGGATAGTCAGGCTGGGGTACTTGTCCGGATTGTCGATGGCATCCAGCAGCATCTCGCGATTCATCACGTTGACGTTGAGGTGCTGACCCCCTTCTACATCCCGCTCATGGTGGAAGTAGCCATCCATCAACCCCACCAGATTGCTCTCGCGATTGGCGGGTTCCTTGCCGAGCGCCCCCGGCACGATGGAGAAGGTGTAGGAGATCCCGTCCTTGGCGTATTTGAACGGCAGCTTGGCCACCGATGCCAGCGAAGCGACCGCCCCCTTGCGATCCCGACCGTGCATCGGGTTAGCCCCCGGCGCAAAGGGCGCACCGGCGCGGCGACCATCCGGGGTGTTGCCGGTCTTCTGGCCATAGACAACGTTGGAGGTGATGGTCAGGATCGACTGGGTCGGCACCGCATTGCGGTAGGTCGGCAACGCCTGGATCTTCTTCATAAAGCGCTCGACCAGATCGCAGGCGATGGAGTCGGCCCGCTCGTCATTGTTGCCATACTGGGGATACTCCCCCTCAATCACGAAATCGACCGCCAGCCCATCCGCATCGCGCACCGGCTTGACCCGGGCGTACTTGATGGCTGCCAGCGAATCGACCGCTACCGATAGACCGGCGATACCGCAGGCCATGGTGCGATAGACGTCACGATCGTGCAGTGCCATCAGGGAAGCCTCGTAGCTGTATTTGTCATGCATATAGTGAATAAGGTTGAGCGCGCTGATGTACTGCACCGCCAGCCAATCCATAAAGCTGTCGAGGCTGGCCATGACGGTGTCGTAATCCAGCACCTCGTCCATGATAGGCGCCACTTTCGGGCCGACCTGGATCTTCAGCTTCTCGTCCACCCCACCGTTGATGCAGTAGAGCAGGGTCTTGGCCAGGTTGGCGCGGGCACCGAAGAACTGCATCTGCTTGCCGATCACCATGGGACTCACGCAGCAGGCGATGGCGTAATCATCGCTCTCGAAATCGGTGCGTATCAGGTCATCATTCTCATACTGCAGGGATGAGGTATCGATGGAGACGCGAGCCGCATAGGTCTTGAAGGCCCGCGGCAGCCCTTCCGCCCAGAGGATGGTGAGGTTGGGCTCAGGCGCTGGCCCCATGGTCTTGAGGGTGTGGAGGTAGCGGAAGGAGTTTTTGGTCACCAGCGTGCGACCATCCAGCCCCATGCCACCGATCACCTCGGTCGCCCAGATGGGGTCGCCGGAGAAGAGGGAGTCAAACTCGGGGGTTCGCAGGAAACGTACCATGCGGATCTTCATGATGAAGTGATCGACCAGCTCCTGGGCATCCTGCTCGCTGATGAGCCCCGCCTTTAGATCCCGCTCGATATAGATGTCGAGGAAGGTGGCGGTACGACCGAGGGACATGGCCCCGCCATTTTGCGACTTCACCGCCGCCAGATAGGCAAAGTAGAGCCACTGCACTGCCTGCTGCGCCGTGCGCGCCGGCCCGGAGATGTCAAAGCCATAGCTGGCCGCCATCTGCTTGATCTGCACCAATGCCCGCTTGTGCTCGGCCAGCTCCTCGCGCTGGCGGATCACCTTCTCCAGCTGCTCTCCCCGCTCGAGCGCCGGTTGCAGATCGGCAAACTGCAACTCCCGCTCACGGATTAGATAATCTATGCCATAGAGCGCGACCCGACGATAATCTCCGATAATGCGACCACGGCCGTAACCATCCGGCAAACCGGTCAAAATTCCCGATTTTCGGCAGCGCAACATCTCGGGAGAGTAGACGTCGAATACTCCCTGGTTATGGGTTTTGCGCAATTCGCTGAAGGTATATTCAAATTCGGGATCCATCTCCCGGCCATATGCTTCAAAAGAGCTGCGGATCATATTTATGCCGCCAAACGGGTGCAGCGCTCTTTTAAGGGGCTTGTCGGTTTGCAGGCCAACAATCTTTTCCAGCCCCTGCTCGATATAACCCGGCCCGTGGGCAGTAATGGTCGTGGCAATATTGGTATCAAAATCGACCGGTGCGTGGGTGGCATTCTCAATGCAGATCCCCTCCATCACCTTATTCCACAAAGTGGTGGTCGCTTCGGTCGCATCTGCTAAAAACTGTTCGTCACCTTCATAGGGGGTGTAGTTCTGCTGGATAAAATCACGGACGTTGATCTCGTGCTTCCAGTTTTCACCGGCAAACCCTTGCCATGCCTGACGGAATTTATCCTGATCCAATTGCATATCAACTTTCATAAAATAAACCTCATTCACTACTCATGACACTACAGTGGAAGATGTCAGACGCACTCGGCCTGACGAACCTTCAGCCCCAGACGAATGGCATCCAGCGCGATCATTTTCTCTTCATTGGTGGGAATAACCGCCGCCAGTACCATGGATTCTGCCGCCGAAATTACCCGGCAGCCCTCGCTATTGGGACGCTGGTTAAACGGCTCGCTGATCGCTACGCCAAATACCTGAAGTCGTTCGCATACCAGCTTTCTGATAAAGGCCGAGTTCTCGCCGATCCCTCCGGTGAAAATAACGGCATCCAGCCGGCGCAATGAGGTGGCATGGCCGCCGATATGGCGGGCAATACGGTGGACAAAGGCGTGGATCGCCAGTTTCGCCCCGGGATGTCCTTCGTGATAGGCAGCTTCCAATACCCGCATATCGGAGGAGAGCCCCGAAATACCCAGCAGGCCGGACTGCTTGTTCAATACCCGCTCGATATCCTCGATAGATTGACCCGTCTTGCTGGCGATATAGGCCAGCGCGCCAAAATCGATATCGCCGCTGCGGCTGCCCATGATCAGCCCCTCCAGCGGCGTCATCCCCATCGAGGTATCGACGCTCTTGCCATCCTGCACCGCGCAAATAGAGGCGCCATTGCCCAGATGGGCGATGACCAGACCGGCATGCTGCTCATCCAGCCCCATAAATACGCAGGCCTGCTCGGCCACATAGCGATGGGAGGTGCCATGGAAGCCATAGCGGCGCACGCCGTAATCCTGCAAATATTGGTAAGGCAGCCCATAGATATAAGCTTCCGGCTTGAGGGTCTGGTGAAAGCCGGTATCAAATACCGCAATTTGGGGCTGGTTGGGAAATAGCTGGCGGGCGGCCATCACGCCACTTAAATTGGCGTGATTGTGCAGGGGGGCCAAGGGTGACACCTGCTTTATTTTGGCCAAGACATGTTCATCAATGATCACGGCTTCGCTAAATTCACTGCCACCATGCGCAATCCGATGACCCATCAGCACAATCGAATCCAGCAGATCGCGCTTTTTCAATTCAGCCGCAATGGCAGCCAATGCACAGGTGTGGTTATTTTCAGGTAATGACATAGCGGGCTCTTTACCCACTTGCAATTGGGGATGGGCCGTCTCAATACCATCCGCCATACCGGATATCACCACCTCACAGGATTGACTCTCCAGTACCGAGAATTTGACCGATGAGGAGCCGCAATTGATAACCAGAACCAACGAATCAAACTTCATTACATCGCCTCGAGATTAATAGTGTCGAGTCACTGCAGTCAGGGCATTTCGCCATAAACAGAAAGTCAAAAAACGGCAAGCCTTACCCAGGGCCCACATAATTGTGGCCAACGAAGAACCGGTTATTGCTCATGTCTGACTGCACCATCCAGACCCCGCCAGGGGGGCCTGAATGGTTGATGACTTGCAGAAAAGGTTTTCAGAACAGCTTGGAAACTATATTCAGGATGGTCAGCACACCGATGATGGTGACAAACAGGTTGCTGGCCTGACCTTTATATTTTGCAAGTGCCGGTGTCTTGCTCACCGCATACATCGGCAGCAGACAGAGCAGGGAGGCGATGATTGGCGCCCCCATTGCCTCAATCAGGTCGAGGATGTTGGGGTTCACATAAGCGACCAGCCAGGTGGAGCCCATGATGAACAACATACTGACCATGTTGAGTTTTTTACTGGAAACCTTGCTCTTGTCGCCCTGATAGCCAAAGCGGAGGATAAGGCCATTCAACCCTTCCAGCGTCCCCAGATAGTGACCGAAGAAGGATTTGAAGATAGCAACCAGCGCGATAATGGACGCCGCATACTCCAGAGTGGTGGCAAACGCAGACTTGCTGCCCGTCATCGAGGAGAAGTGGTTGGCCAGATAGGAGAGCACCGGAATATTCTGGGCCTTGGCTTCCGCCATATTTTGCGGCGACAGGGTAAACAGGCAGCTGAAGGCAAAGAACATCACCACGGCCACCATCAGCATGCTGGCACCGGAGATAATCTTCGAGCAGCGCTTCTCGGTAAAATCACGACCGAACTCCTGCTCATACTCTTCCCGCTTGGAGACGATGAAAGAGGAGACAATCGGCGAGAAGTTGAAGGAGAAGACCATGATGGAGATCCCCAGCCAGACGGTAACCAGAATACCATCGTGACCAAACATCGATATCTCGCTCAGATTGACCTGATCAAAGACGGCACTGTTCCAGTACGGGACGAGGGAGAGAGAGATAACGATCAAACTGGCAATAAAGGGAAAGACCAGATAGCTCATCACCTTGACCATCAGATCTTTACCGAAGTAGATCACGAATGCCATCAACATCAACAATGCCAGTGCAACCACACCTCGATTAAGCGGAACCAACTGTAGTTGATGCTCCCAAAATGCCATAAAGGTATTGGTGATCGTCACACCATATATCCACAGCAGTGGGCAGATGGCAAAGAAATAGAGGAAGGTAATCACTACCCCACCCATTTTGCCAAAATGTTCTTCAACGGTCTCGGTAATATTTGCCGATGGATTGCTGCCAGAAAGACATAATCTGGCCAACGCCCTGTGGCAATAAAATGCAATAGGGTAAGCCAGCACCAACATGATTAATATAGGTATCAGGCCACCATATCCGGCCCGAATAGGGAAAAATAGAACACCTGCACCGATCGCTGTACCAAACAGACCTAATCCCCATGTGGTATCCGATTTACGCCATGCACGTGTATTCTCTTTACTGCCGGTGACAACACTGTCTAATATCATGACTGCATTCCTTACAGGCTAAATTGACGAATATTGTTCTGTTCGATAATTTCGGTGATCCGGGTCAGGTCAATATTGCCACCAGAAATAATGCTGACGGTTTTTTTGCCTTCGACATAATGTTTGAGTTTGCCGCTCAGCAGCGCTGCCGAGGCCAGAGCTCCCGCCCCTTCGGTAATCACCTTGTTGCGCTGAATAAGGTCAACCATGCTATGACGAATATCATCCTCGGTGACCAGTACAATATCATCCACCAATTGTTTGACGATTTCGAAGGTCAGTGAACCGGGTCTTGCCACATCACAGCCATCGGCCAGCGTGCTGCCGGTTCTGTGATTGGTCATGGTACCGGCATAGAAAGAGGCCGCCATACCGTGCACATTCTCGGATTGCACACCAATCACCTTGATGGTCGGATTAATAGATTTGATAGCCATGGCAACACCGGCAATCAAACCACCGCCACCGATCGGCACTATGATGTTATCGACATCATACAAATCTTCGATAATTTCCAGGCCAATGGTGCCCTGGCCGGCAATCACTTTCGCATCGTCGAAAGGGGGGATAAATACGCGGCCTTCCATCTCCACGATTTCGCTGACTTTGGCAATGGTGTCATTGAAGCTATTTCCATGGAGGATCACTTTGGCTGAATAGTCACTGGTTGCAGCAATTTTTGATTTGGGGGCACAGCAAGGCATGACCACCTTGGCATCAATTCCCAGCATAGCACTGGAGAGTGATACACCTTGGGCATGATTACCCGCCGAGCAGGCGACAACACCTTTTTGTCGGTCTTCCAGACTTAATGAACTGAGCTTGTTGAAGGCGCCACGAATTTTAAAAGAGCCTGTACGTTGCATGTTTTCAAGCTTGAGGTAAACCTCGCCATGGCAACGTTCGCTGATGTAGTTAGAGGGTAGTTGCGCGGTCTTGTATATATGATTGGTCAGTCTTTTTTTGGCTTCAGTAATATCATGAAGACCAATGGGCAGATTGCTATACATCTTCATCGCAAATCTCTTTTTATTTATTAATTTGTAGGGTTTTATTTCACAGGGCGAAGCGATACTAGGTTCTATCACTTGCAATTAATGTGAGCATAAACACAAAAAAATCTACAAAGAGACTGCGTTACGGTGAAATTATCAAAAAATGTGATGGCAGCAACACGTGAATCCAAATGGATTAAAAAAAGTAATCAGATATTGGTAAAGAATATAATTAACAACTCCAAAACAAAGCCGTAAAGATTAGATTTTTAAGGGCAATTGCGTTGCTTTTTGCAACCGGCAATCGGTTGCTTGCCTGCCAGAACCGGGACAATAAAAAAGGGAGCCTATAAGGCTCCCTCTCGACAACACAAAACCGATTACTCGGCTGCAGCATCATCTTTCTTATACTTGGCAGCAGTCTCTTTGATCAGAGCCTGCAACTCGCCAGCCTGGAACATCTCGATCATGATGTCACAGCCACCGATCAGCTCACCTTCAACCCACAGTTGGGGGAAGGTCGGCCAGTTGGCGAATTTTGGCAATTCGGCGCGGATATCCGGATTTTGCAGGATATCAACGTATGCAAACGGCTCGCCGCAGGACATCAGAGCCTGGGAGGCCTGGGCAGAGAAGCCACAGCTGGGTAGCTTGGGGGAGCCCTTCATGTAGATGATGATGGGGTTGTCAGCCAGCTGCTGCTTAATCTTTTCAATAGTTTCCATAGGTGCCTCACTAGAGCGATTTCGGCGGCCATTCTACTGCAATCTTGCCCGAGCACAAACTGACAAAGGGGTGACCCGGCTCGAATTGTGCAAAGAACCCACACAGGATTGATCGCGATCATGGCGCCAATCAAGAGTTGTTAGGCCATCTTTGATACTGCTACAATCCCTTGGCTTTGGGCTACCCAGCCCCATCATTTTAAAAACAACTCTTTTCACATATAGAAAAGAGTACGCAATGTCTTGCAACCGTCGCCTTCGCACGGTCCAGCCAATGGAGAGTAGAAAATGGCATTCGAACTTCCCGCTCTGCCCTATGCAATCAACGCTCTGGAACCGCACATCTCCCAGGAAACTCTGGAATATCACCACGGCAAGCACCACAACACCTACGTGGTCAACCTGAACAATCTGGTGCCGGGTACCGAGTTTGAAGGCAAGTCTCTGGAAGAGATCATCAAGACCTCCAACGGCGGCATCTTCAACAACGCCGCCCAGATCTGGAACCACACCTTCTACTGGCACTGCCTCTCCCCGAATGGCGGTGGCGAGCCGACTGGCGCCCTGGCTGATGCCATCAACAAGGCATTCGGCTCCTTCGCCGAGTTCAAAGATGCCTTCACCAAATCAGCCATCGGCAACTTCGGTTCCAGCTGGACTTGGCTGGTGAAGAAAGCTGACGGCTCTCTGGCTATCGTCAACACCTCCAACGCTGGCTGCCCGCTGACTGAAGCCGGTACCACCCCGCTGCTGACCGTTGACCTGTGGGAGCACGCCTACTACATCGACTTCCGCAACCTGCGTCCGAAGTACATGGAAACCTTCTGGGCTCTGGTTAACTGGGAATTCGTGGCCAAGAATCTGGCTGCCTAATCAGCCTCGCTTGCCAAAACGCCCCGCACTGCGGGGCGTTTTTTTATCTCGATATGGCTGCGAAAATGAATAAGGCGCCCGCAGGCGCCTTTTACATATCGAGATGACCCGCTTACTGGTCCAGCTCGTCCATGTATTCATCCAGATTGGCATCGTCAGCCTGCTCTTGCTGAGACGCTTTCAGCTCGGTCTGCTTGCCCGTCACCTTGCCCTGATTATATTGCAGGTAGAAATCCTTGGTCAGCGCATAAGGATCGAGGGAGTTGTCGATGATCCGCTCCTGATCGATCAGCTTGGCACGTGTGCCCAAGCCATCCAGTGCCCAGTGTGCAACCTTCATCGGGAAGGTTAACAGGGCATAGGGGAAGTAGAAGCTGTCAATCGCATCACCAACCAGCTCCCGGGTGGTGGTCGGACCGTAGACAGGCACCATGATGTAGGCACCATTACCGATATCGGCCCTGCCCAGCACTGTGTCCATCTCCAGCTTGTTGCGCTCGAGGCCGGCATGTTTGGCCACATCGAAGATACCCAGCAGACCGACCGTGGTGTTGAGGGTAAAGCGCCCCAGGTTGGTGCCCGCCCCCTTCAAATCACCGGTGATCAGATGGTTCACCATGCTGCTTGGCTCATCAAAGTTGGCAACAAAGTTGGCAATGCCATCCTTCACCCCGACCGGAATGTAGCGGGCATAGGCATGTACCACAGGACGTGCCACATAGGGCTCCAGCACATCATAGTTGACCGCCCACATGGCCCGGTTGGCCCCCTGGAAGGGATCGCGCGGATCGGCCGCCGTACTGGTTGCACCCGGATTATTCATGCCGGGATTGAGATCCAGACTCTCTGGGCCAGGCTTGGGTGGACCACCGGCACAGCCAGCCAGCAAGAGGGCTGCCAGTATGGCCCCTGAACGAAGATACATATGATTGTCCTGACGTTTTATTTTGATTTATCAGAAGTATAGATAACCCAGCCCCCATCCAGGGGCCGGGTTATCCAAAGGCATATTAGAGGGCGTGATCGATGCGGATGTCAATCGGAGCAGCAGGGATCTCGGCCGTCTTGACCGGCACGGATACCCCTTCGAAGGCTCCTTCCTTGTTCATCACATTGCCACCGCGCGAGAGACGTGCCTTGAACTGCAGCTCCGGATAGGCCGCCAGTTTGCTGCCTTCCATCATGGCATCGCCATCCCCGAGTGACAGGGTAACAGGCAAGGTTGGCCCTGCGATACGCTTCACGGCGATGGGCATAGGCGGCCCGTTGGGCACCACGGCAAAGACGAAGAGATGGGCATCTTCCGGCATCTGAATGCCCGCCGCCAACGTGACGTGGATGGGGAATTCCCCCTCCTTCACCGCCAGCGGTTGTCCCTCAACTGCGCCCGCTTTGGCTGCGCCTGAATTCGTCACCTCGATGCCGCGCTGCTTGAGCTGCGCGCGGGCGTACTCCATGGAGCGCTCGACCATCACGTAACGGGGGGTACCTTTCTCCATCAGTGGCAACATCGCCTGCCAGCGAGCCAGCGCGGTCTGGAAGTCCTCTTTTTGCAGCGCCATAAAGGCATAGACAGAGCGCGCCTCGATATTGTCCGGATCCTGCGCGATAGCAGCCTGCAACAGGGCATCCGCTTGCGCCTCATCCCCCGTCATCATCAGCGCCTGCGCGTAAGGCACCGCCACCAGCGATTTCTGGGGAGCCAGCGTGTAGGCCCGCTCCAGCGCCTCGCTGGCCATTTCAGGATCATTGCCATCCAGCGCCAAACGTCCCAGCAGCAGCCAGCCACGGTAGTCGTTCGGTTCATCCTTGAGGCGGGTACGCAGTGCCAGCGTGAAATCCAGCAGATCCTGCTCGGTCACCTTGGCATCCCGCTCCACCAAAATGCGGTTGCTCAGCTCGCCAAGACGGCTGCTGGCATCTTGCCAGCGACTCACCTCTTGCCAGGAGCCCAACTTGTAGTAGAGCCCCAGACTCACCACCAACAGCACCAGTACACCCGGGATCCAGATCAGACTCTTGCCACTGCGGGCAGTCTGCTCCACATCAGGGATATCATCCAAGAGACTTCGTTGCAGCTCGACCAGCGAGTCGGACTCCTCAGCCAGGACACCCTGCTCGCGCTCTTCGCCAATCTCCAGCAGCCGCTGGCGATAGAGCTGTTTGTTGAGTGCCGAGCGACTGATGCTCTGTTTGCCTTCACCACGCCACAGCGGCACGACGAGCGCCAGACTCACCAGCACCAGCAAGCCCGCAATCACTATCCAAAAAGCGGTCATTGTTTCTCTTCCTCTTTGAGCAGCTCGGCCAGTCGGCGCTGCTCCTCCTCGCTCAAGGCGTTATCCAGTTGTTTTTTCACCGCAGGGGGCCGGCGGCTGCGCATCACGACCACGGCGCCACCAATCAGGATCACCAGCAGCGGGCCAAGCCAGAGGATCAGGGTGGAGGCCATCAGGGGCGGGTTATAGAGGATAAAGTTGCCGTAGCGGGCCACCATGTAATCCACGATCTCCTCTTTATCCTTACCCTCGCGCACCATCTGGTAGGTCTTGTCGCGCAAGTCCTTGGCCAGCCCCGCATTGGAGTCGGCGATATCCTGGTTCTGACACTTGGGGCAACGCAGCTCCTTGGTCAGTTCGCGAAAGACCTGCTCCTGATTGTCGTTGTCGAAGGTGTAGACATCGATAGCGGCCATGGCCGGCGCTTGCACCACCCATCCCAGCAACAGCAGCAGGGAAGCAATAAATACTCTCATCAAGACTCCCCTCACTTCATGGCATCAAAGATGGGTTTGAGGGTCGACGCCCAGTTCTCGGGGTTGATATCCCCCACGTGGCGATACCGGATGATCCCCTTGCTGTCGATAAAGAAGGTCTCCGGCGCGCCATATACCCCGAGATCCAGCCCCAGCATGCCGTCCGGATCATAGAGGTTGACCTGATAGGGGTTGCCCAGCTCCGCCAGCCATTTGATCGCCTTGTCACGCTCATCCTTGTAGTTCATGCCGATGATGGGAATGCCCTGCCCCGCCAGTTGTTTGAGGTAGGTGTGCTCGCCATAGCAGGTCGGGCACCAGGTGGCCCAAACGTTGAGCAGCATGGGGCGACCGGTCAGGATACTGCGATCGTGCTGCTTGTTCAGATCGTAAATGTCCTGCAGGGTGAACACCGGCACCTCTTTGCCCACCATCACGGACTCAAGCTTAGTGGGATCGGAGTAGAGCCCCTTGAACAGGAACACTGCCCCCAGCAAAAAGACGATAAAGGGGATTAAAAACAACCAGGTCTTTTTGTTCATGCCTTGGCCTCCTCCTCACGACGGCCGAAACGGTAACGCTTGTCCAGCATCGCCAGCACGCCACCAATGGCCATAAAGACGCCGCCGAACCAGATCCAGCGCACGAACGGCTTGTAGTAGATCCGCACCGCCCAGGCTCCGTTGTCGAGCTGTTCCCCCAGCGCCGCATATAGATCGCGGGTGATACCGGCATCGATGGCCGCTTCGGTCATCGGCATCCGGCTCACCTTGTACATCCGCTTCTCGGGCTTGAGCAGAGCGACCTGCTCGCCATTGCGGTGCACTTCCAGCACGCCCTTGAAGCCATCGTAGTTGGGGCCGTTCTTCTCCTTGATCCCGGCAAAGACGAACTCGTAATCGGCAAAGTGCACCCGATCACCCGCCTGCATCCGCAGATCCTTCTCGATGCTGTAGTTCTGGGTGCAGGCGATACCTATGATGCTGACTGCCAACCCCACATGGCCGAGGATCATGGCCCAGTGGCTGTTGCCAAGCTTGCGCACACCGACTGCAAAGCTGTGCTTGTGGGTAGCCCGCGCCCAGGTCTCCTGCACGCTGGTGACGATGATCCAGGCACCCAGACCAATCCCTACCGCCGCCCACGGCTTGAAGGTTTCGGCAAAGAGCAGCGGCAACAGCAAGGCTGCGGCCAGACTCAGCACCAGTGCCACGACCACCTTGCTTTTGAGTTCCCCCAGCTCCTGACGGCGCCAGCGAAACAGCGGGCCAACCCCCAGCAGCAGGGCAAACGGGATGATCAGCCAGCTGTAGATGTGGTTGAAGAAGGGAGTACCGATAGAGATGCTCCCCAGCCCCAGCTCCTTGTGCACCAGCGGCAGCAATGTACCGAGCAGCACGGTCAGCAGACCCGCCACCAGCATGATGTTGTTGCAAAGCAGCAGGGTCTCGCGGCTCCACAGTTCGTGTTTGCCGTGGCTCTTCACCTGCGAGCCTTTAAAGGCAAACAGCAGCAAGGATGAACCGATCACCGCCAGCAGGAAGCCGAGAATAAACAGACCGCGGGTCGGATCGGAGGCAAACGCATGGACCGACACCAGCACGCCGGAGCGCACCAGGAAGGTACCCAGCAGGCTCAGCGAGAAGGCTGACAGGGCCAGCAGCACGGTCCACGCCTTGAAAGTGGCGCGCTTCTCGCTCACCGCCAGCGAGTGCAGCAGAGCGGTACCCGCCAGCCAGGGCATAAACGAGGCGTTTTCTACCGGATCCCAGAACCACCAGCCGCCCCAACCGAGTTCGTAATAGGCCCACCAGGAGCCGAGCACTATGCCGAGGGTCAGGAATACCCAGGCAGCCATGGTCCAGGGACGAGACCAGCGGGCCCAGGTCGCATCGAGACGACCGGTCATCAGCGAAGCAATGGCAAAGGCAAACGCTACCGAGAAGCCCACATAACCCATGTAGAGCATCGGCGGATGGAAGATAAGACCCGGATCCTGCAGCAGCGGATTGAGGTCACGACCATCTACCGGGAAATAGGGCAAAGTGCGGGTGAAGGGATCGGAGGTGAACAGCACGAACGCGGTGAAGCCGACCGAGATCAGCCCCAGCACGCCGAGTACCCGCGCGACAGCATCAAGCGGCAGACGGCGGCTGAACATGGCTACCGCTGCAGTCCAGCCCCCTAAGGTCAGAACCCACAGCAGCAGGGAACCTTCGTGGGCGCCCCACACAGCCGAGATGCGATAGGCCAGCGGCAGCAGGCTGTTGGAGTTAGTGGCCACATACTGCACGGTGAAGTCGTTATCGATAAAGGCCCAGGTCAGGCAGAGAAACGACAGCAGCAGCAACAAAAACTGGGCATAGGCGAGCGGGCGAGCCGCCGACATCATGCCAAGACGCCCCCAACTGGCGCCCAGCAGCGGGTAACTGCCCAGCAGCAGAGCGGTGGCAAAGGCCAGGATCAGCGCAAACTGACCTAATTCCGGGATCATGAAGGCATTCCTTTCAATTGAACGGTGACAACAGCCGCACCACGCACGGCAGGCAAAGCGGAAAAGGCAAACACCAGAGGGATCACTGCTTGGCTCCCTTCAATTGCGCCTCGGTATACTCCGGCTTGAAGTGCATGCCGTTGGTGGCATCGGCCACTTCCGGCGGCATGTAGTTCTCATCGTGCTTGGCCAGCACCTCGAACGCCTCTACGGTCGTGGCATCCTTGAGGGTGCCCTGGGCAACAATCCCCTGCCCTTCACGGAACAAGTCCGGCAGGATGCCGTCAAACTCGACCTTCACCAGATGACCGCCGTTATCCACCAGCTTGAAGGCAACCTTGAGGCTCTGGGGATCCCGCTGTACCGATCCCGGCACGACCAATCCACCGATGCGCAGGCGCTGCCCCTCTTCCGGCTTGATCTTGTCCGGCCCCTTCCCCTCCACCAGCTCGCTCGGGGTGTAGAAGAGGTCGATATTCTGACTGAGGGCGTAGAGCACCAGCCCGCTGACGGTCGCCAGACCCAGGGTGATGGCAAGAATGATGGTGAGGCGTTTTTTGCGTCTCGGGTTCATAGGGTGTTCTCCATCTGCTGGGCCGCCTTGCGACGGGCCTCACGCGCCTGCTTGCTGCGCAATTCGGCGAGCAGGCTGCGGGTTTTCATGCGGGTAGAAATGATGATGCCGACCAGACACACCAGCGTCAGGCCAAAAGAGAGCCAGACATAGAAGGCGTAACCGCCCATCGCCATAAAATCACTGAAAGAGGCAAAGTGCATGCTTACTTCTCCTGCTCTGCAATCTCTTTGACCCAAGGGCGATGCCACTCCCGCATCAGGAGTTCATTGCGAAAACGCATCAGGGTCAGGGCCCCGAGAAATGCGGCAAATGCCAGGATCATGATCAGCAGCGGCCAAAGCATCTCGGGTGAAATGGAGGGTTTGTCAAATTTGGTGATGGTAGCCCCCTGATGCAGGGTGTTCCACCACTCCACCGAGTAGTGAATGATGGGCAGGTTGATCACCCCAACCAGTGCCAGAATGCCGGCCGCACGGCCAGCGACCACCTTGTCGCTGAAGGCGTTGTAGAGGGCTATCACGCCGAGGTAGAGAAACAGCAGGATCAGTTCAGAGGTGAGCCGCGCATCCCACACCCACCAGGTACCCCACATCGGTTTGCCCCAGGCGGCACCGGTAAAGAGGGCAATAAAGGTAAATACGGCGCCGACCGGCGCAATGGCTGCAACCGTCATGTCCGCCATCCGCAGTTGCCACACCAGGCCGATAAAGGCGGCCACCGCCATGGTGGAGTAGGCTCCCATGGAGAGAATGGCGGAAGGCACGTGGATATAGATGATCCGGAACGAATCTCCCTGCTGGTAATCCGCTGGCGCAAACGCGAGGCCCCAGACAGTACCGATCACAAACGAGAGCAGACTAATTACCGCAAACCAGGGCAACAGCGTGCCTGCCAGCTGATAGGCACGCTCCGGTTTGGCATAAGGGTGCAACCATTTCCACATAGCTCACAAAACCTTTTTGTTATTAATCGTTTGGCGAGGCCTACCATACCGACCGCAGGGCAGCATCAAATACCCCGAAAGCAATAAGCGGCACTCTCCTTGATCCATCGCAACATTATTTTTTGCAAAAAGACTCCGTTCGGAGCCAAATCCGGTTCAGCTCACGGCCATCAGTTGAGGCTGACCCGCAACGCCGCCGACACAGCCAGCGGCGTCAGTGTCAAAGCCCCCACCAGCATGGCGGCCAGAATGGCAAGCTGCCCGCCATAGGGCAAGCTCATCCCCGCGGCATCGATGGCTGAGGTGGCAAAAATCAGTACCGGAATATAGAGCGGCAGGATCAGCAGACTAAGCAGCACCCCGCCTTTGCGCAATCCCACCGTCAACGCGACCCCGACCGCGCCGAGCAGGCTCAATACAGGAGTGCCCAGTGCCAGCGTCGCGACGACGGCTAGATAGGTGTTCATATCCAGCGACAGCAAAATCGCCAGCAAGGGAGAGATAAGCAGCAGCGGCAAGCCGGTCAGCAGCCAGTGAGCAACCACTTTCGCCAGCGCCAGCAAGCCCAGCGGGTGCGGCATCAGCATCATCTGCTCCAGCGCGCCATCGGCAAAGTCGTCGCGAAACAGCCGCTCCAGCGACAGCATGGCCGCCAATAGCGCCGCCACCCAGATGATCCCCGGGGCAATACGGGCCAGCAGTTTGGGCTCCGGGCCAATGCCTAACGGAAACAGGGTGATGACGATGAGGAAAAACCAGAGCGGGTTGAGAATATCGGAACGCTGGCGCAGAGCCATCAGCAGTTCACGGTGAATAAGGTGCATAACAGCGCGCAACATGGCGTTACTCCTGCAATGTCGATGCGAAGGGGGTCAACGAGATAGTCTTCAGCCGTCCCTGCATCAGGGTCAGATCCTGATGAGTGGTGAGGATCACCATGCCGCCCCGCTCGGCGTGGGCCAGAAAGAGCTGTTCGAGCACCTTGACCCCTTGCTTGTCGATGGCGGTAAAGGGTTCATCGAGGATCCAGAGTGCCGGTTTCTGTGACAGCCAGAGTCTGGCCAGAGCCACCCGGCGTTGCTGGCCGGCAGAGAGTTGGCCGGTCGGGTACTCTTCAAATCCGGCCAGCCCTACCCGGGCCAATATCTGCCACAAGTCAGTCTCTGTTTGCTGCGGGTAATGCAACTGCTGGTAGAACTTCAGGTTTTCAAAAGGGGTCAGCGCCGCTTTGACACCGGGCTGATGGCCGAGATAGAGCAGATTGGCATGATACTCATCACGACAGTGACGAATATTCTCCCCATTCCAGCACACCTCACCGGCAAACGGCTGCGACAGCCCGGTCAACAATCGCAACAGGCTGGTCTTGCCGACCCCGTTGGGCCCTTCAATTTGCACCAGATCGCCGGGCGCAACAGAGAAAGAGAGGTGTTCAAACAGAGTGCGATCTTCACGCACGCAGCTCAGATTGTTAACTTGAAGCAGCATGGGGATTTTTTCAGAGAAAATGAAGCGGTCTGCATCTTAACACAGTATTCGAATACGTCTTTTCAAAGATGCAACAATTGAACTGACTGGCGACCGGGATCACAAAGAAAATACGGTAGAAACTACTCGCTCAACGCTGCTGGGGGAAAAGCGGCTGCACGCCATAAAATTCAGGAAGGCAATTGCCTTCCTGAATCATCAAGAGCGACCTTTTCGCAACGATATCAAGAGCTCAGCCTCTGCCTTTGGCAACTCGCACTCACTCATGACTTCATCAAGATCGGCGCCCAGTTCGACCATCTTTGCCGCTCGGCTGTAGAGCCTGCGTTCGGGATCCTGCATGGTCAGCTCTTGCTGGCGCTCATTGACCTGCTGCATCGCCCCTTCCACCGACTGCAGACGCTGCCCCATGCCAATAGCGCCGGTATGGAGTTCCATCATCTGCTTGCGCAAGCTTTCCAACTGACCTTGCAGGGTTGCCACACTGGCCTCGGACTCCTGCTTGCTGCGCTTGCTCTTGAACCAGATATAAGAGGCAAACGCCAAGGCAATCAGGGACATCCCCAAGGCAACCATCTCGATTATCAAAACATCACCTTACTTATCAGAGGGAACCGATATCTTCCCACTCTTCATCGGAGAGCAGCTTGTTCAAGTCAACCAGGATCAGCAGTTGCCCATCGCGGTTGCTCACCCCCTGAATAAACTTGGCACTCTCTTCAGTGCCGACCGCAGGTGCCGCATCGATCTCGGAAGAGCGCAGATAAACCACTTCCGCCACGCTGTCGACCATGATGCCGATCACCTGCTTCTCGGCCTCGATGATCACGATCCGGGAGTTTTCACTCACATCACCGGAAGGCAGACCGAAACGGGAACGGGTATCGATGACAGTCACCACATTGCCACGCAGGTTGATGATCCCCAGTACGTACTCAGGCGCACCCGGCACCGGTGCAATTTCGGTGTAGCGCAACACCTCCTGAACCTGCATCACATTGATGCCGTAGGTTTCGTTTTCCAGTTGGAAGGTTACCCATTGCAGCACTTCATCTTCGGCCAGATTCTGTGCAATATTGCGCTTTTCTGTCATGTTTTTATTCCTTTTATGAAAACGTCTACTGCTAAAACTAGCAATAAAACAGCTCGATTGCAGAAGTTATCAGCGACCTTCTATGTTAACCCCACGTTCCAGCAACAGGAGCAGTTCGCGGACGTGTAACAGGGCACACATTTTTTCTTTGACCATGCCCGCCAACCAGGGGCGCTTGCCCTCCTGATGGCGCCATTTCACCTGGTCACGGTGTAACAATTCAGTCCCTTTGAGATGATGGCAGGCTAATCCCCACGGAGATTCACCAAGCATAATCAAATACTTGTAATCATCCATCTCGAGATGCTGACCCGGCATGACCCACTGGGCAGTATCGACCACATTCATCTTCTGCTCGCGGGAGGTCATGATCCCCTTGTACCAACCTGGCTGGCCAAACAGTGAGGTGATCTCGCCCAGCTGATGAATACCACCCAGCTCGGTCAACGGCACCGCAAACGTCACGCCCGCGACTTCAAAGAAAAGGGCCTGAAACTCTTTACCGGTATCGATATTTTCCCAGGTAACAGGTTCACTGGCCTCTACCGGAGCAACCTCCAGCGCCGTCTCGGTCAGGATAGTAGTATGGGGTTCCGCAACCTCGGGGAGCAGCACCTCCGCAGGCCATTCAGGCTCCACCGGCAGCAGTGATTCCTCTGCCACAATCTCCAGCGGAGTGGTGAGTGTTATCTCTTGGGTGAAGGCATCATTTTCGAACTGGACTTGTCCCACCTGAGCCAATAGTTCACCAAGTTGGGCAAGCCGTGGATCGCTTTCGAGGTAAGGTGCAGCGACTACCTCGGGGACGCTTTGGGGCTGACGTTGCAACTGTAAAACAGGGGCAGATTGAGCCTCTTCTACCTCATCCAGCGCCAGTGGCTCATCGAGCAGCAGAGAATGGAAATAGTCATCCATCGCCCGAACTTGAATGGTATCTCTCATGCCGTCACCTCATGAACCCGTTGCCGCTCAAGGGCATCAAGATAGTTGAGCAGCGTTTCATATGCATAGGTTCCACGACTCCCGGGAGAATAGATAGACGGGGGGATATGCAGCAAGCTGGCATCCCGAAACTTGGTATCAATAGGGATCACCGCATTCCACACCGAATCACCATATTGATCCTTAATCGACTTCAAGGTCATCAGAGAGGCACGAGTGCGCTTGTCGAACATGGTCGGGATCACGGTATAGCGAAACTTGTCACGCTTGGAACGCTGCATGATCTCGAATGTTTTCATCATCCGCTCCAACCCCTTGAGGGCCAGAAATTCGGTCTGGACAGGCACCAGAATGCGATCGCAGGCAGCCAGCGCGTTGACCATCATCACCCCCAGCACTGGCGGGCAATCGATCAGCACGTAATCATATTGATCCTGAATGCGCAGCAGTGCCCGTTTCAGTACCAGTCCCATCCCCTCACGATTGCCCATCACCCGATCAAGGGTCGCCAAGGTAATAGATGCTGGCAGCAAGTTGATATTTTCGAATTTGGTCTTGAGCGTCAGTTTATTGACAAGCTCGGCTGTCGGTTTGACAGCTTGAAACAACTCATAGAGGGTTCCATCCAGGCGATCTGAATCAAAATCAAGATATGCAGTCAGCGAAGCATGGGGGTCGGTATCAATCAACAGCACCCGCTGGCCACGCTGGGCCAGGATCCCCGCAAGCGAGACCACTGTGGTGGTTTTACCCACACCACCTTTCTGGTTGGCAACCGTCCAAACAATCACTGTATCAATCCTGCCTTGTTGTTATGCGTATGCCACCACCGGGCAAGGCGATCACCTTGATCTCTCCTGCATCCACAGCCTGTTGTACAGCAGGAACCGGTTCGGCAACTACCGTAGGCGTTGCAACCACAGGTGCTGGCGGCACCCAGGCAAACTTGGAGATAGCGACCACAACCTTGCGATTCTGCAGTCTGCCCTGCTCGCTGCCGTTGTCAGCAAAGGGGGAAAACTCGCCATATGCCTCGAACGCCAGACGCTGGGGGGCGATCCCATCAGCAATCAAGCCATTGAGTACCGCTTCGGCCCGAGCAGCAGAAAGCGCCCAGTTAGAACGATAAATTTCATTATTTATCTGTTGGTTATCGGTATAACCCCGAACCCTTACATAGTTATCGACCGGTTTGAGAATACTTGAAAGAGTATTAATGACCGGTGCAGCGTTTGGTCCCAAAAAGGCACTGCCGCTGCCAAACAACAACCCGGAACTAAGTTCTATCGTCAGCCAATTCTCATCTTGCGTCAGTTTGACGATACCGGCATCCACCAGCGAGCCCATGCTCTGTTGCAACTGCATATCGAGTTTTGCAAGTGTCGCGCCATCTTGCAGCACTGGCACACCAGAAATAGGAGCAAGTGAAGGAGAGGGGGATGCTGGGCTTTCCAGCAATGATAGAGAGGCAGATACCGGGTTATCCAGCAGGGAATTACCCTGCCCTTCAAGCAAGCCATTGCCGCCAGACTGCATGACACTGAACGCCTGGCTCATACCATCAATCACCGCGCGATACTTGTCCTTATTCACCAATGCAACAGAGTAGAGCACCACGAACAAGGCAAAGATCAGCGTCATATAATCGGCATAGGAGACCAGCCAGCGGTCAAGATGCTCGCGACCCTGCAAGTGCAACCGATAGCGCTTGCGCATGGCTACTCTCCTTTCAAATAGGCCCTGAGCCGGCGTTCAACCTGCAAGCCGTTTTCACCATGGGCGATAGCCAGCAGCCCTTCCAGGGTCATCTCCTGAAAGAGTGCATAGTGATAGTGAAATGCGCGTAGCCTGTTGGCGATAGGCAGGTAGATGAGGTTGGCAAACCCCACTCCATAGATGGTTGCCACAAATGCCACTGCGATACCCGCCCCCAGCGCTGACGGGTCTTCGAGATGAAACATGGCCTGGATCAGGCCCAGCACGGCACCGATGATCCCGATGGTCGGACTGTACCCCCCCATAGCTTCAAATACCCTGGCGGCATGTTCATTACTCTCCTGCTCGATATCGATATCGGCTTCGAGCAACATGCGAATATCCTCCGTGGATACTCCATCGACAATCATGCCAAGCCCTTGACGGGTAAAGTTGTCTTCCTCCTGCTCAGCCTGATTTTCAAGAGCCAGCAGCCCTTGCTGGCGCGCAAAGACGGCCCACGACTGTAACCGTTCGGCCTGCGTCGCAAGATCCTGGCGGGGAGGAGTAAAAATCCATAACAGCTGGCGCAACGCCAGCAGGATGTACTTGGCTGGAGTCTGCAACGTGACGGCACCGACGGTACCCCCCAGCACGATCAAAAAAGCAGGGCCGTCCACCAGCGTCAACAGGGAGCCGCCATGCCACAGTTGGGCAATGGCAATAGCCCCCAATGCCAGGAGCAGACCGAGCAAGCCCATGATTAGCGCCCCAACTCAACCAGAATACGCTGGGCCACCTTGTCCAGAGGGAGTGATTCGCTGGCAATCCCCGCTTTGGCTACCGCTTGCGGCATACCATATACCACGCAGGAAGCCTCATCCTGAGCCCAGATGGTTGAGCCCTGCTCTTTCAGCAGTCTGGCGCCATCACGGCCATCAGCACCCATACCGGTCAGCACAATCGCCAATACCTTGTCGGCATAGGTTTTGGCCGCAGAGGCAAAGGTGATGTCCACACAAGGCTTGTAATTTAC
This sequence comes from Aeromonas sp. s8, assembly GCF_040907785.1. NCBI lineage: Bacteria > Pseudomonadati > Pseudomonadota > Gammaproteobacteria > Aeromonadales > Aeromonadaceae > Aeromonas > Aeromonas sp. s8. Next base: position 78,336 of record NZ_JBFOCL010000040.1, read on the forward strand.
CTTGTCGTTGCCATCCACGATGCGAATGCGGGCCCCTGCACCACGACCTTCCAACAGCATCTGTTTGCCACCGGGAGCAAGATAGGCATGCCCTGGTTTAAGCACATCGCCATCTTCCGCTTCCTTGACGCCAATCTGGCATAACCCGTTGAGACGGGCAGCAAACGCGGCGGTAAAAGTGGCTGGCATATGCTGGATAAGCAGGATGGGATGGGGAAAATCCCCCGGCAACTTGGTCAGCACATTTTGCAAAGCAACAGGTCCGCCGGTAGAAGTACCGATCGCCACCAACTGATAACTCTTGCCACTGCGCTTGAATGAAGCACTTGGCACAGTGCGTTGCAGGTCAGGCTGACGATCAGGAGTTCTGGGTGAAGTGCTGCCCAGAGGAGCACGAGCAACCGGTTCAGGTGCTTTGGGACGAGCAGCGGATGTCATCAGGAAGCGCTTGCGGGAGATCTCCTTTACCCGCTGTTGCAACAGTCTGACCGCTTCATCTTTGTCTCTGGCAATGTCCTCAAACTTCTTGGGCAAAAAGTCTAGGGCACCGGCGTCCAGCGCATCCAGCGTAGCCTTGGCCCCTTCATGGGTCAGGGAGGAGAACATCAGAATGGGGGTTGGGCACTTGGCCATGATCTCCCGCACCGCACTGATGCCATCCATGACGGGCATTTCGATGTCCATGGTGATCACATCAGGGCGCAGCGACATCGCCTTGTCCACCGCCTCACGTCCATTCTGGGCCGTATCAATCACCGTCAGCATGGGATCCTGATTGATGATCTCGCTCACCCGACGGCGAAAGAAGCTCGAATCGTCGACAACTAATACCTTGACTGCCATTGTTGTTTTTCTAACTCCTTGGGCCTGAGCTATTAATGTCTACGCGCATATGCTTTGAGCAGACTCGGCACATCCAAAATAAGAGCAATTCCGCCATCACTGGTAATTGTCGCCCCGGCCATGCCAGGGGTGCCTTGCAGCAGGTTATCAAGTGGCTTGATCACCACCTCTTCCTGACCAATCAGGCTGTCTACCACAAACCCGATTTGCTGAGTGCCAATCTGCACGATCACCACATGTCCGGTATCCTGGCGTGAACGCTTGTTGGCGCCGCGGATCAACCATTTATGCAGATAGAAAAGCGGTATCGCCTTCTCGCGCACAATGATGGTGAGCTGGCCATCAACCATGTTGGCCTTTTTCAGGTCCAGATGGAAAATCTCGTTCACACAACCAAGGGGAAGCGCGAAGGTCTGCTCACCCACTTCAACCATCAGAGTCGGCAGAATGGCTAGCGTCAACGGAACCTTGATTTCGAGACGGGTACCTTTCCCCCAAGTGGAATCGATATGCACCGACCCATTGAGGCTGACAATGCTGGTTTTAACCACATCCATTCCGACACCACGGCCAGATATATCGGAGATCTCGGCCTTGGTTGAAAAGCCCGGGGCAAAGATCAGGTTATAGGCATCGTTGTCGCTCATGCGAGCGGCAGTATCTGCATCCAGAACACCGCGACTGATAGCGATGGACTTGAGCTTCTCCGGATCCATCCCAGCCCCATCATCCTCGATGCAAAGCAGGATATGATCGCCTTGCTGGGAGGCGCTAAGGGTGATCGTCCCTTGCCGCGGTTTGCCCGCTTTCTCCCGCACATCCGGCATTTCGACCCCGTGATCGCAGGAGTTGCGAACGAGGTGAACCAGAGGATCGGCGAGCGCCTCTACCAGGTTTTTATCAAGATCGGTCTCTTCCCCCACCATCACCAGCTCAATCTCTTTCTTGAGGGTTCTGGCCAGATCACGCACCACGCGCGGGAAACGACCAAATACCTTCTTGATTGGCTGCATGCGGGTTTTCATCACCGCACCTTGCAGGTCAGCCGTTACCACATCCAGATTGGCAACCGCCTTTGACATCTCTTCATCATTGCTGGCAATACCCAAGCTCACCAGCCGATTACGAACCAGTACCAACTCGCCTACCATGTTCATGATGACATCGAGGGTCTTGGTATCCACCCGCACCGTCGTATCGCTTTGCACGGCACTGTTTTCTACTAGCGCAGGCGCCGCCTTGGCGGCAGGCGTTGGTGCCTTGGCTGCTTCGGCAGGTTTTGCGGGAGCAGCCGGTGCTGGTTTGGCTACAGGTGTGGCCGGTTTGGGCGGAGTCACCGCAGCAGGTGCGGCAGGTGCGGCAGGTGCGGCAGGTGCGGCAGGTGCCATAGTACTCTGAGGCCCTTGACCACGACCATGCAATTCATCAAGCAGGCGTTCAAACTCATCATCATCGATAAGCTCGTCCACCTCTTTTTGCACGGACTTCAGAGGATTCACCTCTGGCGCCCCCATGTGCTGTCCCTGGCCATGGAGCTGGTCCAGCAAGGCCTCAAACTCATCATCGGTGATATCGCCAGAGCCACCCGCTATCGGGGCTGCTGCAGCCGTCTTGGTCGGAGCCCCACCCACGCCGTGGAGTTCGTCCAGCAGACGCTCGAATTCGTCTGCAGAAATTTCATCGATCGAGCCGCCGCCATTGACAGGAGCAGGCTCGCTGCTGATGGCTGCGGGTTCAACAACTTCTGGAGCAACTTCTTCAACAACTACCGGTGCTGCAGGTTCAGATTCTACAGCCGCAGCCGCACTGGTAGCAGTGCGCAGTTGCTCTTCCCCTTCTGGCTTGCACAACTCATGGAGGTCATGAAGCAAATCATCTGACGCAGGGCTGGGTGCTTCGCGATTTTGAACCTGGGCGAACATGACATTGATGGCATCCAGCGCTTGCAGGATCACATCCATCAGCTCCGCAGTAACGGTTCGCTTGCCATTACGCAAGATATCGAACACGTTTTCCGCACCGTGGCATACATCAACCAGTTCACCGAGCGACAGAAAACCTGCCCCCCCTTTCACGGTATGGAAACCGCGAAAGATGGCATTCAACAGGTTCTTGTCATCGGGCCGCTTTTCCAAGTCGACCAGTTGTTCAGACAACTGTTCCAATATTTCGGATGCTTCGACCAGAAAGTCTTGCAGTATGTCTTCATCAACTTCGAAGGCCATGCGTCACTCCATTAGAATCCCAAGCTAGACAGCAGATCGTCCACATCATCCTGACCATTGACCACATCGGCACGAGCCTCGGGGTTCATGATAGGGCCCTCTGCTTCAATCCCGTTGACAGGAATACTACGAGTTGAATGCTCAGCAGAAGCCTCACCAAACATGGTCAGCATTTCTATTAATTTTGTTTCAACTTCCTGAACAAGCTTGATGACCTTGCGGATCATCTGACCTGTCAAATCCTGAAAATCTTGTGCCATCAGGATTTCTGTCAGCAGTTGCCGTAATTTATCGGCATCAGACTCTGAAGCCTTAATAAAATCATCAAGTTGGTGACATAAGGATTTGAACTGCCCCACGCTCATGTCACGAGACATCAGGGCATTCCAGTTCGGCATCACCAGCTGGATATTGTCATTCAGGCGATCCGCTATCGGCAAACTGGCTTCCACCGCATCCATTGTGCGATTGGCCGCTTTGTCGGTCATATCGATAACGTAGCTCAAGCGCTCCCGAGCATCGGGAATATCATGAGTAGCCAAATCGGGAATACGGGGATCAAGGCGAAATTCTTGAAGTGAATCATGCAGTTGTCGGGTCAGCTGACCTACTTTTTCAAACAGATCGGCTGCGTTGGGGGCACATACTTCGGCAAGCAGTTCATCGGCCAGCTCAAATTCGCCTTGCTCCAGATGAGCAACAAGCATCCTTGCCTGGTCGAGCGAAATCATTGCTCTCGTTTTGGCCATCATCCCTGCAGCTCCTTAGCCAATTCGTTCGAAAATTTTGTCGAGTTTTTCTTTGAGCGTTGCTGCGGTGAAGGGCTTGACGATGTAACCGTTGACGCCAGCTTGGGCGGCTTCAATGATCTGCTCACGTTTGGCTTCAGCGGTTACCATCAGTACCGGCAGATGCTTGAGCTTCTCATCGACACGGATGGCTTTAAGCAGGTCAATACCTTGCATGCCAGGCATGTTCCAGTCGGTAACTACAAACTGAAAATCACCATTTTTCAGCATCGGCAGCGCTGTATTGCCGTCATCCGCCTCATGGGTATTGTTGAATCCCAAGTCGCGCAGCAAGTTCTTGATAATCCGGCGCATCGTTGAAAAATCGTCAACAATGAGGATTTTCATGTTCTTGTCCAAAATTCCCTCCTAAATAGCCACCAGAGTGGCTCACTTACATGATGCTAAAAACGGGTTGTGTCGTGCGGATTATGCCTTAGAGTTTCATCTCAGTGTAGCCAGTACAAACACTTATAGATGCCAATCTCTCAAACGAGCACGCAATCTGTGCATTGCCTGACTGTGGATCTGGCTCACACGCGACTCGCTGACATTCAAAACTTCGCCAATTTCACGCAAATTCAGCTCTTCATCGTAGTAAAGAGAGAGAACCAAAGCCTCCCTCTCTGGTAGACGACCAATTTGCTCGGATAATTGAATCTGAAATCGCTCGGCAGCCAATTCATCGAATCCCGAGCCTGAATGGGCATCATCGGTGTTGCCGATCACATCCTCGCTGACCCCCAAATCTTCGATGCCGATAATTTTGCCGCAGGAGACATCTTGCAGCATCGCATGGTAATCAGCGATGGATACCCCCATCTCGGCAGCAACCTCGGTATCTCGCGCGTCACGCCCGTGAGTCTGCTCGACACTCTCGATCGCCTCTGCAATAGCGCGACTGTTGCGATGCACAGAGCGGGGTACCCAGTCACCACGCCGGATCTCATCCAGCATGGCGCCTCGGATGCGGATCCCGGCATACGTCTCGAAGCTGGCCCCCTTGCTACCGTCAAAGTTGCGGGAGGCTTCAAGCAGCCCAATCATACCTGCCTGGATCAGGTCATCCAGCAAGACACTGCTGGGCAGGCGAGCCAACAAATGCTGGGCAATTCGCTTGACCAGGGGAGCATGACGCTCCACCAGCACGTAGGAATCCTGATGACGCAAGTACGCTTGGGCTTTATTCACGGGAACCTTCCTGTGTTGTGGCCGGTTTCTGCAACAAATTTTCCAGGAAAAACTCCAGATGGCCGCCCGGCTGATTAGGAACCGGCCAGCTCGCCGCCTTGTTGGCAAGGGCACGGAACGCCAGTGCGGCCGGCGACTTGGGAAACGCCTCGACAATCAGCTTCTGCTTGCGCACGGCGGCACGCAGATTGGTGTCATAGGGTACACAGGCGACCAGCTCCAGCGAGGTGTCGAGGAAACGATCCGTGACCCGAGTCAATTTGGCAAAGAGCTCCTGCCCTTCACGCAGACTGCGCACCATATTGGCCACTACCTTGAAACGAAACACACCGTGATCCTTGGAGAGGATCTTGATGAGGGCGTAGGCATCGGTGATGGAGGTCGGTTCATCGCAGACCACCACCATGATGTCTTGCGCTGCGCGGGTGAAGCTCAGCACCATGTCGGAGATCCCCGCAGCCGTATCCACCAGCAGGATGTCGACCTGGGTCTTCATTTCGCTGAAGGCACGGATAAGCTCGGCATGCTGCACCGGAGAAAGCTCGACCATGGACTGGGTGCCCGAGGTCGCAGGCACGATCATCATGCCGTAGGGGCCTTCGACGATGATATCGTCGATGGTGCATTCACCAGCCAGGACATGAGAGAGGTTGCGATGAACCCGCAACCCCAGCATGACGTCGACGTTGGCCAGACCCAGGTCGGCATCCAGCACCATCACCCGCTTGCCTTGGGCGGCCATCGCTCCGGCCACGTTCAGGGTCACGTTGGTCTTGCCCACGCCACCTTTACCACCGGAAACGGCGATTACTTTTACTCGATTGTTTTGACGCATTTTGCGCAGACCACTCGCCTGATCCATATACATGTTACTCATAAAACTCCGAATCTTCGGCCTCGCCAAAGCCTGCGCCCCAGAAATAGGGCTCCTCTGTTTCTCGCTCCAGCGAGCCCATGGCAGCCCCGACGAGCTGCGCCGCATTGGCAACCTGAATATCTTCCGGAACCCTTTGTCCGTCAGTGATATAGCTGATGGGCAATGAATTCTGGATACACACGTTAATCACTTCGCCCAGATTCAGACTTTCATCCAATTTGGTAAGTATGCAGCCGCTTAATGGAATACGCCGGAAATGGTCAACCGCCTCCTGCATCACCCGACGCTGGGAAGTTGCCGACATCACCAGATAACTGCGGATCCGTACCTTGGCATTCTTGACCAGGGTATCGAGCTGCTCGGTCAGGCGGATATCCCGTTGGCCAACCCCGGCCGTATCGATAAGTACCAGCCGACGATGGCGGAACTGATAAAGGGCATTGGCCAGCTCTTCGGCATCACGCACCTGCCGTACCGGGCAACCCATGATGCGGCCATAGGTCTGCAGCTGTTCATGGGCACCAATCCGGTAGTTGTCGGTGGTGATCAGCGCCACTTGCTCGGCGCCATACTTCATGGCGAAACGGGCCGCCAGCTTGGCAATAGTGGTGGTTTTGCCCACCCCGGTCGGGCCAAGCAGCGCCACCGCGCCGCCCTGACGCATGATCTCGTCCTCGCTGATCTTGAGCTGGGCCGTCAACACCTCGGCCAACTGGGCCATCGCCTGATGGATGGACATATCTTCGGGGATCAGTCCCGCCAGTTGATCGGCAAAGGCATCATCAAAGCCGAGCTTCTTGAGCTCCTTGATCAGCAGAGCCCGCATCGGTTCGCGGCGCTCCACCTCTTGCCACATCAGCCCGGAGATCTGGTGCTCCAGCAATTTGCGGATGCTGGCCATCTCCTTGCGCATCCCCTCCATCTCCTGATCCCGCTGAGCAGGTTGAGGGGGGCGCTGGCCGGACGCAACCCGGGCCTTGGGCTTGGCAGGTTCCGGAGCGGCGCCCCACTGCCCCTGCTCGGCCAATGTTCTGGGCGCAGCATTGGCAGCGGCCAGACCGGCCGATTGGATATTACCCAGTGGCGCCCCATTGCCCGGCTTGAGCTTCTGCTGGCGCGCCAGCAAGGCGGCCAGGGTATCGGCATAATGTTCGTTCTGCTCCTTCGCCGGCGACGGCTCGGGGCGGATCATCTGCCGTGCAGCAGACGAAATATTGACGCTCTCATCGTTCAGCTGACGGCGAACCGGCGCATCTTTGGGCCCCGGGATCTGGGATTGATAATCGACTGCGGCGACTATCTCTACCCCTCCGGTGACCTTCTTGTTGGACATGATGACGGCGTCAGGCCCGAGAGTCTCCTTGACCTCGGCCAGAGCCGTTCGCATATCCTTGGCAAAAAACCGCTTAATCTTCACCCGTCGTCTCCGCTAACTAGTTCTGCCCTACCGCACTGACGATGCGGATCTGCTTGTCGTCAGGCACTTCCTGATAAGACAGAACGCGCAATCCAGGAATGGCATTCTTGACAAATTTCGCCAGGGTATTGCGCAAGATCCCCGATGTCAGAAGCACGGCCGGTTGGCCTTCCAACTCTTGTCGTTGAGTGGCTTCCACCAGCGAGCGCTGCATCCGCTCTGCCAGACCCGGTTCAATACCGGCACCATCACCGCCACCAGCCTGCAGGGATTGATGCAATATACGTTCCAATTCCGGCGCCAAGGTAATCACCGGCAGCTCGGGATCGGGGCCTGCAATCTCCTGCACAATCAGGCGACGCAGGGCAATCCGGCAAGCGGCCGTGAGCACTTCCGGATCCGGACTGCGCGGCGCGTATTCAACCAGGGTCTGCAGGATAGTGCGCATATCGCGGATTGGCACGCCTTCATTGAGCAAATTCTGCAATACCTTCACAAGGTTACCCATGCTGATCACTTCCGGTACCAACCCTTCGACCAGCTTGCTCTGATGTTTGCCAATCATGTCGAGCAGTTGTTGTACCTCGTCATGGCCCAGCAGCAGAGCCGCATGGTTGGTCAGGATCTGGCTCAGATGGGTAGCCACCACGGTCGCGGTATCCACCACCGTATACCCCAGCGTCTGTGCCTGAGAGACCATCTCCTTGGCAACCCAGACCGCTTCCAGCCCGAAGGCGGGATCCCGGGTCGCTATCCCCTGGATCTGGCCGAACACCTGCCCCGGATTGATGGCCATCTCCTTATCATGGTAGACATTGGCCTCGCCGGTACTGACCCCCATCAAGGTGATGCGGTATTGGTTTGGCGCCAGATCCAGGTTGTCGCGAATGTGGACGGCCGGGACCAGAAAGCCCAGCTCTTGCGAGAGTTTCTTGCGCACCCCTTTGATCCGGTTGAGCAGTTCGCCACCCTGATTGCGATCCACCAGCGGGATCAGCTGATAACCCACTTCCAGCCCGATGATGTCCACCGGCATCACATCATCCCAGCTCAGCTCTTTCTGCTCATGAGGTTGTTCGGCAGTGGCAGGCAGCAGCTCGCCCTTAGCCGCTTTGGCGGCAGCCAGTTTCTCGCGGCGCAGCAACCACCAGGCGCCAGCGGCGGCAAGAGCCCCCAGACTCAGGAAGGCGAAATGCGGCATCCCCGGCACCAGCCCCATCATCAGCAGAATCCCGGCCGAGATGATCAGCGCCTTGGGATTGTCAAACAGCTGGCCTAGTACTGCGGTACCCATGTCCTGATCGGTATTCTGACGGGTCACTATGATGGCGGCGGCGATGGAGAGCAGCAGGGAGGGGATCTGCGCCACCAGACCGTCACCGATGGCCAACAAGGTATAGATCTCGGCAGATTCGCTGAAGGTCAGCTGGTGCTGCATCATCCCGATGATGAAGCCGCCGATAATGTTGATAAAGAGGATCATGATGCCCGCAATGGCATCCCCTTTGACAAACTTGGAGGCACCATCCATGGAGCCGTAGAAGTCGGCTTCCTGGGTCACATCCTGACGACGCTTCTTCGCCTCTTCCTGATTGATGAGGCCGGCGTTCAAATCGGCATCGATGGCCATCTGTTTGCCCGGCATCGCATCAAGGGTAAAACGGGCACTCACTTCCGCGATCCGCCCGGCACCCTTGGTGATCACCACAAAGTTGATGATCATCAGGATGGTAAAAACGATGATGCCGACCGCATAGTTGCCGCCGATCACCACGTTACCGAACGCCTCGATCACATGGCCGGCCGCCGCACTGCCATTATGGCCTTCCAGTAACACCACCCGGGTCGAGGCAACGTTCAACGCCAACCGTAGCAAGGTAGCGAGCAGCAGTACGGTCGGGAAGGCCGCAAATTCGAGGGGGCGGCGGGTATAGACGGATACCAGCAGCACCACGATGGAGAGGGCAATGTTAAAGGAGAAGAGCACGTCCAGCATCAGCGGCGGGATGGGTAACACCACCATACCGAGCGCGGCCAATACCAGCAGAGGGGTGCCAAGGCCTTTGCCCAATACTCCCCGGTACTCTTTGAACTGGCCCAATACTGCCTTGAATTCCATCGCGCTTCTCAATTTCAACCTGCTGGTGCCAGATTAAAGCAAACATCAAGCCAACAATACAAGACATTGAAATGCAATGGATTTATTTTGACTACGTCAGAACTTTGTCATTTGCGATATTCGGTCGGAATGGGGAGATCTTTAGCCAGCGGCTGGGGACGGCGCCCCTGACCGCGGCGGAATTTCTTGAGCTGGAAGACATAGGCGAGCACCTGGGCAACCGCCGCAAACAGCCCTTCCGGGATCTCGTGGCCCAGCTCAGTTGAGTGGTAAATAGCCCGGGTCAAAGCCGGTGACGGCATGATGGGGATCTCGTACTCTCTGGCGATCTCCCTGATCTTCATTGCAATTTCATCGGTGCCCTTGGCCACGACCTTGGGCGCGGCACCGGGTTTTCCCGCATCATACTTGAGCGCTACCGAGTAGTGGGTCGGGTTGGTGATCACCACATCGGCCTTGGGTACATCCCCCATCATCCGGCGCATCGCCATCTGCATCTGCAACTGACGGATCTTGCCCTTTACCTCAGGCTTGCCTTCGCTGTCCTTGAACTCGTCCTTGACCTCCTGTTTGGTCATCTTGAGCTGACGCATGTGGTTCCACTGCTGGAACGGCACGTCGATGGCAACGATGGGAAGCAGGGCGCAGCAGAGGATGATCAACATCCAGAGAAACAACTCCAGCGCATCGATAATACCGCCGGGGAAACCCTCCATAGAGAGGTTAAGCAGGTGATTGAACTGGCTGGATAGCATCCACCAGGCAAACAGGGTGATGAACACCACCTTGGCGATGGATTTGACCAGCTCGATCAGCGACTGCACCCCGAACATGCGCTTGAGGCCGCTGAGTGGACTCAGCTTGCTCATCTTGGGCATCATGGCTTCGGTGGAGAAGTTCATCCCCCCCATCAGGGTGTTGCCGATAAAAGCGGCAATCGCCACCAGTGCAAACAAGAGTCCCAGCGGAAGCACCAGTTCCCCCAGCAGCGCCGGCACCATAGCGATCATGGCATTGGGATCGAAAGCCTGCTCCCTGTCCAGGGTAAAGCCCATGGTGACAACCTTGATCATGGCCGTCGCCAGCGAGGCTTTGAGCATCAGCAGGCCAAATACCGCCGAGAGCAGAACGCTAGCGGTCCCCAGCTCTTTTGAACGTGCAATCTGCCCTTTTTCACGGGCCTGTTGCAGTCGTTTGCCCGTGGGTTGTTCGGTACGTTCCTGGTCGGTATCAGCCATGAGCGCCCCCGAAGCACTGGGTGTTGATCAGCTCGCAGCTGACCTCCTGCACCCGCTCCCACATGATGTCGAAGTGGCCGAGGAACCCGCCGATAGTGAGCCAGAGGATCAGCAGACCCGACATCATGCTGACCGCAAAACCGATACTGAAAATGTTGAGTTGCGGCGCAGCCCGGGTCATGACACCAAAGGCGAAGTTGATTAAGAGCAAGGCGACGATGGCAGAAAGGGCCATCACCAGTGAGGCCTGATACATCACACCGAGAAAACCGATCAGGGTACGGATGGCCGGTAAAGTGAGTCCGGCGTCCGACACCGGCAAGGTCTCAAAACTGAGGATCACCAGCCGCAGCATCACCAGATGACCATCCAGCGCCAGAAACACCAGGGTCGCCAACATCAGATAGAACTGACCCACCACGGGAGCCGACTGGCCATTCATCGGGTCCACCAGGGTGGCAAAACCCAAGCTGGTCTGCATGGCGATGACCTGACCGGCCATCACGAAGCTCTCCATCAGAAACTGGGTCATCAGGCCGAGTGCAATACCGATCAGCAGCTGCTGGCCCAATACCAGAAAACTGCCGGCAGAGAAGAGCTCGATAGGGGGCATTTTCGGAAGCAGCGGGGCAATCAGAAAGGTGATAGCAAGCGCCAGCCCCATCCGTACCCGCGCAGGAGCAAGGCGGCTGCCAAACACCGCCATCACCATCAGCAGGCTGCTCACCCGCGCCAGCGGCCAGAGGATGGAAGACAACCACTCCATGATCAGAGCGGTTGTGTAGGTCATCCCACCACCTCGGGGATTTGATTGACCATCAGTATGAAGAAGTCCATCAGACTCTGCAGACCCCAGTGAGCGCCAGCCCCCAGCGCAAACAGTGTCACGATGAGACGGGGCAGAAAGCTCAGGGTCTGTTCGTTGATGGAGGTGGCCGCCTGAAAGATGGCTACCACCAGTCCGATTGCGAGGCTGGGCAGGATCACGGCGCTGACCATGATATTGACCAACCAGAGCGCCTCGCGAAAGACGTCGACAAAGGTTTCAGGACTCATGTTCGGGCTCCTTGCGCTCGACCGGCTAACCGGCACCCAGTCCGAAACTGTTGGCCAGTGACCCCAAAATGAGGTTCCAGCCATCCACCATCACAAACAGCATCAGCTTGAAGGGCAGCGAGACGATCATCGGCGAGAGCATCATCATCCCCATCGCCATCAGGATACTGGCGACCACCAGATCGATGACCAGGAACGGCAGGAACAGCATAAAACCAATCTGGAATGCGGTTTTCAGCTCGCTGGTGACAAACGCCGGGATCAACACTCGTAGCGGCACATCGGCAGGTTTCTCCACCTGCACGTTGGCGATCTCCATAAAGGTATTGAGATCCTTGATCCGGGTCTGGGCCAGCATGAACTGGTGGATGGGCAACTCGGCCCGCTCCAGCGCCTCCTTTGCCTGAATGGTCTCGGCCAGATAGGGCTGCAACGCCTCATCATTGATGCGATCCAGCACCGGCGACATGATGAAGAACGACATAAACAGGGCGATGCCGATCAACACCTGGTTGGAGGGACTCTGTTGCAGACCGATCGCCTGGCGCAAGATACCCAACACCACAATGATGCGGGTAAACGAGGTCATCATGATCACCATGGCCGGCAAGAAGGAGAGCGCGGTCATCAGCGCCAGCACTTGCAGGGTCAGGCTGTACTCCTGAGAGCCATCCCCCATGGTCTTGACGGTCACCGCCGACATGGCGTCCTGTGCCAGCGTAGGCCAGGAGCAAAACAGTGGTATCAGCAGGCTGACCAGCAGCCCCGTTTTCAGCCATAAGCCGTTAGCTTTTTTCATGCTTGCCCATCAATTTGCCAAGCTGCTGGGAAAACGCCTGCGGCTGGTTTTCGTCCAGCGGCTCCTCCAGCCGGTAGAGAAAGTTGACCTGCTGCGGTGTTACGCCGACCAGCAGTTGCTGTTCGCCCACCTTGACCACCAGCAGCTTCTCTTTGTAACCCACCGGCAACGAGGCGATGACCCGCATCTGGCCGCCCCCCATGGCGGTTGCCAGCTTGCTCTTCTTGAGCAGAAAGCCCAGCACCAGAATGAGACCAATCACCATCAGACTGGAGAGCAACCAGGAGCTCAGGCTAGGCACGTTGGCAGATGCCCCTGTCTCGGCAAAGGCCGGAACAGGCATCAATAACAACAGGAGGCGCATCATTTAAGCTTCTTGATCCGTTCAATCTGGCTGATGACGTCAGTCAGGCGGATACCGAACTTGTCGTTCACCACCACCACCTCGCCGTGAGCGATCAGGGTGCCGTTAACCAATACGTCCAGCGGCTCGCCAGCAACCCGATCCAGCTCCACCACCGAGCCCTGGTTCAGCTGCAACAGGTTGCGGATGCTGATCTGGCTGCGGCCCACCTCCATGGCGATAGTGACCGGAATATCGAGAATGGTGTCGAGCTTGCGACGCTCCTCGGCACTGATGGGGGCATCATCTTTCAACTCTTCCAGCGGGGCTGGCTTGGCTTCCGCCGTCACCTGCTCCTCAAGAGCCGCAGCCCAGGCATCAGCCATCAGATCCTCTTCCTCAGTTCCGCTCATCTTGTTTCCTTATGCTACTTCGTGACCGTTTACCGTAATAAACCGTCAATTATCGCTGTTGATCTTCGATACTGCGCTCGAGCTCTTCCAGCTCGGCCTCGCCATCAATTCGTACCCCGCCCCGGGTCACCAGATGCATCTCCGTCTTGACCCCTTCCGGACGTTTGAGCTTGTCGGTGATCTTGAGCGCCACATTATCCTTGGTGCGGCCCATCTTGGCGTGGAAAGTGGGCAAGTCCTCGACAAAAACCAGCAGATTTTCCGGCATATCGACCGGAATGATATCACCGGGTCTCAGCTCCATCAGTTCACGCAGGGTGAGTTCGGTCTCCAGCAGCTTGGCCCGCAGCTCCACCTTGACGTCCATGATCTCGTCACGCAGCGCCTTGCTCCAGCGTACGTCGGTATCCCCCTTGTCACTCTGCACACCGGCGTCCAACAGCTCGCGGATCGGCTCCAGCATGGAGTAGGGCATCGCCACGTGGAAGTCGCCGCCGCCACCATCGAGCTCGATGTGGAACGAGCTGACCACGATCACCTCGGTCGGGCTGACGATGTTGGCCATCGCCGGGTTCACTTCGGAGTCGAGATACTCGAACCCCACGTCCATCACCGGCGCCCAGGCATCCTTGTAATCCTCAAACACCAGTTTGAGCAGCATCTGGATAATGCGCCGTTCGGTCGGGGTAAATTCGCGCCCTTCAATCTTGGCGTGATAACGGCCATCGCCACCGAAGAAGTTCTCTACCAGGATGAAGACCAGTCGGGCCTCCATGGTGATGAGCGCCGTCCCCTTGAGCGGGCGGAAGCGCACCATGTTGAGACTGGTCGGCACAAACAGGGTATGAACATACTCGCCAAACTTGAGCATCTGCACGCCGTTGATGGAGACCTCGGCGGTACGACGCATCATGTTGAACAGGCTGATCCGCATATGGCGGGCGAAACGTTCATTCACCAGCTCCAGCGTCGGCATGCGACCACGGACGATGCGGTCTTGGGAGGAGAAGTCAAACTGGGCTACGCCGGGGTCTCCAGCGCCGCCTATCTCTTCCTCTTCGACATCATCGACACCGTGCAAGAGGGCATCAATTTCGTCCTGACTTAACAGATCGCTCACGCTTCACCTACTGCATTACAAAGCCGGTAAACAGCACTTGTTCGATAACGGGGGAAGAGACCAGGTCCTTGAGCACCCGACGGCACTCTTCCAGTGAATCCTTGCGCAGCTTCTCCTTGCCTTCAAAGGTCATCAGCTGTTCGGCACTGGCTGCGCTGAATACCCGCAGCAAGGTGCCTTCAATCAGGGGGATATTCTGTTTGGCCAGCGTCTCGTCGGCGGTACCGCGCACCATCAGCTGGATCTTGATCTGCACCAGTCTATCTCGCTGGGCACCTGCGACGTTGAAGACAAAGGGGCGTGGCATACCGACATAGAGGGAAGGTTTAGGCGCTTCCTCCTTGGGTGTGGCCTCGGCACCTTCCGCCGCTTCAGCAGGCGGTTTATCGGAGCCGGAGAGCATCAGGAAGGCGCCAACACCACCACCGCCCAGCAAAATAACCGCCAGGGCAATGATAATGATCAGCTTCTTTTTCTTGCCCGCAGCCGGGTCTTTTAGCGTCAACTCGTTATCGTCAGCCATCCCTTGTCCACCCTAGTCTCAAACTTGTTCGATATCATAAACTTACTCGGGATTGCATCAAGCATAGAAATCAATTCCGGAACCGTTTGTCGATTCCACCAGCAAACTGGGGTTGGAAGTGGTGAGTTCCCCTTCAACCAGCCCGTTACCGGACCGCGGCTGACCACTACTCTGCCCCTGCTGACCCTGCCCGTTAAAAGTGGGCTGGCCCTGTTGCTGCTGTTGTTGCGACTGCTGCTGCACCTGCGTCTGACCAAGCTGGATCCCCTGCCCTGCCAGCATGTCACGCAGCCGGGGCATCGCCTGCTCCAGCATCTCGCGGGTCTGTCCATGTTGTACCACAAAATGGACGTTGGCCTGGCTGTCGGCCCCCATCTGGATCTGGATCTTCATCTTGCCAAGGCCGAGGGGGTCGAGCTGAATTTCCGCCTGTTGCAGTTTTTCGGCCAGCATCACATTGACCTTCTGGTGCAATTCGGCAGGCGCTTCCTGGCTGGCCAGTTTCAAATGGGGTAAATTCTGCGGCTCACGGCGCAGCGTCGTCTCAGCGGCGGGCGCCCGGCTATCGGCTACCTGTGGCTGAGTCTGGCTGTTCTGGCCATGCTGAACGGTCTGGCTCGGGCTGCTCTCACTGCTAGATGTCGTCGCAACCAGGCTCTTCTCCGCCTCACCGGCCTTCGGTTTTACCTCAAGCGAAACCGCTTTGCGCACCTCGTCGGTGCCGGTCACTTCCATCTGCTTGATGCCGGCTGAAATGGTCGACAACGGCGCTTGCGGCCCCTGAGATTCAGCCTGTGCCAACACCTGCTGCGGCGCCACCATCACGGGGGCGGCAGCACTATCGGTTGGAGTCGTCGCATTTGTCGTTACGCTGCTCTGGGCTGCGGCACTTTGCGCCGTCGCCACGGGCGCCGAACCTTGATTAGCGGCGGTGGCTGGCTGCTGGCTACCCTCAGCGGCACCCTTTTCTGCCCCCTTGCCAGTTGCACCACTGCCCTCAGCCGTGGCTGTAGCTGTGCCAGCCTCAGGCTGCTTGAGCCCCTCATTGAAGGCCTTGAGGACGGCCCCCTGAGTCGCGGCTTGCGTCGCCTGCCCCTTGTTAATCACAGCATTGCTGGCGGTGGTGTCGGATTTGCTGTCGCCCTTCTTTTTCTCTGTTAATCGCTCTTCCTGTTTAACGGTAAGCAATTCGTCAATCTGATTCCCCTTAGCCCTGCTATTGCCCGCACTTTTATGACCATCATGCCCCTCTACGGTAGCTGAAAGCCCCTCGCTGAAAGCCTTGAGCGCAGCCCCCTGAGTTGTGGCTTGCGTCGCCTGCCCCTTGTTAGTCAAAGCATTGCTGGCGGCGAGATCGGATTTGCTGTCGCCAGCCTCGTTTGCAGCGAGAGACTCAGCGGATTTGGCAGTGCTTGTCGACTCATCGACCGGCAACACCTTGGCCAGCTGGGCCATTCGCTCTGCCCCCGTGAGGGGCTTGGTGTGCTTGCCATCTGCCCCGAGGGTTTCGCCCTTGGCAGAGGCTTTATTCCCGGCCTGCCCATCTGCAGTAGTGGCGGCATCTTCACCTTCAGATGAGAGAACGGCAGCAGAGGCATCGCCCTTAGCCACCACTCGCGCCGCTGAGGACGATACCGTGGGATCAAGAGTCGAATTGGCGGTCGTCGCCAGCGGCGACTGCGCCCCGGTCTGACCGGCAAGCTGGCTGGCAATTCTGGCAGCGGCAGGAGTCTGCTTGCCTTCATCAAGTGCAATCCCCTCCTGCTCACCCTCTTGCGGCAACGGATTGCCGTCTACCGCAGTGGCGCTCTGTTGGGCCGCCACCGCCGGCTGGGGAGTCACTAGCGAGGTATCGAGCTTGAGGGAGTCTTGCAGGCGCAGCAGAAAGTCGGTGGCAGGGACCTCCTCCACCTTGTTGTCGGCGTCAGGATCCTGCTCCTTGCTGGTCTCCTCTTTGGGAGAGGCGCTTTCGGTCGCCAAAGATTTGGCTGATCGAACATGGTTACCGCCCTGAGTGGCCTCGGCGGCGCCCTGTTCGCTGTTCCGGGCCTTGGCAATCAGGGTGGCGAAATCACCCTTGCTGTCGCTACCGGTTCCCCCATCGATACTTTTGCTCTCGACGGAACCGCTCAGAGGCGTTTTGTCCAACCCGTTGGCCGGAGCCGAAGGCGTTTGTGTCAACAGTGTCTGCATCATGATGGGATCCCTGAATTCTGGTGGCCCCCAAAGAGATGGCCGCCGACAATGTCCATATCAAAGCAAGTTACAGGCCAGATTGATGAAATCGTCGCAACATGGCGTACTCATCCAGCATCTTCTGCTCCTGACGCTGGGCTTTCTGCCGCTCGCGGCTCGCTTGCTTCTCCAGCAACAGCTCTACCGCCTTGCGCCGCTGCTGGGCTGCCAGCCACTCTTCACGGCGCTGTTCTAGCGCCTGACGCACCTGCAACACCCCTTCGTACTGCTGGGTCGCTGCCTGTTCGAGCTTGTTGATAAAGGAGTGATACTGGGTGTTTTGCTGGGGTGAAATCCCCTGCAGGCCGCGATCGGTCCACTGCTGGTGATAGATCTGGCGGTACTGGTTGAGGGCATTTTGCTGATCCATGAACAGCTTGAGATCCTGCTGCGCCTTCACCAGTGCCAGCGCACACTGCTGCTCCGCCTCCACCAGCCGATCGGCCAACAATACCAACCCTTTACTCATCGTCGACCTCTCTGTTACCGACCATCATCAGCGCATCAATGGCATCGCCACCATCTGCAAGGCTTGCAGGCCATCATCGTAGTGAATGACCTCGCGCATCCCCTGCTGCAAGAACTGATCCAGATAAGGTTTTTGAATGATGGCGCGGTCAATGCGCGGATCGGAACCCTGACTATAGGCACCGATGGTGATGAGATCCCGGTTCTGCTGATAGAGGGAGTAGAACTGCTTGAGGGTGCGCGCCAAATCCATATGTTCCGGCGAAGTGACCATGGGCATGACCCGGCTGATGGACTTCTCGATATCGATGGCCGGATAGTGGCCCGCATCGGCCAGCTCGCGCGACAGCACTATGTGGCCATCGAGGATCGCCCGCGCCGCATCGGCAATGGGATCTTGCAGGTCATCCCCCTCGGTCAGTACGGTGAAGAATGCCGTGATGGAGCCCTGGCCGTCACTGCCGTTACCCGCCCGCTCCACCAGCGCCGGTAATTTGGCAAATACCGAGGGCGGATAACCCTTGGTCGCCGGCGGCTCGCCCACCGCCAGCGCGATTTCCCGCTGGGCCTGAGCGTAACGGGTGAGGGAGTCCATCAAAAGCAGCACATTAAGCCCCTGATCGCGGAAATATTCTGCAATGGCCAGCGCCGTTTCACACCCCTTGAGCCGCATCAGCGGCGAGGCGTCGGCGGGAGCCGCTACCACCACGGAGCGAGCACGGCCCTCCTCTCCCAGAATGTCTTCGATAAACTCTTTAACTTCCCGGCCTCGTTCACCGATGAGGCCGACCACCACCACATCCGCCACCGAGCCACGGGTCATCATGCCAAGCAGCACGGATTTACCGACACCGGAACCGGCAAACAGCCCCATCCGCTGGCCCTGACCCACCGTCAGCACGGCGTTGATGGCACGCACCCCCACGTCCATCGGCTGATGGATCGGGCGGCGAGAGAGCGGATTGATGCGATGCTGGGCAAACTGCACGGTCTGGGAGGAGAGAATGGGACCGAGCCCATCGAGTGGCTGACCAATGCCATCGATGACCCGACCAAGCAGGTTCATCCCAACCGGAATGCCGTGCTCTTCGGTGATGGGCACCACCCGGGCACCGGGGATCACCCCCTTGAGCTGCTCGCTCGGCATCAGATAAAGGCGATCGCCAGAAAAACCGACCACTTCAGCCTCCAGCGTCCCATCAAGGGTATCGATGCGGCAGAGGGCACCGATGGCGGCACGGCAGCCGATGGCTTCGAGGGTCAGCCCCACCACCCGGGTCAATTTGCCGGCGACCGGCGGTTTGGGGGCGCTGTCGCGTACCTTGTACCCTTGCAACCGGTTCAATAGCGAGCCGCTCATCTGGCCTCCTGAGAGCTAAAAAGTGCAGCCGGACGGCAACGTCCAGCATCGGTTATGGGCGTGAGTCCGGCGAAGCCGGTTTCTGCGACGCATTATCCCGCAAGAAGTTGCGCAGCAACTGATCGATGCGCGCGGAGAGGGTCAAATCGATGCTGGAGAGCTCGGTCGCCAGTTGCAGATCGCCGGGGGAGAGGGTGGGATCGCTCTGCAATCGCCAGTGGCGCTTGGCGCACTCTTCGGCGCCAAATGCCTGTTCGATTCGCGCTATATCGTCGGGATGCAACATCAGAGTCACCCCCTGCTCGGCGGCGGGCAGCAAGGCCAGCCCCTCTTTGAGCGCCTCCAGCAAAATACGAGGAGAGGTCTCCGCTTCGTGACGAATAAGCGCGCGGGCCAGTTGCATCACCAGCGAGACCAGCTGCTGCTCCACCGCCTGATCCAGCTCGTTAAGCGGATTGGCAAGGCGGGCGGCGAGCCCCTGCCAGTGGGCGATCTCCTGCTCCACCAGCTCGCGCCCCATGGCCAGCCCCTCCTCGCGCCCCTGTTCGAGACCGGCAGAGTGGCCCTGTTGCAATCCTTCCAGCTTGCCCTCTTCCATCCCCTTGGCATAACCGGACTCGCGCCCCTCGGCCATCCCCTCTTCCCAGGCGGCCTGACGGATCGCTTCAAGCTCTTCGGCGGTGATGCTGGGGGCCGGCTCCTGTTCGGGCTCCGGCTCCACCACCTCCTCTTCCTGCTGATACCAGTCAGGGGCCAGGCCAAGAGCATTGGTAGGCGCTCCCGCCTCTACCTCGACCTCCATCTCGGGCCAGCCCCAAGTCTCAACCCGGGCATCATCGCCCTCGGGGCGCACATAACCACGCAGTTTGTTGTTCATGCTTTGCGCGGCTCCTCACCACTGCCTGATGCGGGCTTGTCATCGCAATTCTGTTTATGGGCCATGGCTTAGAGGAACTCCTCACCGCCACCGGCACCCAGCATGATTTCGCCGGCATCCGCCAGACGACGGGCGATGGAGAGGATCTCTTTCTGGGCCGCTTCCACTTCTGAGACCCGGATCGGCCCCATGGCCTCCAGATCGTCCGCCAGCATTTCGGCCGCCCGTTTGGACATGTTCTTGAAGATCTTCTCGCGCATCTGATCGTCGGAGCCCTTGAGGGCACGTTGCAGCAGATCCCCCGGCACTTCCCGCAGCATGGTCTGGATGCCGCGATCGTCCACATCGATGAGGTTTTCGAACACGAACATCAAATCCTGGATCTGCTGGCTCATCTCTTCGTCCGACTCGCGGATGGAGTCCATCAGCTGGCCTTCGATATTGGTATCCAGATAGTTCATGATGTTGGCGGCTGCCTTCAGGCCGCCCATCTTGGCTGCCTGGGCACCGGCCGCACCGGCGAACTGTTTCTCCATGATGTCGTTCAGCTCTTGCAATGCCGCCGGTTGTACCTCTTCGAGGTTGGCGATACGCATCACCAGATCGAGGCGCACCTGCTCCGGGAACTGGCTCAGGATCTCGGCGGATTGCTCCGGCTCCAGATAGGAGAGCACGATAGTCTGGATCTGCGGGTGTTCGTTCTGGATGATGCTGGCCACCTGACGGGCATCCATCCACTTGAGCGAATCGAGGCCACGGGCGCCGGAACCGAGAATGATCTGGTCCACCAGATTGCTCGCCTTGTCCTCGCCAAGGGCCGCCACCAACGCCTTGCGCACGAAGTCTTCGCTGCCGATACCGATGTTGGTGTACTTCTGGATATCGTCGATGAATTGACGGTGCACCGCCGCCACCCGATCGTGACTGAAGTCAGACATGGAGGCCATCGACATACCGAGCCGCTGCACCTGCTTGGGCTCGAGATGACGGAAGATCTGGGCGGCATCCTCTTCATTGAGGCTCAGCATCAGCACCGCAGCCATCTCCATCCCCGACATCTGGTCGAGGATCTGGCGCTGACTGTCGGTGATGTCATTGCCGGTGACTTGACTCTTCTTTTCTTCAGGCATCTTTGTTCGTTACCCATTCTTTAATGACCTGAGCGGCCAGATCCGGCTCGTTCGCCACCAGCGCACGTACCGCCTTGAGCAAGTCTTCATCACGGTGCAGATCCGGCAGTTTCAGCTGGCCATCGCGTACACCAAATACCTGATCGTTCTCGACTTGTGCTGACAGCAGGCTCAACTCGTCGTCGCCACCCAGTACGGTGTGGTTGTCGAAATCCACTTCCCCTTCCGGTTTGGCATCCGGGTAGAGCAGTCGCTTGAGCATGGGGCGAACCACGGTGACGATCAAGACGATGATCACCAGTACCGAGGCGGCAATCCGCACCGCACGCCAGAACCAGGGCTGATCGTAGAGCGGCACTTCAGCCACGGTATCCAGCTCTGGGCGATTGAACGGAATCGCGACCACCTCAAGGGTATCACCACGGGTCACATCAAAGCCAAGGCCACCACTCAGCAAACGACGCAATGTATCGAGTTCTGCCTGGGTGCGCGCCTCACGAGTCACGGCCCCGTCGGCACCGGGTACCGCTTTGTAATCCACGGCAACCGAGACGGTCATGCGGCGAATGCCTCCCATCTGGCGACGGGTATGGCTGACGGTGGTATCCAGTTCGAAGTTGCGGGTCGCCTCTTTGCGGGAACGGCCCGAAGCGGCAGCGCTGGCACCATCACCACCGGTCGCCTCCTCGGGAATATTGGAGGCAGCAGGGGGTTGGTTGGAGAGGGCGCCAGGCACACCACCGTTGCTGCCGCTGGCGCTGTTCTCTTCCATGGTCATTTCGGAGCGCACTGCAGGCAGATCCGGGTTGTAAGTCTTGCGGGTCTGCTCCTGCTGGGAGAAGTCGAGGGAGAGATCCACTTCCGCCGTATAGTTGTCGGCCCCCAGCACCGGGATCAGGATGGCGTCAATTTTTTGTTTGTACTCCAGCTCCTGCTTCTGCTGCATGGCAAACTCTTTGCGAGTCTGGGCCGAGATCGGGTCTTGCGAGCCGGAGTTGAGCAGACGGCCATTCTGGTCGGTGACGGTGACGCGGGTCGGCTCGAGACCGTGCACGGCAGAGGCAACCATATCGACGATGGAGTCCACCTCCCCCTGCCCCAGCGCCGCCCCTTTCAGGTTGAGCACCACGGTGGCACTGGGTTTGCGTTCGTTGCGGGCAAACACGTTGTCTTTCGGGATAGCCAGCAGCACCTGGGCCTTGGCCACATTCTGGAACTGCTCGATGGCGCTCGCCAGCTGGCGCTCGCGGCTCAGCTTCAGACGTTCGCTCTCCATCCGCTGGCTGACGCCGAAACTGGAATCTTTGAGCAGGATATCTTCACCACCGATGTTGCTATCGGTAGCATTGGCAAGACCGGCACGGGTCAGGGCCAGCTGGATAGTGGGGTAGCTTTCGGCGTTGACCAGCACGCTCTTGCCATCCACCTCGTAGGGGATCTTCTGCTGATCGAGGAAGTCGAGAGTCTTCACCAGCTCCTGGGTGGTGTAGGTGCCGAGGGGACGCATGTCCGGCTCCTTGCCCCACAGCAGGATAAACACCGCAATGGCCAGACAGATGGCAAGCCCCAAGATCAGGGTGATTTGCCGCAGCACATCGGTGTTGGACAGGAAGCCCAGCGCCGAACTCTTCTGCTCATTTTCATCGAGGGCGGCGGTGCCCTCATCGTTTATCAGCAGATCGCCGTTTTGGTCAGTAGCCACGATTTATGTCCTTATTGCTGACATGTTCATGATGTTCAGTCGTCATGGTTTATTGGCGTCGCTTATACCGGCATGTTCATGATGGTCTTGTAGGCATCGACCATCTTGTTGCGCACCTGTACCGTGGCTTCAAAGGCGATGGAGGATTTTTGGCCCGCGATCATCACTTCGGCCAGATCCACCGACTTGTCGCCCATATCGAAACGGGTGCGCAGATCATTGGCGGCCCCTTGCAGCTCGTTGACGTTGCCAAGCGCCTGTTGCAGCAGCAGACCAAAGTCGGAGGTTACCTGACGACCGGGTTGTGCCAGCGGCGTTGCGCCTGCTTCGATCTTGAGCGCCTGCATCTCTTGCATCAGGCTGCTTGCACTAATTTCCATTTTCCATCCCCAGACAAATCATTGACGCTGGCATGCAACAAGCAATTAGAGTGCCAATCAGATAAAACTCATGCCAGGCAAGGGGTATTGCGGGGTCATCAGCAGGATAAGATGTGTAAAAAGCGAGCGCTACTGCCGGTAGTGGAACCTTGGTACGTAACCGGCAGAGGCGGGTCACCTTATTGAGTCAAGTCCTTGTCAATCCAGTACTTGGAGCCGGAGATATTGGCATCGAGCAGCAAACCCTTCTCGCCAATCTGGTAGATGGCCATGCCGCCATTATATTTGGCGGTCAACTCGGCGCTCTCCTTGCCAGCCACCACGCCCACTTCGGAAGTAGCCTCCCACCCCTGGGTCACGAAAGCATCGAATCTGGCCTTGTCTTCAAACAGGATCACCTGCTGATAGAACTTGCCACCAATCCCGGCCGCCAGACCCGCACCAAACATCTTCATATAGGTGTGCTTGCCGGTTTTGCGATTGACCGCCACCCCGGCCCCCTGATTGGTATGCAGCATCAGGGAGAACTTGCGCGAATCGAACACTGCATAGCCATAAGCCTTGTCAAACAATAACTTGGCTGATGGCTGCTCGTTGAACAACCGGATCAGCGCAGTGTCGGCCATGGTATTGAGCGCGATCCTCGCCTCTTTCGCCGTCTTGGGGTTGAGCATCTCGTTGAGCTCCTTGTCGGCCGCCTTCAGCCACTCCTTGCCGGTCGCGATGCTCTTGTCGGTCCAGACCCCGGCGGTATTGAAGGCATCCTCCCCCCAGGCCGAGATGGAAGCCCAGCTCTTTTTGGAAAAATCGCTGACATCCTGCCACACCTCCTTGCTGGTCTCGCTCACTGCCGCTCCCAGATCGGACGCTGCGGCCTTGAGCTTGGCCCAGTCGGCATAACAGGGTGAGAAGGCCAGACTCAGTGACAAGGCCAGCAACCAGTTACGCTTGTTCATTTTTTCACTCCCGTATTGTCGAGTGTCTGGGTTACCTGGGACGATCACCTACAACAGGCTACCCGCTGAAAATCACTCCCGCATTATCGGAAGGGGAATCCAGTTAAGCAATCATTGAGTCCTGTTTATCCCGCTACAGCCTAACAGCGGTTAACAAAAAGGCTGCTCATCAAAGAGGAGCAGCCTTGTTAAGCACAGTAAAACCGGACGGGCTTATTCGACCATCATCACCTTGCAGGTGTTGGTACTACCCACGGTTTCCATCTTGTCACCGTGAGTCAGCAGCACCATGTCGCCGCTCTGCAGCAGCCCCTTCTCCTTGAGCACGGCCAGCGCATCGCGGCACACTTCGTAGACCGGTTTGGTCTCGTCACCGTCAAACATCACTGGGGTAACGCCACGGTAGAGATTGGTCCAAGCCAGGGTCTTGTTGTGGGGAGACATGGCGAAGATCGGCAGACCGGAGCTGATACGGGACATCAGCAGCGGCGTGGTGCCGGACTCGGTCAGTGCCACGATCGCCTTGACCCCTTCCAGGTGGTTGGCCGCATACATGGTGGACATGGCCACCGCCTCTTCTACCGAGGTGAAGGTGTAGCTCATGCGGTGGTTGGAGACGTTCAGGCTCGGGTGCTTCTCGGCACCGACACAGACGCTCGCCATGGAGGTCACGGTCTCGATGGGGAATTGCCCTGCGGCGGTCTCGGCTGAGAGCATCACCGCATCTGTACCATCCAGCACGGCGTTGGCCACGTCCATGACCTCTGCACGAGTCGGCAGTGGCGCATTGATCATCGACTCCATCATCTGGGTAGCGGTGATCACCACGCGGTTCAGGCGACGGGAGTGGCGGATCAACTTCTTCTGTACGCCAACCAGCTCGGGGTCACCGATCTCGACACCCAGATCGCCACGGGCGACCATCACAGCATCGGAACCGAGGATGATGTCTTCCATCGCCTCATCGGTGGCGACGGTTTCGGCACGCTCAACCTTGGCCACGATCTTGGCATTGGAACCGGCTTCGCGGGCCAGCTCGCGGGCGTAACGCAGATCATCGCCACAGCGCGGGAAGGAGACAGCCAGATAGTCCACATTCATGCGGGCAGCGGTCTTGATGTCTTCCTTGTCTTTCTCGGTCAGGGCCGGAGCGGAGAGACCGCCCCCTTTCTTGTTGATGCCCTT
Source organism: Aeromonas sp. s8 (assembly GCF_040907785.1). NCBI lineage: Bacteria > Pseudomonadati > Pseudomonadota > Gammaproteobacteria > Aeromonadales > Aeromonadaceae > Aeromonas > Aeromonas sp. s8. Next base: position 103,581 of record NZ_JBFOCL010000040.1, read on the forward strand.
GTTGTTGGAGAGCGGCCCGGCCACGGTCACCGTGGTGTGAATGCGGGTGCCTTCAACCTGCTCGACCTTCAGCTGCACACGACCATCGTCCAGCAGCAGGATGTCGCCCTGCACCACATCGTCTGGCAGGCTCTTGTAGTCGATACCGACCTGCTCCTGACAACCTTCACCCTTGCCGAGTGCCGCGTCGAGAATGAACTTGTCACCGATGGCCAGATAGATTTTGCCATCCTTGAAAGTGGAAACACGGATTTTCGGGCCTTGCAGATCACCCATGATGGCGACGTGACGACCGAGCTTGGCAGCAATGTCACGCACCTGATTGGCGCGCAGGATATGGTCTTCAGCAGTGCCGTGAGAGAAGTTCATCCGCACCATGTCGGCCCCGGCGCGGATGATCCCTTCGAGGATCCCTTCGCGGTCAGTAGCCGGACCGAGTGTGGTTACAATCTTTGTACGTCTAGGCATGAAAGACTCCAATATGAAGTTGATATGACTTGAGATTCTGCCCCATCAAGCCCATGGCTCGATGCACCCGTTTGCAAACCATCTGGGTGGTTTTTGTTATTAAATTACAATACTACACCAAGGTGGGTGGCATAGACAGTCGGGGGCCGGAGCCCCCGACGGTTCAGGAAGAGTGCGGGGTTTCGAAGCGGGATTCGCGCAATCCCTCTTTTACTTTCTTCAGATTTTCACGAAATTTCATCCCCCGGCGCAGGGTAAAACCGGTCGCCAGCACATCCACCAGCGCCAGCTGGGCGATGCGGGATGCCATCGGCATATAGACATCGGTATCTTCCGGCACATCCATGGAGAGCACCAGATTGCACTCGCGGGCCAGCGGGGAGTCCTTGGCGGTCATGCCGATCACGGTGGCGTCGTTCTCGCGAGCCAGCGCGGCGATTTCGACCAGCGCCTTGGTGCGACCGGTGTGGGAGATCAGCACCACTACATCCCCTTCGCTGCTGTTGATGCAGCTCATGCGCATCATGACGATATCGTCAAAGCTCACTACCGGAATGTTGAAGCGAAAGAATTTGTTCTGGGCATCGCGGGCAACGGCGGAGGAGGCGCCAAGGCCGAAGAAGCTGATCTTCTTGGACTGGGTCAGGATATCGACGCAGCGGTTGATAGCGGAGATATCCAGGCTGTTTTTGGCGGCATCCAGACAGGCCATGGTGGATTCGAAAATCTTGGCGGTGTAGGTATCGGGCCCATCTTCCGCTTCCACATGACGATTTACGTAAGGGGTGCCATTGGCCAAGCTCTGGGCCAGATGGAGTTTGAAATCAGGAAAGCCCTTGGTATCGAGACGGCGGCAAAAGCGGTTGACGGTCGGTTCACTGACGTCGGCCATCTTGGCCAGAGCGGCGATGCTGGAGTGGATGGCGGTCTGGGGAGACGCCAGGATCACCTCGGCAACCTTGCGTTCTGATTTACTGAAACTTTCCAAGTTGTTCGTAATTTTATCAAGGGTATTCATCATCACCACCAGGCGTTTTTGTAATTTAGCTTCAGTGTCTTTGCACTCAATCTACGGCTAAGCAAGTTTCCATTCAAGCTAAGGACTATACAAGACAAGCGGTTATGGCAACTAACGCCTGCCATACAAAGTATGACTCATCTCTAATTATTTCGTACTTTTCGTTACAAAACGTCACCTAGCCATGAAAGCGCTTACAAATGTTGCAAAGCAACAACACTGTGAGCAGGCGCACGTTTGTATCGATCCGGCGGGTGAGCAAGCCTGAGCTCGGATAGAATGGGCCGTCATAATCCAACAATAATCTCGGGACACCAGAGTCGTCCCCATCCTGTAACGAAGGAGTTGTTATGCAGCATACCCATGCGCTGGTCGGCGATGTCGGCGGCACCAATGCGCGTCTGGCCCTGTGTGAGCTGGCCACCGGAACTATCTCTCAGGCAAAGACCTACTCAGGTCTGGCCCATCCCAGCCTTGAAGCCGTGGTACGCCTCTATCTGGAGGAACACAAGGTACAGGTGGCTGAAGCCTGCATCGCCATCGCCTGCCCCATCAACGGTGACTGGGTTGCCATGACCAACCACAGCTGGGAGTTCTCCATCAGCGAGATGCAGAGCAATCTCGGGCTGGCACGCCTGCAAGTGATCAACGACTTTACTGCGGTCTCGATGGCGGTGCCGGTATTGGCTGAATCGGATCGCATCCAGCTGGGCGGCGCCGCGCCGGTGGCTGGCAAGCCCATCGCCATCTATGGTGCGGGCACCGGCCTTGGGGTCGCCCATCTGGTCAAGGCGGGTGAGCAGTGGCTGAGCCTGCCGGGTGAAGGTGGTCATGTGGATTTTGCTGCCAACACCGAAGAGGAAGATGCGGTGCTGCAAGTAATGCGAGGCGAATTGGGCCATGTCTCGGCAGAGCGGTTCCTCTCCGGCCCGGGTCTGGTCAATCTCTATCGCGGGCTGGTGAAATCCGATGGCCGTGAGCCCGAACCGTTTGCCCCCAAAGACATTACCGAGCGCGCACTGGCCGGGGAGTGCCTCGATTGCCGTCGCACCCTGAGCCTGTTCTGCGTACTGATGGGCCGCTTTGCCGGCAATCTGGCCCTCAATATGGGCACCTTTGGCGGCGTCTATATAGCAGGTGGCATAGTGCCGCGCTTCCAGGAGTTCTTTACCGGTTCCGGTTTCCGGGTCGCCTTTGAAGACAAGGGGCGCTTCAAGTCCTACCTCAAGGAGATCCCGGTGTTTCTGATCACCCATGAAGGGCCGGGGCTGCTCGGTGCAGGCGCTTACTTGCGCCAGTCGATGGGGATCACAATCTGATTGAAGAGGGGAACGAGGCGGGATCATCCATGGTTCAGCCTCGATTCAGTGTGAATGGCATAAAGTGGCCGCACGTAACCAAGAGTGTTGTGCTTCACAAGGAGTGGAAAGCGACTCTCATCCGCTGGATACGTTTGTCACCTGACAAGCCTGAACTGTTTCAACCGGCCTTTTGGCCGGTTTTTTTTATGTCTGATATCCGGGATTACTGGGCCAGCGCCTTCAACTGCGCCTTGTCTGGCGGATTGTTCCAGTCGATGGGACCGTGGGTAAAACGGTACTGCAACCGTGGCAGGCTGGTCTCCAGCCACTCTTCCCGAAAATAGGCATAACCCTGATCCCAATCCGGATCATTGGCCCAACCGCTCTGGAGGAAGTAGAGGCGAGTGCCCTGCCCTTCCGGCAGGAATCGCAAGCAAACCTGGGTCTTTTGCTGGCGGATATGGGGCAGGCTGGGCGGGAAATTCCAGCTGAAACTGAGCAAGTCATAGGGCATGACGGCCATGACCCGGCACCCTTCGCTGCCACGTTCACCCAGCGGGGCATCAGGCCTGAAGTAGATCTCGAAAGGACCATTCGGTTCGGCCACCATCAAACATTCGGGAGCCAGAAAACTGCGCAGACCGCTTTCGGTAGTCCAGGCGTGCCAGACATCGTCTATGTGCGCCGGAACAAAAATGTTGCCTTCAATCAGTTTATTGTCCATAAATCAGCGATCCTCAAGCCATCCATACAAGGGACTCCGGCAGTATAGCCCCATGGCAAATACAATGGACAGTGCTTAATCACACCCTTGTCATTTGCATCGATTAACCTGCCGCTGTGCAGCTGCCTCAATGAACATTGGCTTGATCCGGGAGGGCATCATGATCCGGCTCATGGAAGAACACGATATTCCCCAACTGGCCCGGCTGTTTTTAAAGAGTCGCCGCCACACTTTTCACTGGGTCGATCCCGCCCGTTTCCAACTCGAGGATTTCGAAGTGCAGACCAAAGGTGAACAGGTGTGGGTGGCCGAACAGGGGGGCAATATTTGCGGCTTTATCGCCATCTGGCAACCCGATCACTTCATCCATCACCTCTATGTGTCAAGCGACTGGCACGGTCAGGGGATAGGGCGCGCCCTGCTGGAGCGGGGCCTCGCTGATTCGCCGCACGGCTCGCTCAAGGTTGCGACCCGCAACACGGCGGCAGTAGCCTTCTACCATCGGCTGGGCTGGCAAAAGAGTGATGAGACAGGCCTCACCGGCCCCTGGTGCAAGTTGCTTAGAAGCTAGCGGGACGCCCGGCACCTGCGTTTTGCGGCTGAACAGGTACCAGCGGTGCCGGGGGGAAGAACCAGCGGTAGAGATCGAACCAGCCATCTCGCTGGGCAATCACGACCTCATGCACCGGATCGCGCTGGAAGATCGCCACCTTGTTTTCTGTCAGTGGCACCCAGGCATAGTTGACCAGCGCATATTGCGACTGGATCAGGTTGTACTCATTGAGGTAGGAGTCATCGTTACCCGATTCGTGCAGTTGGGTGCGACTGTCGATGAGGTAAACAAGCTGGTTGAAGAAAGTAAGTTGAAAACCGGTCACTCGCCACTTCTCCCTGGTCGCCTCCTCCTCTTCGATCACGGTGATTTTGCCCCAGCGGCACACCCCGTGATAGTTGACTCCATTGGCCGACATTTTCAGGTCGTAATGGCAGCCCAGACTGTTGATAAACATCCCGACCACAAACAGCAGCACGACAAGCAGTGGCAACAGCAGCAAGGTATTTTTCAGCGTTCGTTTCATCAGAGATCCCTTACAGCGTTTTTTCGAGCTCTTTATAGGAAAGCACGCGAACCTGGTGGCCGGAGACAAGCACCAGCGATGCTGGTTTGACTTGTGGCACGTCGCTCCGTGCCTCCATCTGGCAAACAACGCCGGTCGGCGAGTCGGTGCAGTGCACATGGAGCCACTCGAAATGGAGATAGCTGGCGACAAACGCCACCAGCACAACCAGTAGCAGATTGACGTACATCAGGCCCCTTGCCAGCATTGGCCGCCCGATACCGCTGAGAAAGGCAATTTTGGCGCGCTCACCAAAAGAACGGGGAGCTGCAGGCTCTTTGATGACCTCGTGGTCGGAGCTTGGTGATGTCGACGGTGGCTGCGCAGCCGCTGCAGGCGTGGGCACGCTCATCGGCTCGGGCAAGGGCTCACTCTCTGCTGGCAGTGCCTTGCCGTAATAGCTCTTCATCTTGCAGTTAAGATGCAGGGAGTACCCTTTTTTCGGGGTACTTCTGATATCCAGCGTCTGGGGGGATGAGGCGAAGTGGCGGCGAATATTGGCGATGGCCACGTTCAGGGAGTTGGGGCTGATGGGGCGACCCAACCAGCCGATATCGAGCAACAGATCCTTGTCGCACACCTCGTCATGGTGATCGAGCAGATAGCTGAAAATGAGGCTCTCTGCCGATGACAAGCGCACCACCCGGGCGCTTTGCAAGTTGTCCTTGTCGGCACAGAAGATCAACTCTCGCCTTTTGACATCAAAGACATAATCACCGAAGTGATAGGCTGATATGTTATTGCCTGGCGCAACACCCGTCATACCAACCACCTGTTATTTGCATTCATCATGAAGAAGATGGGATTCCACACCTGATAAAGCCAGATGGCGGCTCAGGACTCGCTGTAATTAAACGAAATTCTAAAGGGTCGAGATCAGCGGCACAATAGATGCAAGCAGGCATGAGCGGGGAAAATGAAAATATGCGTCCAGCGCTGTCGAACTGCGTATCGGGCAGAGCATGATGCTGCGAGTTTCGCGTATCGCGGTCACGCCAATCTCAGCTGAACAGTGACATGGGCATGACGAAAAGCGCTGCAGGACAAGGCCCCTTGCCCCTCACGACATCTCGCAGCGCCTCAAAATAATGGGAACTGGCCTGCCCCGCAGGATGATCCAACGGGGCGAAGTGAACTGACTAGACCCGAAACTGCTTGAGGAGGGTGTCGAGTTGGGCCGACAGCTGCCGCAGATCGCTGCTGGCCTCGGCAACCTTTGCCACTCTGGCCGCACTCTCGCTGTTGAGCGTCGCAATCCGGTTGACGCTGTGGCTGACCGCCTCTGCCACCGAGTGTTGTTCTTCCGATGCCTGGGCGATATACATGTTCATCTCGCGGATCAGGCTGACCTGATTTTTAATCTTCTCCACCGATGTCTGCACATCTGCCGCCTCGATGCCGGCGCGGGATGCCTTCTCCTGACTCTGTTGCATGCCGGCACCGACATTCTGGGTCGCTTGCTGCAACCGCTTGATACTGGCGCTTATCTCCTCCGTCGACTGGCGAGTACGGCCCGACAAGGTGCGTACCTCATCCGCCACCACCGCAAAACCGCGTCCCTGATCACCCGCCCGCGCCGCCTCGATGGCCGCGTTGAGGGCAAGCAAATTGGTCTGCTCGGCAATTCCGTTGATCACCTCGATGATGGTGCCAATGCTGCTGCTTTCGGTCGAAAGGGTGCGCATCAGGGTGGCGACCCGCTCCACCTCCCCCACCAGTTGATGGATGGCCTCATTGGCATGGCCCGCCAGATTGTAACCCTGCTCCACATAGAGGTTGGCCTCATCGGTGGCGCCAGAGGTTTTCACCGCATTGCCAGCCACTTCCTGCACAGCCTGACTCATTTCGGTGATGGCGGTGGCGACTTGATCCAACTCGGATTGCTGGGCGTCACTGCCTACCCGGGTATCTGCCGAGAGGGAGTCACAGAGTTCGGCGGTTTGCAACACACCGGCAGAGAGCTCGTTGATCTCCGCCACCATCTCCTGCAACTTGGCAATAAAGTGGTTGATGTTGGTGGCCAGCGCGCCCATCTCATCCTGACGGCTGATCTTCAGACGCCGGGTCAGATCCCCCTCTCCTTTGGCCAGATCGAACACCGCCTGATTCATCTGGTGAAGCGGCCTGAGCACATTGCGATGAATCAGCACCATCAACAGGGCGATGATGCAGAGATCGAGCACCAGGATCTGCCAGACGGTGGTGATCAACTGCTGGCGCAGTTGGGCCTGAATGGCGGCATCACTGGTTTGCACCAGCAATCGAGCCACGGTGTTTTTCTGGCCGCTGTCGTCATAGACCAGATCATATCCCCCATAGGCAGCGGTATCGGCAGGCATGGCTGTCACGGGGGCAATGCTCCCCGCCGTGTCACGGGCAAACCCGGCAACCAGCTTGTCCTTGTTGACCACCAGCAAAGCACTCAGGATATCGGCCGCCAGCTCGGACTTGAGCGATGCCTCGATGAAGGCCGATTCATAATTCCACAGCGGGCCGGGCAGGGAGAGCTGCAGCCGGCCGATGGCCTGTTCGACCAGCGCACTCTGTTTGCTGTAGCTCTCCGCCCTGACCGCGTTGTAGTTGTAAGCGCCAAACAACACCAGTAGCAGACTCACCGACAAGGAGGTCAACACGGCAATCCTGAACGTCAGACTTTTCCAATCCATGGTTTCCTCCCGGTTTTACGGCAGCCGGCGCAGTGCCATTGAGCGGCACTTGCTATTGGTACTGTTACTGGTACTTGGCATTGATCTTGTCGATGGTGCCATCCGCCTTCATGGCAGCGAGGATCTCGTTGAGCTTGGTGATGAGCTCATCGGGCGTATCCTTGTTAAACGCCAAGCTCATCTGGGTTTCCTTGAACACGAAGACCGGCTTGGGTGAGGCCACCTTCTCCTTGCTGGCCAGATAGGGCGCCAGATACTGGCCGGTTGCCCAAAGATCGATGCGGCCGGCCTCCAGTTTCTTCACGTTGGCGGTATCGTTGGCCGCAAGCTGCAACTTGGCAAATCCCTGGGCCTTGAGATATTCGGCGGCCGCATCACCGTTATAGCCACCCACCGAATACTGCTTGGCATCTTCCAGCGACTTGACCGTGATATTGGCGGTCGAACTGGAGAAAAACACCCAGTTGTTATTGACCAGCGGCCCTACCCACTTGAACAGTGCTTCCCGTTCCGGAGTGCGGGTCGTGGAGTAGAGGGCGGTATTGGGAGTACCGAGGGTATCTTCGTACGCCCGTTTCCAGGGCATCAGGGTCAGTTTGTATTCGACCCCAGCACGCTTGAACAGCTCTTCGACCACCTCGGTCGACAGCCCGACAATCTTGCCCCCCTCTCCCTGCATGTTGAATGGCGGGTAATCCTCGGTCATCACATTCAGTGGCGCAGCCTGAACAGCGCTTATCGCCATCATGGAAGAGACTGAAAAAATTGCACTTTTCCACAGCAGTTGATAGTTCATTGCAACCTCGCTTTGCTTGCCATTCATCCCTGAACATCCGCCGTTACCGATGGCGGTGCACGTTTGACCCGCTGGGGTCATGCCGGCTTTCACGGCTCGCCGCCCACCCATGTGCAGCAGCAAACAGATCCGGATTTTGCCTGTGCGTAACGAAACGCAACCGGCGAGGGAGGCTCACACCAAATCGAGGTGGAAACATGCCAGGGCAGCATAAGGGGTGTGCGGAGTGGGGCGGATAAGCCTCTGCCATACAACAGCGCCGTGGCAAAGAAGAAGCGCATCGTTTTATGACAGGGGTCTGGGAGAGAAATGATATAAAACGCCAACATCCATTTTCCCATACTGCTCGAGAAGACCTCAGAGCCAAACCTGTCCTTTAGCTAAGGTCACGAAAAGAGATACGTCAAATGAGAATGCTAACCCCCTCATCTGCTTCCAAATTAGATTCCAGATGAGCTCCGTCGAGCCACAAAGTGGCGCTAGATACCCGAAAATGAGAAGGCCACCGCGAGGTGGCCTTCTCCAAATCAACAATGAACGTCTGGTGAAACTCAATCCTTGGCCGCGTCCATCACACCCTCTTCGGAGTGCGCAGGCAGGATCAGGTTGAGCAGGATGGCGGCAACAGAAGCCAGGCCAACACCGGCCAGCGCGAAGTCGCCAATCTTCATCTCCAGCGCACCGACACCGACGGTCAGAGTCACGGCGACGATGGCGATATTGCGTGACAGCCCCAGATCCACCTTGGATTCCACCAGCGTCTTGAGACCGATGGCAGCGATGGATCCAAACAGCAGCAGCATGATACCGCCCATCACCGGCATCGGGATGGAGGTAAGCAGCGCATTGAACTTGCCGAAGAAGGCCAGAATGATGGCAAACACGGCTGCCCAGGTCATGGTGACCGGATTGAAGTTGCGAGTGATCATCACGGCACCGGTCACTTCGGCGTAGGTGGTCACGGGTGGGCCACCGATGAAACCGGCGAAGCAGACGCCGATGCCGTCACCGGCCAGCGTACGGTGCAAACCCGGATCCTTGGTGTAATCCTTGCCAGTCACGCCACCAATCGCCAACACGCCACCGATATGCTCGATACAGGGGGCGATGGCTACCGGCAACATGAACAACGCAGCAGCCCAGTTGATCTCCGGGGTTTCGAAGTGGGGCAGCGCCAACCAGGGGGCGTTCACCATGCCATCGAAACTCACCTGGCCCATGAAGACCGCCGAGACATAACCGGCAATCACGCCGCACAGGATGGGGATCAGCTTGATCCACCCCTTGCAGAACACAGCTGCAATCAGGGTGACCGCCAGCGAGATACCGGCCAGCGTCAGCGCAGTCCCCGCAGGTACTACCTGCTCACTACCGGCACGGCCCATCGCCATGTTGCAGGCAACCTGCGCCACAGAAAGACCGATCACCATGATCACCGGGCCAATCACCACCGGGGGCAGCAATTTGTGCACAAACCCCATCCCTTTTGCCCGGATCAACGCAGCCAGAATGAAATACATGAAACCGGCGGCAAACAGGCCAAACATGGTGGATGGCAATCCCCAGGTCTGGGTGGCGTAGATGATGGGGGCGATGAAGGCAAAGCTGGAACCGAGGAAAATCGGAACCTGGCGGCGGGTGCAGAGCTGGAACAACAGGGTGCCCACACCGGCACCAAGCAGGGCCATGGAGGGGTTCAACCCGGTGAGCAGAGGCACCAGAACCATGGCACCGAAGGCGACAAACAGGATTTGCAGCCCGGCGACACTTTGCTTGACTAAGGAAAACATGGATGTCCTTAATTATTTGATAACTGATGGGGATATTTATCACTTTTCAGTTATCACAAGACTTTTTCAAGGCACGAAATGAACACAAATGCGTCACCTGTTACCTTTTACTGCTTGGGAAGGGCATGAAACTGGCTTTTTAGGCAGGATTCGTTGCTACAAGCATCGAGTATGCGATTTTACGCATTATTGTGACGAACGCCAATCGTTTTTCTGACCGGTTTATTGAAACCCCATTCAACAGGGTGATGTTTTGTGCGCTAAATGAAGAAAACGGCGGGGACTTGACCCCGATGCTGACACGCTCACTATCTGGCAACCAATACCAGGACACATCCGACATAACAAGGAGGCCACCTGGCCTCCTTTTTCTTGCCGCTTATTTCACCCACCTTGTAACCCTCTATTGCCCCCTTCCTCTTCCCGTCTCGCGCCATGGTTCACGGCGTGTCGCCCCCCATACCTCTTTGGTGGTTAAAAACAGCCCGTCACCTATACATAAGTGTGGGGTTTGACCAGCAGGCAACCCCACTACACCAAACATCGACGAGGATACGCGATGAACATAAGAGTAAAACCTGTGTGGATTGCACTGGCATTGGCGAGCACAGGCGCACAAGCGGAACCGGTTCACGACTGGTATGCCGGGGTTGGCGGTGGCTGGGCCATTGCCCACAATCTGAATGATTTCAGTCAGGATGTCGGCAAGGATGCGACTGCGCTCTCCCTGTTTGGCGGCTACAACTTCACGGAAAACCTGGGGGCCGAGATTGGCTATCTCTCCACCGGTGACTGGGATATCAGCGGCCATGACTTCAACAGCAAGGGAGCCACGCTGTCAGTCATTGGCCGCCTGCCGCTCAGCGAGATGTTCTCGCTCTTTGCCGAGGGCGGTGGCTATATCTATCACGTCGAGTCGGTCAATGGCGGGGACGACAACCTGGCGCCGCTGGCGGGTCTGGGAGTGACGGCCCGGCTCCATGACTGGGTCGATCTGCAGGCACGCTACCGTTACATAGTGCGCGTTGGCGATGATCCGGATAACGGCAAAGCCAACAGCGGCACCCAGCGCTGGGTCAGCGACATCAGCACCGCCACGCTGGAGCTGGTGATCCACCCGAACCGCAGCCAACCCAAAGAAGCAGCCCCCACGCCCGCCCCGGTCGTGGTTCCCCCGCCACCGGCCGAACCGGAGGTGGTGGATCAGACCTTTAACCTCAGTTCCGATGTGCTGTTCGCCTTTGGCAAAGCGGACCTCAAACAGGAGGGGATGAGTGCGCTGGACGATCTCTACCAGCAGATCGTCGACGTGCAGCCCAAGGATGGCAGTGCAGTCGTGATGGGTTATACCGACCGTATCGGTTCGGATGCCAACAATCAGCGGTTGTCAGAAGCTCGGGCGCAAACCGTTGCCGACTTTCTGATCAGCAAGGGATTGCCTGCCGACAAGGTGAGCATCCAGGGCAATGGCGCGAGTAATCCGGTCACCGGCAACCAGTGTGATGCCATCAAGGCTAAGGCGGCGCTCATCGACTGCCTTGGGCCGGATCGCCGGGTAGAGGTGCGTGTCACCGGCGTACAGGGCGGCAGCGAGTAGTTCATCTTGAGGCGATAACCATGTCAGACGTGCAGTAAAAAGGGATGCCGAGGCATCCCTTTTGCTTTGCCACTTCCCGCAGAAATCAGAACGAGGTGCGGCGGTAGCGGCGATATTCCGGATGCCAGAAGTTGGCGTCGATGGCCTGATCGATCACCTCGTCCGGGGTCTGCACCGCCTTGCCCTGCAGCATGGCGGTCTTGGCCACCATCTTGGCGATGTAGCGGGAGACCTGATGGATATCCGCCAGATCCGGCAGCAGGGAGCCCTCCTCCCCTTTCACCAGCGGTGAACACTCCGCCAGCGCGCGACTGGCCGACATCAGCATGGCGTCGGTCACCCGGGTGGCGCCGGAGGCGATAACACCCAAACCGATCCCCGGGAAGATGAAGGAGTTGTTGCACTGGGCGATGACGTAGCGCTTGCCCTTGTGCTCCACCGGTGCAAACGGACTGCCGGTGGCCACCAGCGCCTGACCGTCGGTCCAGCGGATGAGGTCAGCCGGCGTCGCCTCGACCCGGGAGGTGGGGTTGGAGAGCGGGAAGATGATGGGACGGGTACAGTGCTTGTGCATGGTCTTGACCACCTCTTCGGTGAACAGCCCCGGCTGACCGGATACCCCGATCAGGATGTCCGGGCGACCGTGCTCCATCACCTCCAGCAGGGAGATGTTGTCACCCACCGGCCAGTCGGCGATGCGCTCCACCGGTTGGGAGAGACGGCGCTGGAAGTCGAGCTGGTTGGGGATCTTGTCGGTGATAAGACCAAAGCGGTCCACCATAAAGACACGGCTGCGGGCCTGGGCATCGGTCAGCCCCTCGGCCTTCATCTGTGCCACGATCTGCTCGGCGATACCGCAACCGGCGCTGCCCGCACCGAGGAAGGCAACCCGCTTCTCGGAGAGCTTGGCGCCGGAAGCCTTGCATGCGGCGATGAGGCTGCCCAGTGTCACGGCAGCAGTACCCTGAATATCGTCGTTGAAGCAGCAGAGCTCGTTCTTGTAGCGGTTGAGCAGTGGCATGGCGTTGTTCTGGGCGAAATCCTCGAACTGCAGCAGGATGTCGGGCCAGCGGCGCTTGACCGCCTGAATGAAGGCATCGACAAACTCGGCGTACTCATCCCCCGAGATACGCGGATGGCGCCACCCCATATAGAAGGGGTCATTCAGCAGTTGCTGGTTGTTGGTGCCGACATCCAGCACTACCGGCAGGCAGTAAGCGGGCGAAATGCCACCACAGGCGGTGTAGAGGGAAAGCTTGCCGATGGGAATGCCCATGCCGCCGATCCCCTGATCACCCAGACCCAGGATCCGCTCGCCATCGGTCACCACGATCACCTTGACGTTCTGCTTGGTGGCGTTTTGCAGCATGTCATCGATCCTGTCCTTGTCCGGATAGGAGATAAACAGGCCACGGGCGCGGCGATAGATGTTGGAGAACTCCTCGCACGCCTTACCGACGGTCGGGGTGTAGATGATGGGCAGCATCTCGGTCAGGTGGTTGTGCAGCAGACGGTAGAACAGTGTCTCGTTGGTATCCTGGATGTTGCGCAGGTAGATGTGCTTGTCCATGTCGTTGCCAAACGCCATGAACTGGCGATAGGCGCGCTCGGCCTGCTCTTCGATGGTCTCGATATTCTGGGGCAACAGACCTTCGAGGTTGAAGTTACTGCGCTCTTCGCTGGTGAAGGCGCTGCCCTTGTTGAGCAAAGGGGTCTCCAGCAGGGCGGGACCGGCGTAGGGAATGTAGAGAGGACGTTTCTGGTTATTATCTTCAAACATGGATCTTGGTACCTAAACGGTTAGCTAGACGCAGGGACCCGCCGATCCTAGGGGCTTGTCTCATTAATTTCAAAGAGTTTGCACATCCGTTGCAAAAGGTTTGCGACCCAGTCGACGAAAGGCGCCGGGGGTCTGACCAGTCAGACGACGAAAGCGGTTGGCAAAGTTGGCCCCATCGCTGTAACCGACCCGGGCCGCCAGCTCGCCAAGTGGCCAGTTGGTATAGAGCAGCAGCTGGCGCGCCTTGTTCATTCTGAGCTCGGTCACCCTCGCCATCGGCCCCATACCGAACGCTTGCTGACAGAGCCGGTACAGATGGGGAACGGAGCAGGCCATCTGTCGGGCCAGCAGGGCGACACTCCAGGGTTCGTCCAGGCGCGCCTCCACCCGGCGAAACAGTGCCTGCAACCTGAGTTCAGGGGTACCGCGCACCTCCCCTTGCAGGGTGCGCTCCAGCAGCGCCAGCAACAGGCTGAGCAGTTGAGGTTGCAGCGAAGAGCGAACCCCTTCCCCCTGCATCAGGCTGAGCAGATGGTAGAGCTGATCGCCGCCATCCCCTTGCCAGATACGGTGACCAAGGCGATGCAGGTGCTGCCAGCGCGGCACGTCATCGAGCAAAATCCAGCTGATCTGCCAGCTTTCGCCAATCAGCTTGAGACCACCGGGCACGGCGGCGGGCAGGAAAATCAGCGACCCGGCCGGAATGGCTTGCTCCCCCTCGTCGGTGAGCAGCGCGCCCCCCTCATCATGACTCATCATCAGGATGTGAAACTCGGGGCGATTGCGGCGGATGAGGTAGTGATCCCGCACGCGGGAGAGGCCGGTCAGGAAGATCCCTGCCTCGCCGAGCAGGGGCAGCCCTTCACGTCCCAGCATCTGCTCTTCACAGGCTGGCGCTATCTCCAGACACTCGCTGGCAAATGGCATAACACCTCAACAGGATAGTTTTACACAAGAAAATCGAGAGCTACTCACAGTGAGAAGAGCCTCATCAGCCCCTATCATACCCCTGACAAACCTTGCTTTTCTCATACTCGGTTAACAACTATGAATTATTGGCAAGCGATTTTAAAACAAACCACCGATCGCGAGTTCATGACCCGATTGTGGCGGCTGGCTCTGCCTGTCTCGCTGCAATCCATGATGTTCTCCCTGCTCGGCCTCATCGATATCATGATGGTGAGCCAGCTTGGCACCACGGCTGTGGCGGCGGTCGGCTTGGGTAACCGGGTCTTCTTCTTCAATCTGCTGGTGATAGCGGGCCTCGCGGGCGGGGTCTCGGTATTGGCAGCACAATACTTCGGGCGAGGTGAGATGGCCGGGGTGCGCCGCTCCCTGGCGCTGGCCATAGTGGGCGCCCTGCTGGTCACCCTGCCCTTTGCCTTCATCTATGTGTTATCACCGGGCAGCGTACTCGGCTTTGCCAGTCAGGATCCGGCACTGCGCGAGCTGGCGGATCAATTCCTGATGATCACCGGCGCTACCATCCTCTGTACCGCCATCGTGGTGCCGCTGGAGTCAGCCCTGCGCTCGGTCGGCAATGCCGCCGCGCCGACTCGCATCGGCATTATCGCCATCATCGCCAACGTCATCCTCAACTACGCCCTCATCTTCGGTCACTTCGGCTTCGAGGCGATGGGGGTCGCCGGTTCGGCCTGGGGCACCACCATTTCCCGGCTGCTGCAGACAGCCCTGCTGCTGCTCTACGTAAAGCGTTATGAGGCGCGCCTGATCCCGCGTGCACCAGACTGGCTGGCCGCCTTCAAGCGCAAGGAGGTGGTGCGCTTTACCCTGATCGCCCTGCCGCTGCTGTTCCATGACGGCCTCTGGGCCTTCGGCATGCTGATTTACGGCTTTCTCTACGCCCATCTTGGCACTGACTCGCTGGCCATCATGACCACCCTCGGCACCCTGGAGAGCATCCTTATCTCCCTCTTCTTCGGACTGGCGGTGGCCTGCTCCACCCTGCTCGGCCACCGGCTCGGGGCCGAGGAGTACGAGATTGCCTGGCAGCACTCCCAGCTGTTCCTGCTGCTGGCACCGATTGGCGCGCTACTGGTGGGGATCATCGTCTGGTTGCTGCAAGCCAACCTGCTGCAGTGGGTCGGCAACCTGCCCCCCGAGCTGATGACGGAGGCGGGTCAGGTGCTCGGCATCATGTGTCTCGGGATGCTGCTCAAGGTGTTCAACATGGTGGGGATCATCGGGGTGCTGCGCTCTGGCGGCGATGTTAACTACAGCATCTTTATCGACATCGTCGGCATGTGGTGCATCGGCATCCCGCTCGCCTGGGTGGCGGTCACGCTACTCGGCTGGCCCCTCTCCTGGGTGGTGGCGGTGGTCTTGCTGGAGGAGCTCAGCAAGGTGTTGCTGGTGCAGCGCCGTATTCGCCAGCGCTGCTGGTTGAAGAATCTGGTGATCGGATAAACAGCCACAAATCGGGGTCATATCAATGACAGAAAAACCCTGTTTGCAGTATGCTGGGCGCCTCTTCAATCAGAGGCAGGGATCCACGATCTCCCTGTCCAGTAGTCGTTTAAGGAGACGAGCATGCAACCACAGAAAGAGCTGATCACCGAGACGGCCCTGCTTGAGATGGCCAACAAGATCATTAAAGAGCATGAAGACTTCATCCACGGTATGCGCGCCGATTCGGTGGAGCAGAAGGGGGATATTCTGGTGTTCAAGGGGGAGTATTTCCTGGCCGAAGATGGCACCCCGACCGGCAAGACCATGGCGGTCTTCAACATGTTCAAGCTGCTGGCCCAGCAACTCTCCGGCAAGTACAAGCTGGCCTGATCTCGCCAGCACATTGCCAACAGGATGCCGCCCTCAGGCGGCATCTGTTTTTGCGCGGTTCTGCCCCTCAACCACCACGCAGTTGCGTCCCGCCATCTTGGCCTGATAGAGACACTCGTCGGCACGGTTGATCAGAATATCGATGGTGTCATCGGAACGAGCCATGGCAATCCCGATACTCACCGTCACCTCCAGCAATTCATCCGAAGTGGGACTCTTCACCAGCCGCGCCTCAACGGCAATGCGCAGCCGCTCGGCCATTTTGCTCGCCAGCGCCGGATCGGCACAGTTGTGCATCAGGATAGCAAACTCTTCGCCGCCATAACGCCCCAGCACCATGTCAGGCTCCAGCTGCTCGCCCAGGGTGGTCGCCACCTCCTTGAGCACCGCATCCCCCGCCAGATGGCCGTAGATATCGTTGATCCGCTTGAAGCGATCGAGATCCAGCAGCATCACCGCAAAGGGCTTCTTCTTGAGTTGCAGCCGGATTCTGGCCTGCTCCAGCTGCTTCATCAGCAGGCGGCGGTTCATCATGCCGGTCAGCTCATCAGTGGTCGATTCCCGATATAGCCGCAGCAGCATATTGAGCTGGCCGCACTGCACCCAGCAACTGGCCATGGTAAACATGCCGAGCACCCACACCTGATTCAGGGTGGCCTGACTCCAGATGCTCTGTCCCACCAGCAGCCAGTGGCCCAGCAGCATGGTCACCAGTACCACGCCTGCCAGTTGCAAGCCGAGGGATAGGGGGATGGGGAAGATGGCAAACAGGGTGATCAGCAGATAGGGAAAGGCCGCATAACCCGCCTGCAACTCCTGTCCGGCGCCAAAGCTGTTCAGGCAGAAGAGGGAGAAGAGCATCATCACGGCCATCAGGTAGCCAAGGGCCAGCTTCATTCTTTCCCGCTTGAAGTGGATGAGGTACGAGAGCGGAATAAGTGGCGAGAGCGCCAGGGTGCAGAAGATCCTGGCCTGGAACAGCTGCTCGAAATGAACGGCGGGCAAGGTCAACCAATCCACCACTGCCCAGGCGGGCAATCCAAGCATCAGCAAGCAGGTCAGCAGGCGCAACCGCACCGTCATAAACCCCATGCGAGTACGAGTAAAATCTTCGGAGTGAACCCTCGCACTCCAGAACTCTGACAACTTGAGCATCCAGAGTCTCCACGATGAATACTGAGGGCTCATTCTACACCTACAAAGTGGTAAAAATGTCATTAGCGGGGAGAATAAAAAGGAGAGGTCGATCACACAAACCGACAGATGATAATCTCAGCGCGCAAACGTTTCAACCCATCAAAAAATAAACCTTTTTTTGCATAATTAGCGCTGGTCAGCCTCATTTCAATCACTACAATAGCGCCCAATTTTCTCCCCCTCCCCACACAATTCGAGGTACTTATGGAACAGGCTGCTGTCACACGCGCCAATCGAGAGGCACATCCACCCAGGCGAGCCCATAGCGAACTGGTCTATGGCATAGAGGATGTCCCGCCTCTGCCCCAGACGCTGTTCGCCGCCCTGCAGCATATGCTCGCCATGTTTGTCGCCATCATTACCCCGCCCCTGATTATCGCCAATGCCCTCGGCCTCCCTGCCGCCGACACCCGTTATATCGTCTCCATGTCGCTGGTCATGTCCGGCATCGCCTCCTTCATTCAAACCCGCCGCTTCGGCCCCATCGGTTCCGGCCTGCTCTCGGTACAGGGCACCAGCTTCAACTTCCTCGGCCCCATCATCGCCTCCGGTCTCGCCCTCAAACAGGCGGCCATGCCCACCGAGGATCTGTTGGGCACATTGTTCGGCACCATGATGGTTGCCGCACTCACTATCGTGGTGATGAGCCGCTTCCTCCATCTGGTGAAACGGATCATCACTCCGCTGGTCACCGGCATAGTGGTGCTGCTGATCGGCCTGACCCTGATCAAGGTCGGTCTCATCAGCATGGGCGGCGGCTATGCAGCCCTCTCTGATGGCAGCTTCGCCAGTCACACCAACCTCTTCCTCTCCCTGCTGGTGCTCGGCCTTATCGTGTTGCTGCAACGCAGTCGCAACCCCTGGTTGCGCCTCTCCGCCATCATGATCGCCATGCTGGCGGGCTATGCCGTGGCCCTGCTGTTGGGCAAAGTGAGCGCCCCCACCTTCGACGGCCCGCTGGTGGTGGTGCCCATTCCGCTCCACTACGGTCTCGGCTTTGACTGGCAGCTGTTCGTGCCGCTCGCCATCATCTTCGTGGTCACGGCGCTCGAAGCGATCGGCGACATGACCGCCACCTCGGACATCTCCGGCGAGCCGCTGGAAGGGCCTGTCTATATGGAGCGGATCAAAGGCGGCGTGCTGGCCGATGGTGCCAACTCCATGCTGGCGGCAGTTTTCTCCACCTTCCCCATGTCCACCTTCGCCCAGAATAACGGCGTCATTCAGCTGACCGGCGTCGCCAGCCGTCACGTCGGGCTCTTTATCGCCGCCATGCTGGCGCTGCTTGGCCTGTTCCCGGCGGTCGCCAGTCTGGTGCAGCAGATCCCCGAGCCCGTGCTGGGGGGCGCCACTATCGTGATGTTCGGCACCATCGCCGCCGCTGGCGTGCGCATCATTGCCCGCGAGGAGCTGGATCGCCGCGCCCTGATGATCCTGGCAGTGTCGCTGGCCATGGGGCTGGGGGTCGCACAGGTGCCGGAAGTGCTGCAACACCTGCCGGAGCTGGCCAAGAGTGTGCTCTCCTACGGCGTCGCCACCGGTGGCATCACCGCCATCGTGCTCAACCTGCTGCTGCCCAAGCGCGAAGCGCGCCACTCCTGAGACATCGTCCACCGATAGCCAACCCAAGCCCCGCACTGCGGGGCTTTACCTTGCCAGTCGCCACGGGTAGTGTGCTGGGCAGCCTTTTTTGAGGATGCCGCCATGCCCTATCGCCTGCTCTCCCCCCTATCCAATACCGCTTCACCCGCACAGATACTGGCGCAAGAGCAGTGCTGGCTGCGCGACTGTGCCCATGACGGCCAGCCCCGCGCTCACCTGTGGCAGGCGCCCCAATGCCTGATTGTCACTCGCAAGGATACCCGCCTCCCCCGTTACGAAGCTGCCTGCCAGCAACTTGCAGCTGAAGGCTGGCCGGTACATGTGCGCGACAGTGGCGGCACCGCCGTGCCCCACGGGGCGGGGATCCTCAACCTATCCCTGCTGCTGCCTCGTACCACCACAGATCTCGCCCACTACTACCGGCTGCTGGGGGCGCCACTGCTGACCCTGCTGGCGGAGTACGGCCTTGAGGGAAGCTATGACTTCGTACCCGGCTCCTTTTGCGATGGTCAGTACAATCTGGTGATCGGGGGACGCAAGATCACCGGTACCGCCCAGCGCTGGCTGGCGCCGGGGCAGGATCACCAAGGCGCCGTGCTGGCGCAAGCCATGCTGCTGGTGGCGGGTGATGTGGATGAGGGAACCAGAATGGCGAGCCGCTTCTACGAGCTGGCGGGCGGCGAGCTGCGTTTTATGGCGGGAACCTCCACCACGCTAGCAAGCTGCATCGATTGGCACGGTAGCGATCAGGCACTGGTAGAGAAAGTGCGAGCACGTCTGGATAGCCTGCTGAGCGAGGGGCTATCCTCCTCATCCTGACCTTATCCCGAAGGGAGAGGGAAAGTCCCCATCCAGAGACACGGCGCACAAAAAAGCCACGACCGGAGTCGTGGCTTGTTCTTTTCAATGGGAACGTGAAACGGGCTGAGGCGTTCAGGCCGTCTGCGGCTCCGGCTCGGCTTCGCTATCCAGATCACGGCTAAAGTAGGCGCGGGTCTCGGCGATCACCACATGGCGCAGGCCAATCAGGCCGATGAGGTTGGGCACCGCCATCAGGCCGTTGACGATATCGGCCAGCAGCCAAATCATATCCAGATGGAGGAAAGCACCGCTCGCCACCAGCGCCAGATAGACCAGACGATAGGGCTTGATTGCCTTCACCCCGAACAGGTACTCGGTGCAGCGCTCGCCGTAGTAGTTCCAGCCAAGGATGGTGGTAAAGGCGAAGAACAGCAGGCCAATGCTCACCAGATACTGGCCGACATGAGCATCGAGCCCCTGGGCAAAGGCCAGACTGGTCATGGCCGCACCGCTTGCATCGCCGCTCCACACCCCGGTCACCACCAGGGTCAGGCCGGTCATGGTGCAGATGATGATGGTGTCGATGAAGGTACCTGTCATGGAGACCAGCCCCTGCTCCACGCACGAATCGGTCTTGGCTGCCGCCGCCGCGATGGGCGCAGAGCCCAGTCCCGATTCGTTGGAGAAGACCCCGCGCGCCACCCCGGACTGAATGGCCAGCATGATGCTGGCACCGACGAAGCCGCCGGTCGCCGCATGGCCGGTGAAGGCACTCTCGATCACCAGCATGACGGCATCGGGCAGGGCGCTGGCGTTGTTCACCAGCACGCCCAGACAGGCGACGATGTAGAAGATGGCCATGAAGGGCACCACCTTGCTCGACACGCTGGATATGGACTTGATCCCTCCCAGGGTCACCAGCGCCACGATCAGGGTCAGCACCACGGCGGTCGCTTCACGGGGCACCGAGAAGGAGAGGCTCATGGCGTCGGAGATGGCATTGACCTGAGGGAAGGTACCGATGCCGAAGAAGGCCACGCCGATGCCAAACAGGGCAAACAGCTTGGCCAGCGGCTTGGAGCCGAGCCCCTTCTCCAGATAGTACATGGGGCCACCCGCCATCTGGCCGTTGGCATCCTGCTCGCGATATTTCACCGCCAGCAGACACTCGGCGTACTTGGTGGCCATGCCGAACAGCGCCGCCATCCACATCCAGAACAGGGCACCGGGACCACCGAGCTTGATGGCGGTGGCCACCCCGACGATATTGCCGGTGCCGATGGTGGCAGAGAGTGCGGTACAGAGGGCGCCGAAGCTGGAGACATCTCCCTGCTTGCCCTGCCCCTGATCGCGACCAAAAACCAGCCGCAGAGCGAGCGGCAAGCGCACCACCTGAAGCAGACCCAGACGCAGGGTGAGATAGATACCGGTCCCGACCAGCAGGATCAGCAGGGGCGGCCCCCAGATAAAGCTATCGATGGCGGTTAACGCCGATTGAATTGATGACATGCATCCTCCTTAAGAAACAGAAATTAAGGAGGAGAAGGATGATCTTCCCATAGGTGTCACGATCGGCCAGAGGCGATCGGATGCGGGCCAAGCCCAGGTACAACCATCCCATCCCCTCTGTCCTTTTGCCTG
Source organism: Aeromonas sp. s8 (assembly GCF_040907785.1). Taxonomy (NCBI): domain Bacteria; kingdom Pseudomonadati; phylum Pseudomonadota; class Gammaproteobacteria; order Aeromonadales; family Aeromonadaceae; genus Aeromonas; species Aeromonas sp. s8. The sequence goes on from NZ_JBFOCL010000040.1 coordinate 124,879, forward strand.
AGAGTTTCCGGCGCCAGCCTGCCCTTGCGGGTAGTCATGGTGCCTTGCTCCTTCGGCGCCCGATTTAACGGGTCTCTCCAGAGTATCGTCCAGTAGCAGTCCACACCGGTTGCCCAGTACCTGAAAGATTCACTTCTTCGGTGGATGGTTGCCCATCGCTCTCCTGCTACCTTCATCCGAACTAGTTTGGATTAGGAAGTCGGCATGTTAATCCAAAAAATGTGAGCTGTCTCGCACTTGGCCGCCCCCATTTATATTTTTTTAGTGACCACCAGAACCGCGGCAAGAATGTTAAATGTTAGTTAACTATCAACAAGTTAGGCTATCACGCATCAAATGTGGCCCAAACGGGAAAAATGGCGGATAGAGAACAGTGATCCCTCTCGTTTCGCCAAGAAAATCTTGCCGACATATCCAATCAAAATGCTTGCACACAGAATCAATAAGCCGATAATCCGCTGCATAACCAAGCACTTTGCCATCAATTTATGCACTGTGTTCGGTTGGTCCCACCGGACCGCTCGCCTGACCCGGCCGTCGCCGGTTCAATCGCATATGGCTTGGGCATATCACGCCCCCTAAGGATGACCAAAAGAGAATGAACGAGACCCTGGTTGCAAAAGATGTGGTCGCACAAGATTACCGTCCGCTGGTTGAACAATTCGGCTCCCCCCTGCTGCTGCTCGACAAGGCAGCCGTCCGCAAACAGTATCGGGCCCTGGCCGCCGCCCTGCCCGATGTACGATTGCACTATGCACTCAAACCCCTGCCCCATGAGGCGGTGGTCTCTGTCTTGAAGGAAGAGGGGGCCTGTTTCGATCTGGCCACCAATGGCGAAGTGGATCTGGTGCGCAGTCAGGGGGTTCGCCCGGGACGTTGCATTCATACCCATCCCATCAAGCGCGACAGCGATATCCGTTATGCGCTGGAGTTTGGCTGCACCGTGTTTGTCTACGACAACCCGCTGGAGCTGGAGAAGTTCATTCCCTACAAGGACGAAGTGAAACTGCTACTGCGGGTCAGCTTCCCGAACCCCGAGACCAAGGTCGATCTCTCCAAGAAGTTCGGCTGCACTCCGGAGCAGGCGCTGCCGCTGCTGCAACTGGCCCACGCCAAGGGGATCAAGGTGATGGGGCTGTCGTTCCACGTCGGCTCCCAAGTACCCCACGCCCGTCGCCATGTGCAGGCCATCGACGCCTGCCGCGAGATCATGGAGCAGGCCTGGGCGCTCGGGCTCAAGCCCTGGGTGCTGGATATCGGCGGCGGTTTCCCGGTGGATTATGAGGGGGGCGAGTTCGATATCGACGGCTTCTGCGCGCCGATCCGCGAAGCGCTGGCCAAGTTGCCCGCTACCGTGCAGAAGATTGCCGAACCGGGCCGCTTTATCAGCGCGCCGGCCATGACTTCGGTATCAAGCGTGATGGGCAAGGCGCACCGCGGCGACAAGATCTGGTACTACCTGGATGACGGTCTCTACGGCAGCTACAACGGCCAGCTCTATGACCACGTCACCTATCCGGTTAGCACACCTTATGCCAGTGGCGAGCAGCACAATTCGGTGCTTTCAGGCCCCACCTGCGACAGCGTGGATGTGATCCGCGACGGCATCATGCTGCCGGATTTGGCTATCGGCGAGTTGGTGGTAGGCAAGGTAATGGGTGCCTACACCTGGGCCTCCGCCTCCACCTTCAACTTCTTCCCCAAGGCCAGCATCCTGATTCTGGACAGCAGCCAGAAGGGGCAGAAGCTGGTGGCAGTAGCCTGAGCACACCGCTCGCCAACAGGTTCACTGGGCAAAAACAAGAGGGGGAAGCTTGAGCTTCCCCCTCTCTCATTTCACCAACCCCTATCAGATAAACTGACTGGTCAGCAGCCAGCCGGTGTAGGCGACGAAGCAGGTCAGCAGCAAGCCCCCCTCCAGCCGGTTGATACGGCCCTGCCCCTTGCGGCCCAGACACATCACCAGCAGCAGCAGGGTCAGCCCCATCATGATGCTCCAGTCACGGGTGAGCACCTCCGGCGCCACATCGAGCGGGTGGATGCCCGCCGCGATCCCCACCACCGCCAGGGTGTTGAACAGGTTGGAGCCGAGCACGTTGCCAAGGGCCAGATCATGCTCGTTCTTGCGAATGGCGATCAGCGACGAGGCCAGCTCCGGCAAGGAGGTTCCCACCGCGACTATGGTGAGGCCAATCACCAGATCGCTGATACCAAGCGCCTGAGCGATGGTCACCGCCCCCCAGACCAGTAGACGGGAAGCACCGATCAGCAGCACCAGCCCGACCACCAGCCAGAAGATAGCGCTCTTGAGGGACATCCCCTCGCTCTCGATATCCTCGGCGGTCTCGGTATCCAGCGCATCTCCCTTGCCATTCATGCCAGCCCAGATAGACCAGCCCATCAGGGCAACGAAGACGGCCCCCAGAATGACCGCATCCATCCGGCCCAGATGGCCATCGATCAGCAGGGCGCCAGAGAGCAGGGTAATACCGAGCAGGATCGGGATCTCCTTGCGTACTACCTGAGAGGCCACCGCGATAGGGCTGATCAGTGCCGTCAGACCCAGGATCAACGCGATATTGGTGATGTTGGAGCCATAGGCATTGCCGAGCGCCAACCCGGGATTGCCCTGGGACGCCGCCAGCGCCGAAACCACCATCTCCGGGGCCGAGGTACCAAAACCGATGATCACCATGCCGATCAGCAGCGGCGGCATCCCCGCATAACGGGCGGTGGCGGCAGCGCCGTCGACAAACTTGTCTGCGCTCCAGACCAGCAGCGCCAGTCCGGCAATCAGGGCAACAAAAGCCAGGGTCATAGGATCTTCATCTCTTGTTATCTGCAACGAAGCGCCAGCCCGAACGGGCAGGCACCATGGGAAAGTGGCGCCAGTGTAGCTGTGCCACCTTCCATTTCAAGGGGAAATCAAACCGTGATTAACATTTCACAGCACAGCCAGCAGGCTCGCGGCATCGGAGACCTCGAACTTGCCCGGAGCCTCCACAAACAGCTGCTCGACCACACCATCGTTGGCGATCAACGCAAAGCGCTGGGCACGGATGCCGCCAAAGGCGCCGGTATCCTTGGCCAAGCCCAGCGCCCGGGTCCAGCTGCCATCGCCATCTGCCAGCATGGTGATCGCCTCGGCATTCTGGGCCGTCTGCCAGGCACGCATCACGAAAGCATCGTTGACCGACAGACAGCAGATGGCATCCACCCCTTTGGCCATAAACTGATCGGCCAGCACCACATAACCGGGCAGGTGGGCATTGGAGCAGGTGGGAGTAAAAGCACCGGGTACCGCAAACAGCACTACTTTTTTACCGGCGAACAGCGTCTGGCTATCCCGCAACTGCTTACCCTCGGCGGTGATAAAGGTAAATTCGCCCGCAGGCAGGGGTTGTCCTACAGCAATCATGATTTCTCGTCCTGAGTCGTGATGGGAAGTCGCCAGTTTATCCCTGAGTGACGATGCCGCCTAACAGCGGCTCTGAGCCTGACCATGGATAGCGGCAGGCATTTTCCCCTTGGGCAGACTACTCTTGAGCTGGTTTCACGGCGCCAGGAGGCCCCATGCAACACTATTACGATGGTCTGGAAATTCGTCCCCCCGCCATGCGCGAACAGCAGCAACTGGACCAGCTAAATCATCAGCTTACCCATGTCAGTCAATATTGCGCCGGTTACTCCAGCGCCTATCGCCAGTGCCGCCTCGAGGATCTGGCAGAGCTGGCCACCCTGCCACTGCTCGACAGCAAAGAACTCTTTGCCGCCCAGCAGGCTCATCCCCCCTTTGCCGGTCTCACCGGCCGTCCGGCCAGTCAGGCGTTGCGGGTCTTCTCCTGTCCGGGCCAGCTGGCCATCCCCGAATATGCGGGTGCTGACTGGTGGGGGGCCGCCCGAGCACTGTTTGCCGCCGGTTTCAAGGCGGGGGAAGTGATGCTCAACGGCCACGACTATCATGCTGGCCCCACCGCCTTTATCTTCGATAACGGCGCCCGCCAACTGGGGGCTCCAGTGGTACCCTGCGGGCCCCAGGATACCCAGCGCCAGCTGGAGGCACTGCTGCGCTATCAACCCACCGGCTATGTCGGCCCGCTGGTGACCCTGCTCGACCTGCTGGAAGCGGCCGAGGCAGCGGAGATCCCGAGCGACTCGCTGCGCCGCGCCTTATTGTGTGAAGCAACCCATCCTGAAACCGCGCCACTGCGCGCCATTCACGGCATTGCGGCCCTCAACTGTCTGGTGTGGCAGGATGTGGGGGTGGTGGCCTACGAGAGTCAGCCCGGTCAGGGCTTTATCGTCAACGAGAGCTGCATCGTCGAAATCATCGATCCCGCCAGCGGCAATCCCGTGAGTGGCGACGAGACCGGCCAGCTGGTGGTGACCCGACTCGATCTGGAGTATCCCCTACTGCGTCTGGCCACCGACTGGCAGGGGCACTGGCTCGCCAAGCAGAGCGCTTGCGGGCGCACCAACCGGCGCCTCAAGCTGGTGTAGCAGACCAAGTAAATGCACAAAGGCAGACGGGCAGCCATCAGGCTGCCCGTCTTGTCTCTGAACTGGAAAAGAAAATATCTAAAGAGAGACGTTAGCGTCTCGCCTGCCAGGTGGCGATGGCGAGCAGGGAGTCGGGGGTAAATTCGCTGGCGCGCTCGGCAATCTCGGCCAGGCTCATCCAGTGCACCGCGCTCACCTCTTCGGCCTGCAACTGCAGCGGCCCCTGATAACGGCAACTGAAGAGGCCACCCCAGACCCGGTAGCCCTCCCCTTCCGCATAAAAGCTGCCAAAGCCCTGCAGGGGAACATCCATAATCCCCAGCTCTTCGGCCAGCTCGCGGCGGGCGGAGCGCTCCATCTCCTCACCGGTGGTGACCACGCCACCGGCGCAGGCATCCAGCATACCGGGGCAGAAATCCTTGCTGAGGGTGCGTCGCTGCACCAGGATCCGATCCGCGTCGTCGAGTACCAGAATATAGCTGGCGCGATGGCAGAGATTCTCCCGCCGCACCTTGGCTCGCTCGGCCACGCCAATCACCCGGTTGTTCCCGTCCACCACATCAACCCATTCCACGCACAGGCCCTTTTATTTGTTCCATTCAAGCCCGCAGTATATCGGTGCGGTGGTTTGTCATGGCACAACTTTTTCAATGACGCCGTCAATTTGCCGAGCTCACTGGCAAAATAAGGATTCATGCAAATCTTTATAAACCGTCATATCAGTGTCATCGACCGACACCATAGTGTGCCCTGTCCAGGCAATCAGGGAACCGTGTGATGAAGGTATTCAAGCAGTTATCCCCACGGCAGATCGCTCGCTACATCAAGAGCTTTCATCGAGGCTATTTTGCCATCGAGTCGCTGGGGACATTTGAATTCAACGCGGGCAGGATCAGCCTCCATGGCCTGACCTGCCGCCAGCGGCTAAGACTGGCTCGCCAGATCAATCTGGCTGTCAGACAACTTGGTCACCGCGACCCCTTGCCGGACATGTGAGTCAAAGGGTCTTGCCCTACTGTCTGTTGTGCATCCATGCTTTGCCCGCCGGCTACTGGCCGCGCGGGCCGTTTTCGATATCGGTAATGATGCCGTTGCGCACCGTCACAAAGCGCATGAACTCGTTCTTGCCGAAGTTGTAGGTCCAGCGTTCACCATATTTGACCTCAACCACAGTGCCGTGCAGATTCTCCTCGTTACGGGTAATATCTTCCCGCAACATCGGCTCGCCGCACTTGAGCAGCATCTCGGCGGTGGTGTCTCCCTCGGTGATCAGGGCGTTCTTGCAGCGCATGGCATCAGCACTGGCCGGAATGCTCAGCAGCAACAGAGCAAGCCCCGCTACTTTCTTCATCTTCTTGCTCATCGGGTTCTCCTTATCCTCTCTAATGAGTCGCAGTATGCCTGTTCCCGTTTCTGAAAAAACCAGTAAAAAGCGCAAAAGTGCCGCCCTTTTCTGCTCTCCAGCCCGCTGGACGCGACAAATGCTGTCTATCACATAGCCCAAAAACAAACGGCGACCCGAGGGTCGCCGTTTGCATCAAGCCAGCAGGATCACAGGATGTCCAGCAGCTCGACTTCAAATACCAGTGCAGAGTAAGGCGGGATGGAGCCCGCGCCACGGGCACCGTAGGCCAGATCGTGGGGGATGTAGAGCTTCCACTTGGAACCAACCTGCATCAGCTGCAGCGCTTCAACCCAGCCAGCGATCACGCCGGTCACCGGGAATTCAGCCGGCTGGCCGCGAGCGACGGAGCTGTCGAATACGCCACCGTGGGTGAAGGTACCGTGGTAGTGCACACGCACGGACTGACCGGCTACCGGAACGGCACCGTTGCCTTCTACCAGCACTTCGTACTGCAGACCGGAGTCGGTCACCTTCACTTCAGCGCGCTTGGCGTTGTCAGCCAGGAAGGCTTCGCCGTCAGCAGCGGCGGCCTTGGCGGCGGCTTCCTGCTCTTCTTGCATACGCGCAGTGATCACCTGGAAGGCATCATTGATATCGTCACGGCTGACCGCGAACTCCAGACCATTCAGGGCATCTGCCAGACCTTGTTGCAGGGCCGGGATATCCAGACCGGCGAAGGCTTGCTGCGCCAGCTGATCACCCATGTTGCGGCCGATGCCATAGCTGGCCTTCTGTTCGATAGAGTCGTATTGGGACATTGAGATGTTGCTCCAGATCCATGTAGTAAAGAGGCGGGATAATATCAGACTTTTGGCCGGGGTGCTGCCGGGGGCGCCCCTGATTTCCCCGTCAGTGGGAGGAACTTCACACAAGATGCGGATGAACGCCGCCCAACGGCGGCGATCTGCTTAACCGCGATCCAGCAAGACTCTGACCGCAGCCACCTTGGCGCCATCGGTGATATTGACCCGACCATCATCCGAAGTACCCATATTCACTCCGTGCGGCACCATGCCACCGCGCCAGCCCATGCCGGACATATGCACTTCGCTCACTCCGGTGAACTCGATGATGGTACGCACATTGTCGGCATTGACCCCGGCCCCCGGCATCAGGCTGGCACGCCCCGCCAGCGCTTGTTGCATCTCCTGCAGGGTTTCCAGCCCCGCCAACGCGGTCGGCGCATGGCCCGAGCTCAGAATGCGCTCGCAACCGGCAGCGACTATGGTCTCCAGATCGAGGCGCCAGTCGTAAGAGAGGTCGATGGCGCGATGGAAGGTGACTCCCAACGGCCCTGCTGCATCCACCAGCTGTTTGAGTTTGGCTGCAGGCACCCGCCCCTCCTCATCCAGCAAACCGACCACCACCCCTTGCAGCCCCGCAGCACGTGCGGCCGCGATATCTTGCAGCATCATCTCGAACTCGCCGTCGTTGAAGCAAAAATCCCCGGCGCGCGGGCGGATCATGGCATAAACCGGCACTGTGGCATGGCGGGCCGCCTGCTGCATAAAACCGTAGGAGGGGGTCAGGCCGCCCAGACCCAGCGCAGAGCAAAGCTCGATGCGATCTGCCCCGGATTGCTGGGCAGTAAACAGGGATTCCAGGTTGTCGATACAGATTTCAAGACGGGTCATGAGGACTCCTTTTTCGGGGAGATCAGACCCCACATCTGATCTCATAGATTGAGCAAGGCTGCGCCGCGCACACCACCGGCGCCGCCGAAGCGGGCCTGGCGGATCTCGGGCAGGGCGACCCCGGGCAGCAAGTGACCGGGCAGACGCAGCGGCAGCTGTTCATAGAGGGTGGGCAGGCCGCTCAGGCCGCCCCCCAACACCACCACTTCGGGATCAATCACCGAAATGGCGGTGGCAAGCCCGGCGGCCATGATCTCCAACCAGCAGTCGACCGTCTCGACCGCATGGGGTTCATGGGCCTCGAAGCGTCCCACAATCTGGTGACCCGTGGCGCGCTGGCCATGGAAATGGTGATAGAGACGCTCCAGACCGGTGCCGGAGGCATAGGTTTCAAAACAGACCAGACGGCCACAGCCGCAACGGGGACGGGGCAACTCGGGGTACTTCATCAGCATGGTCGCGGGCAAGGGGTAGTGACCAATCTCGCCAGCCAGCCAGTTGCGCCCCTGAATAAGCTTGCCCGCCAGATAAACAGCGCCGCCGATGCCGGTGCCGATGGTGACGCCGAGCGCACTGCCTGCGCCGTCGGCGGCTCCCTGATGCACTTCGGACCAGAGGAAGCAGTTGGCATCGTTATCCACCTTGACCGGCCGCTCCAGCAGCTCGGCCAAATCGGCACCCAGATGGCGACCATTGATGGAGGGCAGATTGGCCGCCACTATGCTGTGATCATGGCTGTTGATGACACCGGGGAAACCGATGCCGACCGAGCTCCGCGCGCCGAAGCGGGCATCTGCCTGCTCGACCCGGGAGCGGATCAGCTGCTGCAGCCCCTCGTAATCGTTGCCCGGGGTGCTCATGCGCTCCTCGTGGCACAGGTTCAATGCACCGTCATAGACCGCAAAAGCGATCTTGGTGCCACCGATATCAAAGCCGTAATACATGCCAGCACTCCCTTGTCAGCCCGTGTTTATCCAACTCTGTTCCAAGGGGGACATTGTATTAATTCGCAAAAAAAATAAAGTGACCGAAGGCGAAAAACGGGAGAGTGATCAGAGCAAACGGCTCATTTGTCGCTGCAGGCAGGGCTGCCCGAGGCTTATCAGGGTACGCTCCTCGCCATCAAAGACGAAGCCACGGCGCAGGTAGAACCCCTCGCCGATGTGGTTGCCATCGAGCAGCCACAATTTGACGCTATGGCAGCCGGCGCGGCGCATCTGCATCGCCACCGCCTGCCACAGCCGTTTGCCATAGCCTTGTCGCCAATGGTCGGGATGGAGGTAAAAGGCGCGGATCAGGGCGCTGCTCTGCCCCGCTTCCTGCTGTGGTTGCCAGTAGAGCAGGCCAATCACCACCTCATCGAGACAAAGCAGCATGGGCCTTGGGCCCGGCTCGGCCAGACGGCTCTGCCAGATCTGCAGATGAGCGGTGACGTCCAGCTGCTCCAGCAGGTCGGCACCGAGCACCTGGCCATAAGCAGCGAGCCAGCTGGCTCGCTGCATCACCGTCATGGCGGCGGCATCGTCGCTGCGCGCCATGCGCAGGCTTATGCCTTGCATTGGGGCACCAGACCATTGGCGCGGGCCTGCTCATAGAGCGGCAGCACTTGCGCCTGTTGCGCCTGCAACTCGGCGATCCGGTTCTCGTTGCTCGGGTGGGTGGAGAGCAGTTGCGGCGGCGTGTTGCCACCGGCGGCGGCACTCATGTTTTGCCACAGGGGGATTGCCTCGGCCGGATTGAACCCGGCGCGCGCCATCAGCTCAAGCCCCAGCCGATCCGCTTCGCTCTCCTGAGTTCGGCCATAGGGCAACATCACCCCCACCTCGACCCCGAGGCCAAGGGCGGCCATGGTGGCGCCGCGGTACTCGCTGGTGCCCATGGCAATGTCCGCAGCCGCCAGACCGATCCCCGCCAGCTGGCTGCGCGAGAGTCGTTCGTTGGAGTGCTGGGCCAGTACGTGAGTCAGCTCGTGACCGATGACGGTCGCCAGCTGATCCTGATTCTTGGCCACCTTGAGCAGGCCGCTGTAGACCCCGATCTTGCCGCCGGGCAGGGCGAAGGCGTTGACCTGTTTGGAGTCAAACACCACCACTTCCCAGTTGGTGATGCCATAGCTGGCCGGCACCTGGGCGGTCACCGCCTTGGCGACACAGGAGACATAGGCGTTGAGTTTGGCATCCTTGCTCACCTTCTCCTGCTTTTTCATCTGCTCGAAGGAGTCAGCGCCCAGCTGGTTCATCTGCTGGGGAGAGTAGAGCAGCATCTGGCTGCGGCCGGTCGGCGACTGGGCGCAGGCGACCAGCAGGGAACTACAGAGGGCTACCATGCCAAACTTGGTGAGGGACGCAATCATGAAGGGATCCTTTGCCATAACGTTGCCCTATTCTCGGAAATGCCGCCCGGCTACGCAAGGGAGCCAGCCCCCGGCTGGCGGAAAAATATCCATCCAGCGCTATTAACAAAACTGACAGCCGCCAAAAACAAAACGAGCCCGCTTGGGGCTCGTTTTATCAGGGCATGCTGACTGCGGGCAGTTACATGATACCCAGCTTTTTCAGGTCAGCCTGTACCACCTTGGCCGGCACCGGCACGTAGCCATCTTTGGCAACGATGTTCTGGCCCGCTTTGGAGAGCATCATCTTGACGAACTCTTGCTCCATCGGGGAGAGCGGCTTGTTCGGATGCTTGTTCACGTAAACGTACAGGAAGCGTGACAGCGGATACTTGCCGGTGATGGCGTTATCGGAGGTCGCTTCGATGAAGGTCTTGCCATCTTTGGAGAGCGGTACTGCACGCACACCGGAGGTGACATAACCGATACCGGAATAGCCGATGCCGTTCAGGGAGGCAGAGACAGACTGCACCACGGAGGCAGAACCCGGCTGCTCGTTCACGCCGCTCTTGAAGTCGCCGTTACACAGGGCGTGCTCCTTGAAGTAACCGTAGGTACCGGATACGGAGTTGCGACCAAACAGTTGCAGATCCTTAGAGGACCAGTTGCCGTCCAGACCCAGATCAGACCACTTGGTGGCAGCCTTGGCTTCGCCGCACTTGAGGGTGCTGGAGAAGATGGCGTCGATCTGCGGCATGGTCAGCCCCTTGATGGGGTTGTCCTTGTTGACGAACACCGCCAGGGCATCGACTGCAACGCGGATGGCAGTCGGCTTGTAACCGTAACGCTTCTCGAATGCTTCCTCTTCACCGGCCTTCATTGCACGGCTCATCGGACCGAACTGGGCAACACCTTCGGTCAGGGCAGTCGGGGCGGTAGAAGAACCGGCGGCCTGGATCTGCACGTTGACGTTGGGGTACAAACGCTTAAATTCTTCGGCCCACAGAGTCATCATGTTGGCCAGGGTGTCCGAGCCGACAGAGGACAGGTTGCCCGAAATGCCGCTGGTCGGTGTGTAATCCGGCAGGTCTTTATCCACACCGGCAGCCAGGGCGCTGACAGAAAACAGGGTTGCTGCGGTGAATCCGATTACACCAGCCAGTTTGTTGAGTTTCATCCAATCTCTCCAAAGTTACAGAAGGTCCGTTCTTAAGACGGCGCCAGTATCTGACCTGGCAGTGACAAATTTATGGATTTAATGTGACACTTTAATGACATGGCGACAGATTTGAACAAATGAAAAGAGGGCCCGTTGAAAGGCCCTCTTTTTGCAGCTAACCCATTGCCATAAAAGACTATTTAATCACCACCATGCGGCTCGGGATGAGAAAGCTGAAGCGGCTGCCAAGGCCGACCCGGCTCTCGATATCGAGCTGGCAGTCGTGATGACTGAGGGCATGCTTGACGATGGCAAGGCCCAAGCCTGAGCCGCCGGTGTGGCGCGAGCGTGCCTTGTCCACCCGATAGAACCGCTCGGTCAGCCGTGCCAGATGCTCGGGGGCAATCCCCTCCCCTTCATCGCTCACGGCAAACAGCGCCATCGCCCCCTGCTTGCGCCACTCCACGCTGATTTTTCGCCCCGCCGGGGTGTAGTGAATGGCGTTGTAGACCAGGTTGGAGACAGCACTGCGCAGTTGCTCCTGATCCCCGCGCACCAGCAAATTGGGCTGCACCACAAATTCGAGCTGGTGGGCCCGCTCCCCCGAGAGCGCCCGCGCCTCCTGCTCCAGCAGCCCCAGCATGGCAGGCATGTCCACCAGGTGGGAGAGATCCACGGTCGGGGCCGCCTCGATACGGGAGAGGGTGAGCAGCTGATTGACCAGATTATCCATCCGGATAGTCTGCTCCATCATCACCCGATGCGCCTTGGCCCACATGGCAGGCGGGGGCGGCTCCTCGGTCATCTCCAGATAACCCTTGAGCACGGTCAGCGGAGTGCGCAGCTCGTGGGAGACGTTGGAGACAAAGTGCTTGCGGGTCTTCTCGAGACTGCGCAAGCGGGTGACATCCCGCACCACCAGCATCGCCTGATCCGAGGCGTAGGGCATGATGCGAAACTCGAGAAACTTCTCCTCGTTGACCGGGGAGTGCATCTCGAGGGGCTCGTCATACGCTCCCTTGCCCAGATAGGCGTTAAAGGCCGGATTGCGAATGAGGTTACCGATATGCTGGCCGGCATCCTCCGGCCAGCGAAAACCGAGCAGTTGCTCCGCCAGCCGGTTGCACCAGAGGATACTGCCATCTGTGCGAAACACCACGGCGGCATCGGGCAGCGCCTCGGCACCCTCCCGGAAGCGGCGGATCAGCCCCGCCAGCTCGCGGCGACGGGCACGGTGACGCTGCTGCAACTTGTAGATACCGTTGAAGATGTACTCCCAGCTGCCATTGCCGCTGGGGGGCACCAGGCTGCGGTCGTGCCACAGCCAGTCAGAGAGCCGCTTCTGGAAGCGATAGTGCCAGCCCAGATGCAACACGGCCGCCACCAACAGGCAGAGGGCAAGATGATCAATCAACCAGCCAACCAATGCGAAGGGGGCGTAAAAAAACGCCATTCGCCACAACTGTCGCCGCCAGGCGTAAGGTTGCAACATAACTGCCTCTAGAGACGGGTTGAGAAGCGGTATCCGGCTCCACGCACCGTCTGGATCAATCTGTCGTGCCCTGTCTCTTCAATCGCCTTGCGCAGGCGACGAATATGCACATCCACGGTTCTGTCCTCGACGTACACATTGGTACCCCAGACATTGTTGAGCAGCTGCTCACGGCTGTAGACCCGCTCGGGGTGAGTCATGAAGAAGTGAAGCAGCTTGAATTCGGTCGGCCCCATGTCGAGCGCCTTCTCTTCGGCACTGACCCGGTGGGAGACAGGATCGAGTTTCAGCCCCTGCACCTCGATCACCTCGTCCACCGAGGTGGGCGACACGCGGCGCATCACTGCATGGAGGCGAGCGGTAAGCTCCTTGGGCGAGAACGGCTTGGTGATATAGTCGTCGGCACCGGCCTCCAGACCACGCACCTTGTCCTCCTCTTCACCGCGGGCGGTGAGCATCACCACCGGGATCTGGCGCGTCACCTCATCCTGCTTGAGCTGCTTGATAAACTGGATGCCACTGCCGCCCGGCATCATCCAGTCGAGCACGATGAGTTCGGGGTAGGGTTCGCGCACCTTCGCCAGTCCATCGGCGTAATCTTCCGCTTCAATCGTCTCATATCCCTTCTGCTCCAACACGAAGCAGAGCATTTCGCGGATCGGTGCTTCGTCCTCGACCACCAGAATTCGCTTAGCCATTCCCTTCTCTCTCCTCTGTGAAGATGGGTGCGCCAATTATTAGAATTTTCTGTGACACTTTTATGACTTTATGACAGGCGGGATGATAAACGTTTTCAGATTCAGTTGGCAGCAGTACGTTGCAACAAGTCCCACCGGTTGCCGCTGATATCCTCAAACACCACCACGGTGCCATAAGGCTCGTCACGGGGCTGTTCACAAAAATGAACACCGTACGCCTGCATGCGCTGGTAATCCCCCCAGAAATCAGTGGTCTCGAGGAACAGAAATACCCGGCCACCGCCCTGCTGGCCGATGGCGGCCTGCTGCTGCGCATTGGCCGCTTGTGCCAGCAGCAGCGCGGAACCGGGAGCGCCTTTGGGAGCAACCCGTACCCAGCGCTTGCCCGGTTTGCCCGGCTCGTCGAGCCGAGTGTCTTCCAGGAGCGCAAAGCCAAGTCCCTCGGTAAAAAAGCGAATGGCCTGATCGTAATCGGCGACCAGCAGGGTCAATGCACCGATGTGTTGTGACATGGCAGAAAATCCTCAACGGATGAGTCAACGGGCGCAATGCCCCCGGCAAGGGCGCATCATAGCGGCTGGACGGGCAGGGCTCCAGCCGGCATGTGCGTCTTGAAAACGACCGATGAGGGGGAGCGAGCACTCAAGGGGCTTCGCGCAGCGTCCGGTAGAGGGTGGTGCGGCTGATCCCCAGCTGGCGTGCGGCCTCGCTGACGTTGCCGCCGCATGCCGCCAGCGTTTGCTGCACCTGCCGCCGGGTTTGTTCACGCAAGCTGGTCGCCTCCCCCATCGGCAAGACGCCGGGCTCTGTGGCCACACTGGGCAGATGCAGGTGGGCGGGTTCTATCCAACCCAACCCCTCTGCCAGCACACAGGCCACTTCCAGTGCCTGCTTGAGCTGGCGCACGTTGCCGGGCAGCGGATGGGCCAGCAGCTGTTGCTCCGCATCGCGGGTCAGACGCAGGGTCGGGTCCATCTCCGCCAGCAGTCGCTGGATCAGCTCCAGACGCTCAGCGGCAGGCCAACGGCGCAGCGGCATCAGCTGCTGGCGCCAGCCGCAGATCCGGTAATAGAGGTCTTCGCGAAATGCGCCACTCTGCACCATGGCCGCCAGATCCCGGTGGCTGGCACTGACCAGCCAGAAATCCACCGCCTCCGGCTTGTGACTGCCAACCGGCGTCACGCAGCGCTCCTGCAATACCCGCAGCAGTCGAGTTTGAGCCTGCAGCGGCAGTTCGCCAATTTCATCGAGCATCAGCATGCCGCCGTGGGCTGCACGCAGATAACCCTGACTGCCCTGGCTGCGGGCACCGCTGAAGGCCCCGCCCACATAGCCAAACAGCTCGGCTTCCACCAGTTCTGCTGGTAACGCGCCACAGTTGACGCACACCAGTGGCTGCTCCCGCCGACTGGACGCTCGGTGCAGGGCCCGCACCAGATGCTCCTTGCCGCTGCCGGTCTCCCCCTCGATAAGCAGCGAAATGCCGCGCTCCAGCATCTTGAGCGGCACCTGCTGCGGAGGTAGCACCGAGCTTGAGTGACCCGGCAGGACGGCGCGGGAAGGTGTCACGTCCGCTTCTGGCACCAGCCGCAAGCCACGCCCCTCGCGCAGCAGTTGCCTGCCATCGAAAGGGTGCTGGCCGAGCCAGAGTCGGCCTGCCCGGTTGGCGCCGAGCAGTTCCCCCTCCTCTCCCAGCAACAGGCGAGCGGACCAGAGGCTCTGGGGATCGAGATCCACCAGCCAGCCCGGCTGACGCGCCAGCAGTGCGTTTTCGAGGGTCATGGCCAGCAGCCGCACCGTGCCCAGCATGTCGCCATCGTGATGGGCCGCATCGGTGGAGATATCGAGCACCCCGAGCAATTGCCCATCTGGCCCGAGCAACGGGCAAGCGCTGCAACTGAGGAAGCTGTGCTGGGCGAAGAAGTGCTGATTGCCGAGCACCTGTACTTCGCTCTGCTCGGCCAGCGCGGTACCGATGGCGTTGGTGCCCTTGCTCGCCTCACCCCAGCGGGCACCACTGCGCAAAAAGATACGCTCGGCATGACGGGCGAAACCCTCATCACCACTGGCGGCCAGAATGGCCCCCTCACCGTCACACAACAACAGGCGACAGGGGCGACCGGCCAGCAACTGGGCAAACAGCGGCAGCACGAAGCGCTGGAAGCAGGAAATCAGAGCCCTGTGCTGCTCCTGACGGGCCGACAGCTCCCCCAGGGGCAGCAAGTCCAGATCGGCACTCTGCTGGCGGCTCAGCCCCTGATGCAGGCAGCGCTGCCAGGAACGCTGGATCGGACCGGGACCGGGTTGAAGTGACTCACTCATCACGCCTCCTGTTCACAAACAGCACGACTGTCTCGGCCGCTGTCCAGAAACGGTACAGTTTTATCGCAATAGCCGTGGACATTGGTTAACCAAGATACGCTGCCACACCCCATTTGATAACGTTTTTGTAACCTTTTGTCTGCTGGTCAGACCCTTTGGCACGCCCCTTGCGATATCAGCTGGCAACCGGTCTGTCAGCCAGTCCGGTCAGGATCACACACATAAAGGATGATGAGATGATTTATACCGCTCCCGGTCAGGCAGGTGCCCTGGTCAGCTTCAAATCCCGTTACGACAACTTCATCGGTGGTGAGTGGGTGGCTCCTCGCGCCGGCCGCTACTTTGAAAACATCTCGCCGGTGGATGGCAAAGTATTCTGCGAGGTCGCCCGCTCCGACGCCGCCGATATCGAGCTGGCGCTTGATGCAGCACACAAGGCGTTCACCAGCTGGAGCAAAACCAGCGTCACCGAGCGCAGCAACCTGCTGCTGCGCATCGCCGATCGCATCGAGCAGAACATCGAACGGCTCGCCATCGCCGAAACCTGGGAGAACGGCAAGGCGGTGCGTGAAACCCTGGCGGCAGACCTGCCGCTGGTGGTGGATCACTTCCGCTACTTCGCTGGCTGCATTCGTGCTCAGGAGGGCTCGGCCGCCGAGCTGGATCAGAACACCGTCAGCTACCACTTCAAAGAGCCCATCGGCGTGGTCGGCCAGATCATCCCGTGGAACTTCCCGCTGCTGATGGCCGCCTGGAAGCTCGCCCCTGTGCTGGCGGCGGGTTGCTGCAGCGTGCTCAAGCCCGCCGAGCAGACCCCGGTCACCATCATGCTGATGATGGATCTCATCAAGGACATCCTGCCCCCCGGCGTAGTCAATGTGGTCAACGGCTTCGGCGCCGAGGCAGGTCAGGCTCTGGCCACCAGCAACCGGATCCAGAAACTCGCCTTCACCGGTTCGACCGAAGTGGGCGCCCATATCCTGCGCTGCGCCGCCGACAAGCTGATCCCCTCCACCGTGGAGCTGGGGGGCAAGTCCCCCAATATCTACTTCGCCGACGTGATGCAGCACGAGAGCAGCTACATCGACAAGGCGGTAGAAGGGATGCTGATGACCTTCTTCAACCAGGGGGAAGTGTGTACCTGCCCCTCCCGCGCGCTGGTGCAGGCCAGCATCTATGACGACTTCATGGACAGGGTGCTGGCCCGCGCCCGCACCATTGTTCAGGGCAACCCCCTCGATACCGCCACTCAGGTGGGGGCGCAGGCGTCCCGCGAACAGTTCGACAAGATCCTGGGCTACCTGGAGATCGGCCGCGGCGAAGGGGCCAAGATGCTGATCGGCGGCGGCCCGGCCAAGGTGAGCGGACTGGAGGGGGGATTCTACATCCAGCCCACCATCTTCTCCGGCCAGAACAAGATGCGGGTGTTCCAGGAGGAGATCTTCGGGCCGGCACTCGGGGTCACCACCTTCAAGGACGAGGCCGATGCTCTGGCCATTGCCAACGACACCCAGTACGGGTTGGGGGCAGGCCTGTGGACCCGCGACAGCAATCTGGCCTGGCGCATGGGGCGTGGCATTCAGGCTGGCCGGGTCTGGGTCAACTGCTACCACGCCTACCCGGCACACGCCGCCTTTGGCGGCTACAAAAAGTCGGGGATCGGCCGCGAGACCCACAAGATGATGCTGGACCACTACCAGAACACCAAGAACCTGCTGGTGAGTCACGACATCAACCCGCTCGGCTTCTTCTAGCGCGAGCAGATACCATCAGAAAGGGCGCCTGCGGGCGCCCTCCTTGTTTTGCTTTACCAGATGACATGTCCGGCAATTAGTTATCTGCCCGACTGCTGGCGATAACGCTGGGGGGAGCAGCCCAGCTCCCGGTTGAACATGGCGATAAAGGCCGAGGTGGAGCCGTAACCGAGCCGCCAGCTGATCTCCTGAATGGGCATGTCGCCCTTGAGCCAGGCCAGTGCCTTGAGCAGCCGCAGCCGCGCCCGCCACTGACCGAAGCTCATCCCCAGCTCCCGCAGGCAGCGCCGTGCCAAGGTGCGCTCTGTGGTGTGCAGTTGTCCGGCCCACTGGGCCAGAGTTCGGGGATCGGCAGGATCGCTGTGCAACGCCGCCAGCATGGGAGCCAGCAGCTTGTCCTGACTCATCGGCAGGTAGCTCTCCTGACAACGGGTGCGCGCCAGTCGCTCCACCAGCAACTCGGCCTGACGCTGATCCCACTCATCCACCATATGGCTTACCCGCCGTTCGCAAAAGTCGCTCAGCAGAGCGCGGATCAACGGGGTGAGTAGCAGCAATCGGGGCTCTGACGGCAGCTTGGCCGCCAGCTCGTGGCTGACGTAGATGGAGGTGTAGTCGAGGGTCTGCTCGTTGTAGGAGGTGTGGTCGAGATCCGCCGGTACCCAGATAAGGTAGTCGGCAGGGGCCACCAGTCGCTGATCCCCCAGCTCTATCTCCATGATCCCTAGGCTGATCATGTTGAGTTGGCCCCAGGGGTGGGAGTGCAGCACGGTCGCGCTGTCGGCCAGCATCTGCTGGTAACTGAAATAGAGCGGATTGGGAGCGGGCAGAACGGCATCTACCGGCTGAAAATGGTGAGTGGCCATCAGCGCCCCTTGTCAGCGAGAGGGAAGAACAGGCGTGATGCAACGCCCTGTTGGCTCGGTCTCCGGCACAAGTCAAAAGCAGCCATCAGCTGCGGGCAGACGCAGCCCGTGTGGGCCGGAATAAGGTACATCAGAAAGAGTTGTCTTTTCTGCTGGGTCATCTGTCTGTTTTACGCTACTTGATAATATAAAGACAAGGGTAGACTTGGCCCCCTGTTAATAAGGAGCCTCTGATGCGAATCTTTTCCCCTCTTCTCTTTCCGCTGATGGCGGTGCTGATCTGGGCTACCAATACCGTGGTGTCCAAGGCGGCCGCCAGCGTGCTCGACCCCGCGGCTATCTCCTTCTATCGCTGGGTGATCGCCGCCCTGGCGCTGACTCCCTTCTGCCTGCCCACCCTTTGGCGGCGACGCAGTGAGGTTCGCCCCTGGCTCGGCAAGCTGCTGGTGCTGGCGGCGCTCGGTATGGTGCTCTACCAGTGTCTGGCCTACTACGCTGCCCACAGCACCTCGGCCACCAATATGGGGGTGATCGGCTCCCTCATTCCGCTGCTCACCCTGCTGCAAGGGGCGCTCTTCTTCGGCCAGCGTCCCGGCAAACAGGCACTGCTCGGCATGAGTCTTTCCCTGTTCGGGGTGCTCTGGCTGCTTGGCAAGGGCGAACCGCTTGCCCTGCTCCATAACGGCATCAACCCGGGGGATGGCATGATGCTGCTGGGGTCCGCCAGCTACGCCCTTTACGGCCTCTTGATCCGCCGCTGGCACCTGCCGTTTGGCCCCTGGCTCAACCTCTACATGCAGATCCTGCTGGCGGTACTGCTGCTGGTGCCGCTCGCTCTCAGCGCCGACTCGATGGCGGTGCCAGCCGAAGGATGGGGACTGGTGCTCTTCG
Organism: Aeromonas sp. s8; assembly: GCF_040907785.1. Lineage (NCBI taxonomy): Bacteria > Pseudomonadati > Pseudomonadota > Gammaproteobacteria > Aeromonadales > Aeromonadaceae > Aeromonas > Aeromonas sp. s8. The sequence goes on from NZ_JBFOCL010000040.1 coordinate 143,932, forward strand.
CCGGGCTTGCCTCCTCCCTGCTGGCGGCTTACTGCTGGATGCGCGGCCTCGCCTGCATGGGCGCCGAGCGCACCTCGGTCTTTATGAACCTGATGCCGCTCTGTACGGCGCTGATCGCCGTCGTCGGCCTGGGCGAGCCAATCCACGGCTATCACCTGCTGGGTGGCGGGCTGATCCTGGGCGGGGTGATGGCCTCCCAGCTGAAGGGGCGTGCGCCGGTAGCCGAACGGGAAGCCGCCTAAGAACCAACATCGTCCGGAAACAACAAGGGAGCCTATGGCTCCCTTGTTGTTTCTGCAATGTACACCAGTGCGCATCTCAACCGGCCCGGCGCCAGCGGTAGCGCCGCTCCGGTCGCCCCCGCTGACCGTAGTTGAGATCTACATCCACCCGATCTTCCGACTCCAGATACTCCAGATAGCGGCGCGCCGTGGTGCGGCTGAGGGAGAGTCGCAGCGCCACCGTATCGGTGGAGAAGACGCTCTCCGGCTCGCCCGCCAGCAGATCCAGCACCTGACGCAGGGTGATGCTGTCGATCCCCTTGGGAGTGACGCGCATCTCCTTGATCTGGGAGCGCCCTCCCTTGCCCAGCAGCTTGTCGAGATCTTCCTGCTCCAGCCGACCCCGCTCGCAGAGGCGGCTGTGCAGTTGCAGGATCTCATCCAGACTCTGCTGGATGCGAAACAGCCGCAATGGTTTGATGACGTAGTCATGAACCCCCAGATTGAGGGCCTGCTGGATGGTCTCCACATCCCGCGAGGCAGTCACCATGATGACGTAGGCTTCGCGGTTGTGGCTGCGCAGGCGGCTCACCCACTCAAGGCCGGAGCCATCGGGCAGGGAGACATCCACCAGCAGCAGTTGGGGCACCACACCGGCCATCATGGCATCGGCCTGGGCCAGGGTACCGGCCCGCCCCAGCAGAGAGAAACCGGGTGTCGCCGCCACCAGTTCTGACAAGATGGCACCGATCCGATCGTCATCTTCAATAACAAGCGTGATTATTGGGTCCATGGCTCACATTAATTGGTTTTTATTCAAGTAGATACCAAACAGGGTGGTCTGCTCGGCGGTTCGCCGCCATTCTATCACACCCTCGTGCCGACCCACGGTCTCCTTGACCAGGAACAGACCCACCCCGTGATCGCCGCTCTGGCGACTCACCCCGTAATCGAACAGGTGATCGGCCAGCTCCTCGTCGACCCCCTCACCGCTATCCTCCACTTCGATCACCAGTCGCCGCCCCACATCGCACAGGGACAGCAGCACCCGCGGCGGCCGCTGCTGGCGGTTGCGCCAGGCCGCCTGCAGGCCGTTGTCCAGCAGGTTGCCAATGAGGGTAATGAGATCGGCCGAGACCGAGGCCGGATACTCCGCCAGCGCCGAATCGGGATCGAGTTCCAGGGTCACCCCCAGCTCGCGAGCCCGGCTGAACTTGCCGAGAATAAGCCCCGCCACCGGCTTGTTGTCGATCAGCCGCAGCAGCTCCTGCAGCATGGTCTGGCACGCTTCGTTCTCCTGCTGGATCAGCTCCACCGCCTGATCCACATGGCCCAGCTGCAACAGGCCGGAGAGGCTGCTCAGCTTGTTGGCAAACTCGTGGCTCTGCATCCGCAGCATCTCGGCATACTGGCGCAGGTGGGTCACCTGTACCCCCAGACTGGCTGCCACCTCCGGACGGCTGAAGATCAGCAGCCGCCCCGGTGCCTTGCCCTGCACCGCCTGCCAGCGGCCGACGAAGGACTCCCCCTGAATGGTGAAGCTCACTTCCCCCGCCTCCTGCTCCAGACAGGGGGCAAGGGGTGGCACCAGCTCCGCCAGCGACTGCCCCTGCAGGGCATGGCGCCCGGTAACCGGCAGCCGCAGCTGATAGCTGGCGGTGCTGTTGATCATGTTGATATTGCCGCGGCCATCGAGGGCGATGACCCCTTCGGTGATGTGCTCAAGCACCAGATCCTGCAGGGTAAAGCGGCGCACGATCGCCTCCGGCTCCAGATCGAGCAGGGTCTTGCGCAGCAGGTATTGCACCCAGAGAGCCAACAGCAGGCCGCACCCCAGCACAGCAACGATGGCGCAGATGAGCAGGGCCACCCGCTCCATATAGATGCCCTCCACCTGCTGCATCAGGTAGCCCACCACCACGGCCCCCATGACACGCCCATCTCCGCCCACCACCGGGGAGAAGCAGCGGATCGCCGGCCCCATGGTGCCCCGATCCTTGGAGCAGTAGCTGCGCCGCTCCTGCAACGCGGGCCAGATATCCTCGCCGCGGAACTTCTGCCCCACCAGCTCGGGGTTGGGGTGGCTGAGGCGGCGACCATGCTCGTCGGTCACCACCATATAGGTGGCGTCGGTGCGGTTGCAGACGGCCTCCACATAGTCGCGCAGGGTAGGATCACTGCCCTGACGCAGAGCCTCGACCACCCGGGTATCCGCCGCCATGACCCGTGCCAGATCGCTCCCCTTATCCTGCAGATTGCTCTCCAGCAGATGACGGATAAAGAGGGCCAGCAGGCTGCCCAGAATGAGGATCAGCAGCAGGGAGAGCCCAAGAGAGAGGGTGACCAACTGGTGGCGAAGTTTCATGCACATACCTTAAAACGTCAGGACGCAGCCCAATAGTGCGGATGCCACCAGGTCTGGTCAATCAAAGGTGCCGGATCGCCGACAAAATCGGCCAATCCTTCCTCGCGGGCACTGAGTGCCACCGCTCTGGCGACGGCGCGGGCCACCTCTCCCACCTGCTCGATGGGGGGCAACAGCCGGCCCGCTACCAGCGGATAGGCGCCGACCGCCCGCACCGCGGCCAGCAACATGCCATCGCTGATGCGGCGCGCCTTGACGGCGCAGGCCCCGAGACCAATCCCCGGAAAGACATAGACGTTGTTGCACTGGGAGACCACCCGCCGCTCCCCAGCCACCGTCACCGGCGCAAAGGGGCTGCCGGTGGCCAGCAGGGCGCGGCCATCTGTGGCGCCCCACACCTGCTCGGGGGTGGCCTCGGCACTGCGGGTCGGGTTGGAGAGTGGCAGGATCACCGGCTGATCGCACACCTCCCCCATCGCCTGCAACACCTCGCCAGTAAAGAGGCCGCCCTGACCGCTTACCCCGATCAGCACCGCCGGGCGCACCTGACGGATGGTCTCCAGCAGCGAACTACTCCCCTCCTCAACGGCGCGGGCACACGGCTGTTGGGCACGAGTCAAGTTGGGACGATCGCTGCAGACCACTCCGTCCTGATCAAACAGCCAGACGCCGTCGTGACTCCCCGCCAGCTGGGCCAGCATGGCGGCGATGCCGCAACCGGCAGAACCCGCGCCGACGATCAGTACCGGGGCATCGCACAGGGCGGTACCCGCCTGCTGCAACCCGGCCAGCACGCAGGCAGAAGCCACTGCCGCCGTGCCCTGAATATCGTCGTTGAACATGCAGAGCTCATCGCGATAACGGGTCAGCAAGTTGGCGGCATGCTTGCCAGCAAAGTCTTCAAACTGCAGCACCACCTGCGGCCAGCGCTTGCGAATGGCGGCCACCACCTTGTCCATGAAGTGGTAATAGCTCTCGCCGTCGATGCGCGGGGATTGCCAGCCGAGGTAGGAGTCATCCTCCAGCAGCTCGGGGTTGTTGGTGCCCACATCGACGCAGAGCGGCAGGGTACGGGCCGGGTTGATGCCACCCGCGGCGGAGTAAAGCGCCAGCTTGCCGATACAGATCCCCATGCCGCCGATACCGAGATCGCCGAGCCCTAGCACCCGCTCACCGTCGGAGATGACGATCACGTCCACCTCCTGCTCTACCGACTCGAGGATGTCGTCGAGATCGTCCCTGTCATGCCAGGAGAGATAGAGACCGTGACTGCGCAGATAGAGATCGCTGTGGCGCTGGCACGCCTCTCCCACCACCGGGGTGTAGATGATCGGCAGCAGCTCCGGCAGATGGTGGCGCACCAGATCGTAGAACAGCACCGGGTTGTCCTCCTGCAACTGGCGCAGCAGCAAATGCTGGTCAAACGGACTCTGCATGGCGCTGACCAATCGGTAGATCCGGCGCCGCTGCTGGGAGAGGGACTCCTCCTTGTGGGGCATGCGACCCCGCACGCCCTGACGCTTGCGCTCGGCATAGGGCAGGCTGGTGCCCATCATGATGTCGTTCATTTTGTTTGTTCCTCAATCCGGTATCAGGCGAACAGGGAGATAAGAGCAGTAGCCAGGATCAGCATCACGGCGCCGCCGAGACGAGAGGAGATCTGGGCAAAGGGCATCAACTTCATCCGCTGGGCCGCCGAGAGCACGGCTACGTCGCCGGTGCCGCCCATGTTGGCCATGCAGAGTCCGCCGGTGATGGCCGCCTCGATGGGATAGAAGCCGATCAGCTTGCCAACCAGCGCCGCACCGAGGGCGCCACCGATCACGGTGACCATGACCAGCACGAAGTAGCTGATGGAGAAGGCACTGATCAGCTCCGGAATACTGGTATAGGCGACGCCGATCCCCACCAGCAGGGAGGGAGTGAGGTTGCTCACCACAAACTGATACCAGTCGGCCGCCGCCTGCTCATAACGGCGGGGCAGCAGGCCGCTCACCTTGATAAAAGCGACCGCCAAAATCATCAGGGCGAAGGGGTGCATGGGGATAAAGTTGCCAAGCAGGGAGCCCAGCACAAACATGCTGGAGCTGATAAAAAGCCCCATACCCAGACTCTGCAGGGTCGGCGCTTCGGCCTGCTCGTCAGCAATGCTCTGGCTATTCTCTTTGACCATCAGCTTGCCGTTGCCGGTCAGGGAGGGATAACGGCGACCGAGCCGCGCCAGCAGGGAGCCCACCAGAATCGCCAGGGTGTTGGCGATCACCACCGCCGGTACCATGCGCGACAAGAGATCCGCACTGGACATCTGCATCGGGCCGGAGAGGATCTCCACCAAGGGCACCGCACCGGCGCCCATGCCACCGCCCATGATGGGCAGGCCGATCAGCAGCACCGCATTCTTGAAGCCATACCCCATCAGGGAGCCGACCAACCCCACGCTCAGCAGTGCCAGTGCGACGCCACCAAGAATGACCGGCAGGTAACGCATGGCGGCATTTTTCAGCAAAGCGCCGCTCATGCCAAACACGGAGCCAGTCACCAGACTGGCGATAAAGAAGTTGAGAAAGCCCCCCTCCTTCATGAAGTTGGTGATGACCTGCCCTGCCTGCACCGGCAGCAGCTGATATTCGAACAGGGCGGCGCCGCCGAAGATGGCGAGGATGGTGCCGCCCCCCAGATATTCACGGATCGGCATGATCCGCTCACCCAGCTCGGTCAGCAGGGTGCCCAGCACAAACATCAGTGCCAGCGCACCGACCATGCCGAGCGGCAACGAGCCATTCCAGCCGGAAAAGAGAACGCAGGTCGCCAACCCCAGAAATATAAAGAGCGGCATACCGGCAATTTGTTGGCCGCCCATAAAGGCGGCCTTTTCTTGTGTGGTTTGTAGGGGTGAGAGGTTTTTCATTGTTATGTACTCTGCGTGTGATTGTGGCCACTACTTTATTGATCCCCCTCACTCCTGTCGGTTAGCCAGACTGCAAAGCCATATAAAAACATTAAAAACTTAAACATCATGGTGTCGCCAACGTGCGCAGCACAATAGAACACCAGACATCCGATACCCGACCAAGTCAGGAAATAGGGCGATAAAACGAGCGAGCCCAATGGCGGATATTGGGATGATCAGCAGTAATAACGATGCGATGATCTCTCCCCCTTCGGGGAAATAACAGAGCCAGATGACAAGCTCTGCGACCATTTATCGCCACAGATCCTGTGAGTGAGAAGCAGCGGGCAATGTCATCGCCATGACGCGAGTGCCACGGCTTGCCACATCAGGGTTTGAGTCGGCGTGCAGGAAGCACGTACGATGAAAAAGGGTGAGGAGAAAGATGCAAAAAGGGGAGATTGAAATAGTGATGAGCCAAGCCAGCGAATACCAGAGCACTGGCTTGAACTCACAAGGATCACACACGGTCAGGTCTATTCTGCCAACAGCAATGGAATATTGGCGGGGTCAAAATCATGACTGATATCGGTACTTCTGATTGCGCCTTCCCGATTTACGCCATGGTGTGACTCTGCACCATATTCTCCATCACTCAACAGCGCTTCAATTGCCAGATACACACATCCACTGTCATATCCATCCACAACCCGTTTCCCCCTTGTTTTATAACCCCATCAATATTAGCGGATAAAAAAAGAGCTGCTCACTGAAGCTGAAAATTTCATGAAAATAACCACCGGATATCCTCCATTCACGGCGCAATATCCGAATCGGCAAGAGAGCCTCGAGTGGATCAGCCCCGAGAATAATATCAGGGGCTCGAATGCTGCTCGCCCTCACCAACGAAAGATCCGACCAGAAACATGATCCGCATCACACTATTTACTTAGCCTGCTAAACAAGCATAATACTTAGCAGGCTAAGTACATTGAGGATGAGAAGATGACGGATCTGGAAAGGTTGCGCGAGCTGTCGCTCGCCGAGCAGATAGCGCGGATGCACCGGCTATGGCGTACTGCCGCCGACCTGGAGCTGGCTCCCCTTGGCCTCACCCATCCCCGCTGGACCGCGCTGTGGAAACTCTCCCGCATGGGGAACCATGTCAGCCAGAAGACCCTGGCCGAAGCCCTCGAGATAGAGCTCCCATCCCTGATGCGCACCCTGGGCCAGCTGGAAGAGCAGGGACTGATTGAGCGCCACTGCTGCAGTCAGGACAAGCGGGCCCGCATCGTCTGCGTGACCCCGGCAGGCCAGACCCTGCTCGATCAGATCGCCGACCGCATCATGAATATCCGCCGGGAGCTGCTGGGGGGCATCGACGAGCAGACCCTGCAGCTGTTTGAAGCCACGGTGCAGCGGATCTCGGCCAACGCCCTCAGCAAAATTGAACAACACCACGACCGACAAGCCGGAGGCGATACAAGCCCTCCCGAGACCGACACAGAGAGAGAATAAGATGACCCCGGATCAACAATTTACCCGCTGGATCAAATGGTCCATGGCTGGCTTTGCCACCCTGTTTGCCTATTTTCTGATAGCCGACCTGCTGATGCCCCTCACCCCTCAGGCGATGGCGACCCGGGTGGTCACCAAGCTGGCCCCCCAGGTGAGCGGCAAGGTGATCGAGGTCGCCGTTCACAACAACCAGCAGGTCAAGAAGGGGGATCTGCTGTTCAGGCTGGATCCGGCCCCTTTTGAACTGGCGGTGGAGCAGGCCCGCCTTGCGCTGGCGCAGGCAGAGCAGCAGAACAGTGAACTGGATGCCGCCCTGACAGCTGCCGTTGCCGAGATCAACGCCAAGGAGACCCTGGCCAGCCAGAAGTGGCGCGAGGCTGAGCGGATCGATGCGCTCTACCAACGTCATATGGTTTCGCTGCAACAAAAAGATGAAGCTGACAGCGCCCTGCGCAGCGCCCAGGCCAACCTGCGTGCCAGTCAGGCCAAACTGGCCCAGATCAAGGCTAGTCGTGGCGTAACCGGTGAGGACAATCTGTTGCTGCGCCAGGCCCGCAACAAGCTGGCGCAAGCGCAGCTGGCCCTCTCTTACAGCCAGGTCCACGCGGATCAGGATGGCACCATCACCAACCTGCAGCTCAAGCCGGGCAGTATCGCCAGCGCCGGCAGCCCGCTGCTGGCGCTGGTGTCAGAACAGGTGGACGTCATTGCCGATTTTCGGGAGAAGAGCCTGCGCCATGTTGGCGAGCAAACCCGCGCACTGGTCGCCTTCGATGGCGAGCCGGGTCAGCTCTATCCTGCCCGCGTAAGCAGTCTGGATGCCGGGGTGAGTGCCGGTCAATTTGATGCCAACGGTCGACTGGCCGCACCGGTGGAGTCGGATCGCTGGGTACGGGATGCCCAGCGGATGCGGCTGCACCTCGAGCTGGACCAGCTCCCCGATCATCTGCCAGCCGGGGCGCGGGCCACGGTACAACTGCTGCCGGACAATGCCCTGACCGCCATGCTGGCACGGGGCCAGATCCATCTGCTCAGCCTGCTCCATTATGTCTACTAACCACGCCACTCACCCGTCGGCCAATACCGCCGCAGCACACCCCGCCGGTGTTGCTGCCACCCACCTCTGGTATCGGCCCCTCACCGGCAACGAGCTGCGCCAGTGCCTGCGCATCGCCTTTGGCTGCACTACGGGCTTTCTGCTCTGCAAGCTGTTTGGCTGGAATTACGGGGTCTTCTATACGGTCACGCCGGTGCTGCTGCTGGGGATGGTGCCGGTGATGAATGGCCATGCCGCGCGCCAGCTGATCGCGGCGGCGGTGGTCTGTGGGGTGGAGGTCGGGCTGCTGGGGGGGCTGTTTGGCAGCCATCCGGCGCTGATGACCCCCATCGCCTTTCTGCTGTTTCTCTACCGTTTCGCCGCCATGTCGCGGGGCAGCCTGTTTCTGTTCGGGGCCAACGGGGTGCTGAGCCTCAGCATCATGCTGCACTTTGCCAGCTATCCGCAGACCGACCTCAACGACCTGATCCTCAACAATATCTGGGCGAGCGTGCTGTCGGTGCTGATCGCTTACCTGATGACCATGCTGATCCCGGATGTGGAGGCCAGACCCAAGCCCGCCTCGGCCCCCAAGGCGCCGCACCGGATGCGCCATGAAGCCCTGCTGGGTGCCACGGTGGCCACCCTGTCGTTTCTGGTATTTCAGGTGTTTGACCTGCGCGACTCCATGTCTGCCCAGGCCACGACCCTGCTGGTGCTGTTCCCCATGCACTGGAACGGTGCGCTGAGTTATGCCCGTAAACGGGCGATGGGTACCTTGCTGGGGGTCACCTTCGGCTTGCTCGGCCAGCTGGTGCTCTATGACTGGTCAGGGCAACTGTTGCTGGTCGCTCCGCTGCTGTGGCTCGGCGCCATGTTGTTCAGCCATGCCCATGTCAAGGAGGCAGGCGGCTCCGGGGTCGGCTTTGGCGCCCTCACCACCCTCGGCATCCTGTTTGGCCAATACCTCACTCCGGGCAACGATCTGGTGTTCAGCGCCCTCTACCGGGTGAGCAGCATACTGTTTGCCATCGTGGTCACCCTGCTGGCCTGCTACCTCGTCCACCGGTTGCTCAACCGCTTCGAGGCGACCCGCTTCGGTTATTGATTTCCTGTTGTAAGCACTGTTGTCAGCCCATGGATGAGCTCTCTTTCGCCCCGTCGCCTGCCGGGGCTTTTTTCTCTCCCTCGTGTGCCTCCCTTGCCATCCCCCCCGCCGCCACAGCTCAGAAGTACGGCTATGCTTGTAAGGCTGCTGTCGATGAGGTGTACCTATGGTTCCGTTGTTAAAAAAATGGCTGGTTTGTCTGGTACTGTTGGCTACCAGCCCGCTCGGGGCCACCCCGCTTGTCATTGGTGCCGAAGATGACTGGGCCCCCTACTGCGAGCGCGACAAGGACAATGAGGATGACCAGCCCCACGGACTGGCGCCTGAGCTGGTCAAGGCGGTGTTCGCCGCCGAAGGGATCGAGATTGTCTTTCGCACCCTCCCCTTCGCCCGCTGCATGCACGATGCGAAAAGCGGCAAACTTGCGGGGTGCTTCAACGCCACTATCACCGAAGAGAACCGCTACCAGTACCACTGGCACGATACCCCCATGTTCGAGGAGGATCTTGCCATCTTCGCCCTCGCCAGCGAGCCGCAACGGGATCTCAAGCTCACCTCGCTGGAGGGCAAGCGGGTGGGCATCACCCTCGGCTACACCTACCCCACCGATTTTATGGAGAACCCCAGAATCACCCGCTTTCAGGCCAAATCCGATGCCCAGATCCTCGAGATGCTGGTACGTGGCCGGGTCGACTACATCCTGATGAACGGCATGCCGGGCTACCTGAAGATCCAGCAGAAACAGCTGACCGGCAAGGTGGTCAAGGTCGGTAAAATCTCCACCGATGGCTTCTGGCTCGCCTTCTCCCGCCACCACCCGCAAGGGGAAGCGCTGGCCAAACAGTTCGAACAGGGGCTGCAGAAGATCAAGAACAACGGCATCTATGAGACGCTGATCCGCCAGTTTGAAACCAGACTTGGCCTCTACTGATTGACGATGCCTTCCTGATAGCGCCCCCTCATACTCGCGCGGTATGCCGGACAGCGAGCGACGCACCGAATGGCCGTGCGGATTGCACAATAACGGCAACCTGTTAGGCTCACGCCCGTATGACACCAATGGAGCTGTAATCATGAATAAGGTACATATGATGGCCGCTGGTGCGCTGGCCCTCGGCCTGCTCGCCGGCTGCAATCAGGGCAATACCCTCTCAGTCACTGGTGGCGAACCGGTCAGTTATCAGTGCGAGCAGGGCAAGAAGGTGCAGGTGCGCTACTTCTCCCTCTCCGACGAGAGCCTCAACTTTATCAAGCTGTCACTGCCGGACGGCAAGGATTACACCCTGCCCCAAGCCGTCTCGGCCTCCGGTGCCCGCTATACAGACGAACATGAGGCCGTTTGGTGGAACAAGGGGGATGAGGGCTTTGTCGAGCTTCGGGATCAGGATGGCGAGTGGCAGACCGCCTACAACGACTGCAAACAGCAATAAACGTGACCCCGGCCTGGCCGGGGTCTCTCTTTACTCTGGCATCAGAGTGGTGGGGGATCAGTTGATCTCGATCTCGAAGCGGTTGGTCACCTCGACCGGAATGGCATCCGGGTTGCCCTCTGCCGGGCTGTAGCGGATCCGCGAGAGGGTCGCCAGCGCGCTCTGCTCCAGTTCGCCGGGGGGCTCGGCCGCCACCACTTCCGGCTTGACCGGCGTGCCGCTGGCGTCGATTTGATAGCGTACTTCCACATACCCCTTGACCGGTTTGGCCGGCAGGGCTGGCTCGTCATTGCCAAGCCATGACCACTGCTTCTCCTGAACCCAGTAGCTGGACAACTGCTCGAGAGGGATAGCGATCGGAGCGCGCTCGTGCGCCACCTCCTGACGGGATGAGCACCCCAGCAACAGTGTCACTGCCAGACCTGACCATACTGCGACTTTCCACTTCATGTAACGCTCCTTGTTCTCTGCCGGTGCTTGTTGCCGGACTGCGGGCCGCTCAACGCGGCCCGCTTGGTCAGTCACCCATCCTAACGAAAAAGTATTCGTATGAACATGAACAAAAGGGCCAACCCCGAGAGGTTGGCCCTTTTATCGTCAACAAGCTCACTAACCATCCGCTGGCATCAGCCGCGCTTGTCGCTCACCACCAGCCAGAGCGCATGGACCATGCCCGGCAGACCGCCCAGCAGGGTCAGCACTATGTTGATTAAAAAGTGCAAGCTAAAGCCCACCTGGATAAACGCGCACACCGGGGGCAAGAAAATGGCTAGCAGGATCTTGAGCAGATTGTTCATCTCGGCTCTCCTTTTCAAAAATGTCGTCAGGATTGGAATGGGCTAACCATAAACATCCCGGACTTCAACTGCAAACCAGACAGGGAATTCGCTCACCGGCATCACGCCAGGCATTGAGATCGTGGATCTGCTGATTGCTGCTGCCACGCCAGAGCAGGCCCGGGTCTGCCAACGTCTTTTCAAACTTGCCATCCACCAGCACATCCAGCAAGGCCACCAGCTCGCGCTGGGCCTCTGACAGTTCGCCGAGCAGATAACCGGTCCAGCACCAGATATCCTTGCCCGGACACTCGGCGCGCACCCGTTTCACCAGCGCCAGCACGTGGGGCACGTTGGCCGGGTGGAGCGGATCGCCGCCGGAGAGCGACAGACCTCGCCGTTTGATGCGGCTGTCGTTGAGATCCGCAATGACGCGATCGCTCATCGCCTCATCGAACGGCTTGCCGCCATCGAGCCGCCAGGTGCTCTGGTTGTAGCAACCCGGGCACTGATGCTCGCAGCCCGAGACAAACAGGGTGGCACGGGTGCCGGGGCCGTTGATCACATCGACCGGGTAGTATTGGTGGTAGTGCATCGCTTGTTTCCTGCCTCGTTCACGGGACAGCGGCATAACTGCCGCCCTCCAATGAAAATGGCCCCTTGAGTCAGGGGCCAGCTCTTCATCGCCTGTGCGCTTACATATGTTTGACGCGGCGCTTTACTTCTTCCTGCTTGCCCGCATTGAAGGGGCGTGCATCCGGGCTGCCGAGGTAGCCGCAGACACGGCGGGTCACCGACACCTTGGCCGGGTCATGGTTACCGCAGCGCGGGCAGGTAAAGCCCTTGGAGGTGCACTCGAATTCGCCGGTAAAGCCGCAGTCGTAGCACTCGTCGATGGGGGTGTTGGTACCGTAGTAAGGCACCTTGTCATAGCTGTAATCCCAGACGTTCTCCAGCGCTTCCAGATTGTGCTGGATGTTGGGGTACTCGCCGTAGCAGATGAAGCCGCCGCTGGCGATGGGCGGATAGGGCGCCTCGAAGTCCAGCTTGTCGTACGGGTTGACCTGCTTCTCCACATCGAGGTGGAAGCTGTTGGTGTAGTAACCCTTGTCGGTCACACCGGATACTACGCCAAACTCCTTGGCATCGATGCGGCAGAAACGGGTGCAGAGGTTCTCGCTCGGGGTGGAGTAGAGGCTGAAACCGTAGCCAGTCTCCTCTTTCCACTCATCGATGGCTGCCCTGAGACGGGCGATGATGGCGATGGCCTTCTGTTGCAGCTCGGCGCTGTCAAACAGGTGCACCTTGTCACCAAACAGGGCGTTGATGGTCTCGTGAACCCCGATATAACCGAGGGAAATGGAGGCTCGACCGTTCTTGAAGATCTCGCTGACGTTGTCGTCCGCCTTGAGGCGCACGCCGCAAGCCCCTTCCATATAGAGGATCGGTGCGACCCGCGCCTTGACGCCATCCAGACGGGTGATGCGGTACATCAGCGCCTTCTTGGCGACCCGCAGGGAGGCATCGAGACGATCCCAGAAGTCCGCTTCGTCACGGGATTTCAGCGCAATGCGCGGCAGGTTGAGGCTCACCACACCCAGGTTGTTGCGACCTTCGTGGATCAGCTCGCCATTCTCCTCGTAGGCACCGAGGAAGGAGCGGCAACCCATGGGGGTCTTGAAGGAGCCGGTCACTTTCACGACCTGGTCGTAGTTGAGGATGTCCGGATACATCCGCTTGGAGGCACACTCCAGCGCCAGCTGCTTGATGTCGTAGTTGGGATCGCCCTGCTTGTGGTTGAGGCCATCCTTGATGGCGAACACCAGTTTCGGGAACACGGCGGTCTTCTTGTTCTTGCCAAGGCCAGCGATACGGTTGCTGAGGATGGCGCGCTGGATCATCCGCGACTCCCAGCTGTCTCCCAAGCCAAAGCCGAAGGTGACGAAGGGCGTCTGACCGTTGGCGGTGTGCAGGGTGTTGACTTCATATTCCAACGACTGGAAGGCGTCGTAGCACTCTTTCTCGGTGCGGGCCATGGCGTAGGCTTCTACGTCGGCAATGCCCCACTCTTCGGCCACTTCACGGTGTTTCTGCCAGCTGATGGTCACATAGGGAGCCAGCACTTCGTCGATGCGGTTGATGGTGGTGCCACCATAGATGTGGCTCGCCACCTGGGCGATGATCTGGGCGGTCACGGCCGTGGCGGTGCTGATGGATTTCGGGGTATCGATCTCCGCATTGCCCATCTTGAAGCCGTGGGTCAGCATCCCTTTCAGATCGATCAACATGCAGTTGAACATCGGGAAGAAAGGCGAGTAGTCGAGATCGTGGAAATGCAGATCACCGCTCTCATGAGCCTGAACCACATCACGGGGCAGCATGTGGCTGGTGGCATAGTGCTTGGCGACGATACCGGCCAGCAAGTCGCGCTGGGTCGGGATCACCTTGGAGTCTTTGTTGGCATTCTCGTTGAGCAGGGCGGCATTGGTCTGCTCAACCAGACCGCGGATCTCCTGCGCCAGACGGCCGCGCGCCTCGCGAGCCTGATCCCTGTCGTGGCGATATTCGATATAGGCACGGGCGATGGCCTTGTCGTCGGAAGCCATCAGGTGGTTTTCGACCCGGTTCTGGATCTCGTGAATATCAACTTCACCACGCCCTTCCAGCTCCTGACTCACGGCATTGGCAATGCGGGAGGCGAGTGCCGGATTGGCCTGATTGACCGCTTCCGCCGCTCGGCTGACCGCCTCTGCAATCAGCTGGGCATTGAATGGTGCGCGACATCCGTCACGTTTGATCACAACCGGTTTCATGGATTTTCCCCGTTAAAAGGCCAGGCATTTGCCTCTGGCTCACCCTTGTTGGGCCCCCCTCCCGGCATCTCGTCCTGGACGCAAATAAATTCAGCCGAGGCTTGACAAGCCTGGGCTGAAGATAGGAGAGGAACAGCTTATACACAGCTTAATAACACAACATATAGGGATTAAAAACGAATGCGTCCCTATATGTGGTGTCTATTAGGCACCAAAGCGAAGCCTCATTTCTTGATCCAGAACAGGTTTTTCAGCGAGCGGGACAGTTCACGACCAACCTAAAAGAGCCCCATTCAAATCCAACCTCAAGCAGGGTGCGGGCTGGCGTCCGATCCGCCCACCCGAAAAAAAATCGCCCCCCACCGCACCGGTTTCGAGATGACAGCGCCAACCAAAACCGCCCATACTGAACAAGAACTCTCTCCCCCTCGACAAGGGACAACCCATGCGCACCTCTCTGCTGTTGCTACTGTTATCCACCCTCTCACTGCCGCTCTGGGCTGCCAACATTCTGGTGATCAGCAGCTACCATCCCGAATACCTGTGGGACCAAAGCTACAACAAAGGGCTGCTCGATGGCTTGCAGGGGGAGCACAAGATCACCCACTTCTATATGGATACCAAACGCCATCCACGGGAGAAGTTCGACGAGATCGCCCAGCAAGCCATCGCCTTTTATCTGAAGAGCAAACCGGATCTGGTGGTACTGGGGGATGACAACGCCATCAACTATCTGGCCAACGAGATCGCCTCGCTGGGCACCCCGGTGGTGTTTCTCGGCATGAACGAGAACCCCCGCCTCAAGGGCTTTGTCGGCCACATCAAGATCACCGGCGTGCTGGAGCGCCCCTTGCTCAAGCGCAATATCAGCGAAATAAGCCAGATGATGGGAGGGCTCGACAAGGCGCTAGTACTGTTTGATTCCAGCAATGTGGCCCTCACCGCCATCGAGGATGAATTCAAGACCCAGACCGAGCTGCGGGTCGGTCAGACCCGGATCAACAGCCAGCTGATGGGGGATTACAGCCTCTGGCAGGAGGCGGTGCTCAACGCCAAGAAGAACGGCTATCAGGCAATCTTCCTCGGCCTCTACCACACGCTGGTCGATGACAATGGCAAGCATGTGAGCGAAAAGACGGTGCTGGAGTGGACCAGCGCCAACACGCCGGTGCCGATCTTCTGTTTCTGGGAGTTTACCGTCGGCAAGGGGATGGCCATCGGTGGGCTGGTGTTGGACGGCCACGATCAGGGGATACAGGCAGCCAGCCTCATCAATACCATTCTGGCGGGCACCCTGCCCCGTACCATCTCCCCGCGCGCGGCCCTGCGCGGCGAATATGTCTTCAGCAAGAGCGAGCTGGCCCGCTGGCAGCTCACCGTGCCCGACAAATGGCGCCACAAGATCCTCTGGCGTGAGTGACCGCCGAAACAAAAAAAGAGAACCCGGCCATGCCGGGTTCTCTTTTATCGGGTGCTGCGGTTAGCAGGCTTGGTGAGGGCTATCAGCCCTGCAACGCCTGTTGCAGCTCCTCTTCGGTCCAGATGGTAATGCCGAGCTCCTGCGCCTTGGTCAGCTTGGAACCGGCCGCTTCCCCCGCGACCAGCACATCGGTCTTGGCAGATACCGAACCCGCCACCTTGGCTCCCAGCGCCTGCAATGCCGCCTTGGCGTCGTTGCGCGACAAGGTGGTCAGGGTGCCGGTCAGCACGAAGGTCTTGCCGGCAAAGGGTTGCTCCGCGGCCTCTTTCTTCTCGATAGCCGGCCAGTGGATGCCGGCAGCCAGCAGAGCCTCCAACACCTCCACGTTGTGGGGCTGACGCAGGAAGTAGTAGACATGCTTGGCCACCACATCGCCCACATCGGCCACTTCGAGCAGCTGCTCCACCGAAGCGGCGCGCAGTGCATCCAAGGTGAGGAAGTGGTTGGCAAGGTTGAGCGCAGTCGCCTCCCCCACTTCGCGGATCCCCAGGGCAAACAGGAAACGCGGCAAAGTGGTACTGCGCGCAGCATCGATGGCGGCTACCAGATTGAGGGCCGATTTTTGCCCCATCCGCTCAAGACCGGCCAGCTGGATGGCATTGAGGCTAAACAGATCGGCGGGAGTCTTCACCAGTCCCTTGTCTACCAGCTGCTCGACAATCTTGTCGCCAAGGCCGTCCACATCCATGGCGCGACGGGCGGCGAAGTGCTTGATCGCCTCCTTACGCTGCGCCTCGCAGAACAGGCCACCGGAGCAGCGGGCAACCGCTTCCCCTTCCAACCGCTCGACCGCAGAGCCACAGACAGGACACTCGGTCGGGAAGCCGATCGCACGGGCATCGCTTGGGCGCAGCGCCTCCACCACGGCCACGATCTGCGGGATCACGTCTAAGTGTCACCTCACACTTTTCATTTCATTTAGAAAAAATCAGCATTTTCGGGCTTGCAGAGCCAAAAAAGGACTACGCTTTCTATGTGAAACTTTCAACTAGGGCAGTATTCATCGTGTCGAGCAAGCGAATCGAGGCTATCTACACACACTTGGGGACGCATCTTAGCGATGAAATTATTTTATGGCTTAAAACGTTCAACAGCACAGCATCAAATGAGTACGCCAATAGGCTACTACGAGTCATGTTGGTATCCGTTACGGGTTATGGAGATGCGTTGAACTCAAAAAACACCATTCACATTAATGAGTTCATAGAACTATATTGCGTTATTGCAAGCCACAAGTATAATTTTAGGGTTGCTAATAACTATATTCTTGCATTGAAAAAATTCATTCTTTTCATGAAGAAAAATGAAGCATTTTCAGGGCAGCCTCTTAATAAACTAGAGTCAACGCTAGAAAGAACAATCACAGAGGATATATTTCAAAATTACAGAGCGCAGAGTCTCCCCTCCCATCAATTAGAACGCTTCAACTTTGACATTAAACTACCATCTAGCACGGATGGAAAAATTTATCCTGGGCTACCTACTCATCTAGAAACAATTCGCCCTCACCTCAATCATGATATATATGATCTAATTTCCTTATTCTTATACTCATGCAATTTACCACATCAACAAGTGCTATCAATAAACCTAGCCAGATATATAATCCCTTTAAAGAGCATATTCAACGAAAGGAATTTATCAGAACTAACGGAAACTCTTAGTTATATTATTGCGCACACTACGACTTACACAAAATCCTTACAGGTCTTTAATTTATTGCTTTTCACATATTCAAATTTATTTAAATATTTAGTTGACAGTAACTATTTTCAAGGGAATATTCTTTCCGCTATAACGCCAATTCTCAAAAAGAAGGATGAAGCTCAGTATGCCTTATGCAAAAGTAAAGTGTTACCGTCATCATTTTTAAGCCAAGCGACAAAAAAACAAGGCTCCGATGATGAGTTCAATGACATATTGTCTTCTACCTGCCCTCCTGACATTGCACAACGAGTCAAAGAACACGTAAATTCATTCAAGATTGTAAAACATCATAGAGAGCCTATTGGAGCATTTCTTAAACACATATCATCAATAAGTAGTAAGTGGTATCAACAACCCAACTTAATACAGGGTGAACTGTCTACCTTTAGGGGAGATTTGCTTAACCGCCTTCAAAGAAACACTGCGTATATGAAATTTCAACATGTTAAAAACTGTATCTCCGTCTTAATTAAACATGGTTTATTACCAAATAGCATTGATCTTCCAAACAACTTACGCAGGGATACTAATACAGAAAAAATAAGAGATGACAATCCAATAATTTCAAAAACCAACATATATGAAGAAGACTTATTGGAACATGTCATTGATTCAAAATCTTTTCTAGAACAGATAGAGAAAGAAATTAAAAACAATATTCAAGCGCTCTTATCATACGCAAAAAACATTGTTTATGAGTCATACAAAAAATTTTGTGACGCTCCAAGTTTAATCGCTATAAGCAACTATGGGAAAGAAACTCAAAGTAATACTCAATCTGCACGAGCTAAAAATAACTCATTCAGTCAACACAACGCTCTAAGGTTAGAAAACACTGTTGCATATTTCACTCAAAACTATCATAAGTTAATCCAAGGCACAAAAGGAAATGAAACAAACGAGGTTATTCTTCAAGAAGATGCGTTGCAATACCTAGGTCTAACTATCATTACAGCATCAGCTATGCAGATTATCATTACAGAAGAGCTGGGTATTAATCCTTACTCTCTCTACACCATGAAAGCATTTGCTACTAGTTATGGAGTAGAGTTTATGCAGGTAGATGATGACGGTAGTGTTAGAGTCAGGACAATAAAACCACGGGCTAGATATGCACGAACTAGAAAAGCAATTGGTGATTTAACTCCTATAGCTAAAGTTAAAGCTCAAGATATTGACGCATCCATTTGTCTTAAAATGGCTATGGAAATGACTGAAAATGCGCGTAATGTTGCGCTTGATCACAACCTGTGGCTATGCATGACAATTAGAGGAATATCAAAGTGTAGAGCTGATGATTTTCAACGTGGCTTCAAGCAGATTCGAAACCATGTTACAAGTGAAAGCAATATAGATGTAATTAATGATGCAACCTTAAAAAAAGTAAGAGTATCTAAAGGAATACTAATCTACCTACAGTCACATGGTGATGCACTGCGCACCGCGACATATTTTGGCAATACTGTTAAAACAACTTTAAATAGATACATACCAAAGTATCTAACAGAGTTAATTTACAGGGTGAAGATCCGTTCATTCCAAAGAATATTATTGTTTATGGCTATAGCTAATAATTCCCCCCCCTTCGAATCAGTCCACCTCAGCGAGAGTAAATTCAAGGCTCAGCTTGCAAGTGCATTTTCTAACCCTGAAATGGGCGGGGAATTGTTCAATAGCCTGACAGTAAAACCTAGTAATGATGAACGTGAACAATCAGTATATTTCTGTGTTTCAGAAAAAAATCTAAAGTTAGCGATTGTTTATGCTAAAGAAGGAGAGGATGAGCACCTAAAGAAATTATGCTCAGATGTTATAAATATGGTGTCCACCTCTAATACACCTTTAAAAATCATGTTGCGAAATGCTCATAAGTCAATAGAGCAAGAGAGTTCATAAATGAACAGAAAAATATCACCAATAAAAGAATTGGTAGACCCAGAAAAAATTCAAGCTATGGCTGCTGACTCAACATATCCTAGACCAAGATGGATGCTGAATGAATCAGCAAACGATCGCCAATGGTTGTTAGCCTCAAATGGTATTGAGCGTAGGTTTTATGATAACAATAACATTAGAAGTCATAGTTTAAATTTTGAAACCATGGAGACGGCACCAAATGAGCGCCTGGGAGATAAGGTAAATCAATCATTACTGACCGATATTCAACATAGTATTTTATACTTAGATATAAATGGTAAAATAACAAGTTCCAACACTGTTAAAACCATTGTTAAGACTGCTATACATCTCATATACCATACGAACGAACGGAGAATTATTGATGGTGAGCCTTTTATTCGCACCTTAGGTGAAATTAAATACGATGACCTAAAGGGTTTCTTATTAGCATATGGGGTTAATGCACAAGTTTTTGAAAAAACTATAGAAATAATTACTGAAAAATACAACAGTATCAAGGACATTGATTGGAACCACATAAAAGCATGTATTTTTCTCACTAAGCGAGAATTTCTCAGCCTTAAAGACAAAGTAAACAAATACTTAAATGAAGATGATAAATTTAGTGCAGAAAAAGAACCAGAGAATAGCTACAAGCGGAAATACAAGAATGCATGTGAAAAGCCATTAGAGTTAGACGAGATACTTCTGCCGACCGAAAGTATTATAAGTAATGCGATATCATCCATCGAGGCTTTATATAGTTCTAGAGCTGCACAGAAGTATCAATTTCAACATAGCCCTATGACTCTATTCAAGAGTGGAAGAGAGATATTTGATATACTAATCGCCAAGGAAAAAACTGCATTAATTCCTGTTCATGTTGCACTTCATACAATTTCATCTGCACTTGGATTTCTTAGGGAGTATGGTAAACCTCTGAACGTATTCATTGAAAACATTTACAAGACTGAAAGGGATATAATTAAAAATCTAAATGTTGCAAATACGACCGCATATGCTCGCTATAACTCTGAAATTAGAACACTTGCGTTTAATAACACACTGATGCCTGAAAAATTAAAAGATTTAAAAATCACATCATGGGAACGCACTAAAGATGAACTAAAAACAATATCCTTTGATAACGCCGATTATAGTATATCCTTAGGCTTAGCAGTAAGGCTATATATTGCTGCAATGTGGATTGCAATTTGTAGTTTTGTTGCTGCTCGTACAACCTCATTACGTACATTGAAAAGAAACTGTTTTGTTCAATCTCCTATAGATGAATTTTACGATATCATATTAAAAATCCCCAAAAGCTCTGAACGATATGAGCTAGAGGATGTGCACAGACCGATTCCAGACCTAATATATGATTACGGATTACAATTTTCTTCTTTAGCATGCTTGATTGAAGATCGACGAAGTTTGGTTGCCGATGAAAATGAACTCTATTTGTTTAGTAACTCAATCAGCTACAGAGCTATATCATCTGGTAGATTGGATGATGGTGCAGGTGATTATCTCAAAACACCTTTAGGTTTTGACTACATAAAATTCTGCTTAGATATGTTCCAGGATTGGTGTAACTCCCCACTTATCGATGGGAAAAGATGGTATTGTACAACTCATCAATTTAGACGCTTTTTTGCTGTCTTATATTTCAACTTTTCAGATGACCAAGGTCTTGAGGAACTGTCATGGTTTATGGGGCATTCAAACTTAGATCAAACATTCTATTATGCAGAAATATCTCCCAATGATGAGTGGATTGAAGAGGCTGAGAATACAATAGCAAGGATCGGTGCGACTCTAAACAAGATTATCCATGGCGATAACACTATTCAAGATATTGTTAATCGAGCCAGAAAGTCATCTACTATTTATACTGTACTAGAGGGCTTGGTTCATGACCTAATCACAGAACACAAAAATAGAACAGGTCAAGTAGTTCGCTTCTATAAAATTGATAACAATGAAGTTTTCTTTTATTTTAAAAATAATGATGGTGAAACGGATGGCTAAGTTTAAAAAGGGCGAGACATCACAAAGCGTCATCGACAAAAAGAATGTTATAACCCAGGCTATGCTGACTAAATCTATGCTATTAAGTCAGATAAATAATTATGACGACATTCCAAAATCATTAGAAATTAAAACAGAGACAATATCAGAGACATCTGTTCATCAGTGGGAGGATCCAGAACTTGGTATCATTAAGTATTCATGGAATACAGCTCATAAGGAGCATAACGCTAAAGAACTAGCGACATTAATTGACTCCATTGCCAAAGCAAATAAAAGGCTGCTCTCAAATAAGCCCACTCTCGGTAATGAGAATTTAAAATCAGGATTAACCTGGGAAGAGGTTAACCAGATTAAAGAAGAAAATGAAGAGTTACGTGTTGCCCTTGCTGAGGTGTACAGAGCATATATGCAACTTTTAGATGAGTGGAGAGAGGACAAGCAAATTGATGATGTCTATAGACGGTTGATTATCGAACAGGCAAATATCCTCGGGAAAAATAGAGCATGGGAGGTAAAATAATGTCAAAGGTAGTTATAGCTAAAAACACTAATCTCAGATTTCTCGCAACAAGCAGGAAAATTGGAGGTAGTCGTGAATTGCCACTCCCCATGATTCTGAAAAAAGGAGGATCGTTTGACTGGGCCGCAAATGCATATTTAACAGAGATAGGTGGCGGTGCGCGATCTTATAATGTCAAGTTATCAGCATCCACCGTTATCAAGAAGGCTTATAGTCTAAACCTCTTTTGTTCCTTTCTTGAAGAACTAGATATAGAGCTAAATAATATCAATGATAGCACTTTGTATAGTTTTATTTCCCATCTAAAGGAAAGAGATATAAATGATGACACGCTCTTATCCCATGGAAAAACAGCTTTAAACTATATAATATTCCTAACCAACCGGAATGCTGATTGGAATTTATCTACGAATCAAAAAGATCCTGAAAAGCAGTTTAAAGTTCATTACTCTATCAAAACGTACAAGAAAGGAACCTTCGAAACAAAGTATAACCACCATGACTCATTTAGTGGATTGATTCATATTTCATATGATATGGAATATGTACGAGACCATGAATTATTAATGTGGTATGAAGCCATTGAAACCTCAAACTACCATCCTCAATTATCCGAATTTCTTACTTCTAGATGGCAAGCCTTAACTACGGCATTAAATATCACAGGTTCTAGGATTAGTGAAGTTCATCAAATAAAGCGCTCCATGATAAAAGATGCTGCCAAGTCATTATTTACCCCCAATCAAAAAATAGTCATCAGAAACATTCCTGTCAGCAAGGGAAAATATAGCGGTAAATTTCGACAGGTGCAAACCACGAGTGAGGACTTACAAATTCTACTCTGGCACGTTCAGTTAATAGAGGCAACCTTCAAGTCTCTTGACCATGATGCTATTTTCGTTGACTCAAGGACAGGAAAAGCACTAACAGCTGCATACTTAAAAAATTATACGAAAAAAGTAATAAACACGAGTAAGTACAGACACCAGCTAAGCCATCTAACAAATCACTCCTTTCGTCACAGATTTATTACGCTGTTAATCGCAAGGGAAATAAAAAAGTTAACTGCATCGGGGAGTTTCTCCAACATTTTGAGCGTGGCTAGCACTGCGTGCAGAAAAGTTACGCTACATGCATCCAACCAAACGCTTTCTCACTATATCCACTTAGCTACAGAGTATAATAGAGAAGATAGTGGTGACACTCTCGGTTTAGAGAATGAGGCAACCCCATTGAGAATAAGAGTCCAAAAAATGCTAACAACTGTAAAACTGTTACGTCAGGAACAAATAGGTGATAAACAGGCTCTTGAAGAACTTGTTCACTCACTGGATAGTTTAAGCCCATTTTTTGAAAAAAATTAGCATATTGAAGCAAGCTTGCTTGTGCAACAAACAAGCCTCGCATTAAAGAAGCTTGCTTGTGCAAAAAAACAGGCAAGGGAGCTGAGCTGCTTTTAGCCAGCAGGGTTATCTAGACAGTTGAAATCAATTTAGATGTATGAGAGGTAACATTAGCGGGCCAACTCGGTGCTCCCCAAAGCCCTCATCACCTCCTCCACGGCAGCCAACCTGCCACGTAAGTCGCTATATTCCTGATATCTATCCCTGAGAGCATGCTCAATAGCCATATCCAGAGCAGGGTAGTCTGCTTGCAACTTATTGTATTCAGCAATTGCTGCCTGGCACTCCTGAATTTCGATGCGGTAGATATTTGCCTTCGTTTTTAACTCATCTAAGAGAGCATCGTTCGCCCCGCCTTTGTGTTCCCGAACCTTCTTAACCTTCTTAACCTCTAGGTCACTCGGTTCTTCTTGAAAGTTCACCTCATCAAACAGGGGGGTTTTAACGTAACTTGGATACAATCGCACATCATCAACATTTCTCCGTTCCAAGAAACCCGCGTCAACCAGCTTCATCAGATTACGATAAACGAGGCCGTATCGCCTCTTATGGGCCTGATTGTACTCTGAGTCACCAAAGACTGCGTTCAAGCACTCCGTTGTAGTGAAATCATCCATCTGCAATCGAATGAGTGCGGTGTAGAGCGCGGTTGGTAACCACACAGTCTGGGAGCTCATAAGTAATACTCAGCCTCGAACGAAAACATTTAGTGGAAATCTAAACTTGATTGCGGATTATAATCCGTGGTCGTTAGCCAGACAACCAGAGATAGTGCTCGCCAGTGAGAGGCGAGACATGCAAGAGCTAGCAAAAAAATTTGGTGATGCTGTACGTGATAGACGGCTTCAATTGGGCGTGTCGCAAGATGCACTCGCATATGCGGCCGAAATTGATAGAAGCTACGTAGGACGAATTGAGCGTGGTGAGGTCAATGTCACCCTGGAAAAGGCTTATCGTCTTGCCAGGGTAATGGGGTGTGACATTCGCGACTTGCTGCCATAGATATATTTGCCAAATAATTTTCTCTTCACCCAGATAAAACTAAATTTCCCTATAATTATTCACAGTGATGGCAATTAGCATCATTGCCATCCTTAGCATTTGTCTATTAGCTATTAATCCCCCGCGTCCATCGATAGAAAGCGTCACAAACTGCCGTTTTCAGAAAATGCCTACATGGTCTCGATTGGCGCATTGATGATAAAGTGATCCTCTTACTACTCTTCATCGAGCCCTCTATACATGCAGAAACCAGACCTCAGAGACATCAGCCAACTCACCAAGGACGAGTTCAAGCGCATTCTAGGCCCTGTGGCAGGAAGCCTTGATGATGGTTCAAAGGTCGTATTGGGGATGCAATCTGATGTGTTTGCTTGCTGTACTATTCAGGGAGACCAAATCTCGGTGAGGGGGACGCCCAGGTTTGAGCAGGCCATCAAGTCGGCATATGCCCAGGCCAAGCCAACAATGTGGTTTGGTTCGGCAGAGAAAGAGCGCCCTAAGGCAGAAACCATTCCTCCTGCTCTCAAGCCAAAAACCGATACAACGTCAGCCACAACCTATCGTGTGCCTGTGCTCATCTACAAGTCGAAGCGCGAGCCAGGTAAGAACGTTGATGGCAGCCCCGCCGAAGATATGACCTATGGCACGATGACGGCAGAGCAGGTCAAGGCTATCCCCATGTTTGTAGGGAAGATGGGAGATGACGGCTTTATTGGTGATCTCGAAAAGACTGACCCCAAGGTGTTCTTTAGTAGCTTCCGCAACATGGCTACATTGTTTGCAACTGGCGACTTGAAGATGAACATTCTGGCAATGATCGCCAAGTTCGAGAAATCCGAGGGGGGTGAATATCGGAACCAAGCGTTGACGAGAGCAGCGCGAGCTCACCCGACCACGATCAAGTTCTCAGATACCCTTATCAAGGAAGTGAAGGCAAAGCTGGCCGAAGTTGATGGTGATGTGAATAAGCTTGTTCTGAGTGACTTGATGCAGCAATACAGCAAGACCTCCGGCTTTCGGTTACCCATCTTCAACTCTGCGGTAGATAAGGTGCAGGGCCTCACAATTGCGGTGAACGATGTCTGGGCAGGCAAGGCGGAAATCACGACATATGAAAAGTTTGGCGATTTCTACAAGGGCACGATCAAAGTAACGCTATATGACCACTTCGGTCTCGATTATCCTGACATTGGCCCTGACCCCACGACCGGAAGGGTAAAGTTCTACGGCCTGGCGTCCGGTTTCAGAAGCTGGTTTGTTCTTCAACACTACAAGCGCTTTGCCTACAAACCATTTTTGACCGTCATTGAACTCAGCTATCCATTCCAAGGGGAACTAAAGTGAGCGCAGCAGTGAAGACAGAGAGAACATGGGTATTCGTGTTGTTCATGCTCTATCACCTCTTGAATGCATCGATCCTGTTCATTCAGCCTGTCTATGACTGGTTTAACGATGAATACTCACTGACTGGCCTATATGTACTGCTCATGCCCTATCTCTGGGGCCTGATAACGATACTGGGGGCGATTTTATTCTTGTCAGACCGCTCTTGGAAATACCTGGCAGGCAATCTACTCGGTGGTTCAATTCTTCTCTTTTGGTGGCTTAGACTGGCATCCCAATATTAGTGAGTATCATCAAGCACATGAATGAGCAGACCAGACGGCCTTTTCTTGGGCGTGGCTTCATGCAGCGTAAGCAGCAAGCTCACAAGATCTATTCGAAACGACAATGAGTTCCCACCTTGTCTATCTACTGGTTGCTGTAGCGCCACACAGCAACAATACTTCCAGTTTTTCATTAGCTCCGGTCTGAGATTTTCAGCCTGTATCTCCATCCTCATTACCAGCTCTGCTGGTCTGCTGCATGTGTTATATTCGGCTCAAACATTGAGCTGAATGATGGGCTGGGTCGGCTCATTATTGAGACCCTAGCACGTTGGATGAGGAAATAATGGAACCATTTTGGATTTGGCAACAAGCAGATTGGCCCCATTTTCGTTGGCAGGATAGCGAGATATTGCCCAGATTACGGCAGGTGCAACGCAGGTTGGGAATTCTAATAGGTAGTCATTCCAGATTGGGGAACTCCGACCAAACGTTGGATACGTTACTGGCTAACATCATCTCCTCATCCGCTATTGAGGGTGAGCGTCTCAATGCCCAATCCGTGCGCTCTTCCCTGGCTAGGCGGTTAGGGTGTTCACAAACTCAGTCATATCCAGTATCAGAGCGCTCAGAGGGGCTCGCGGCCATGATGCTGGATGCCATCGACAATCATGGACAGCCGTTGACGATTGAGCGGCTTTACCAATGGCATCGTTGGCTGTTCCCCGCCAACGAATGGTCGGTGCAGCCAATGAACGTAGGGCAGTTGCGAGGAGATGAGCCGATGCAGGTTGTCTCTGGGCGTGTTGATCGCCCTACCGTGCATTTTGAGGCTCCACCCAGAGCCGCTCTGGACGATCAACTGGCCGAGTTCATCCCCTGGTTTAACCAGACTCAGCATGACCCCACGATGGATCCCCTTCTTCGTGCAGCAATCATCCATTTCTGGTTCGTGACCCTGCATCCCGTTGATGATGGTAATGGGCGGCTCACGCGGGCACTGACCGATCTCGCGCTGTCACAGGCTGACAGCCACAGCATCCGGCTGTATGCCATGTCAGTTGCCATTCTAGAACGGCGGGCAGACTACTATCGGACACTGGGGTCAGCACAGAAGGGCACGCTGGATATCACATCCTGGCTTTGTTGGTTTCTCGACACACTGGATTACTCCATAGAGCTGGCATTACAGGTTATTGATCGTTCTCTCGCCAAGACATTTTTCTGGTTGCGGCACTGTAATGACGATCTGAGTCCAGAGCAAACCAAAGTGCTGAATCGTTTACTGGATGGCGGCGAACAGGGTTTTGAAAATGGCATCAATGCAAGCCAGTATCAAAAAGTGGCCGGAGTAAGCAAAGCGACCGCTACACGCCATCTTGCGCAACTGGTGGATAGGGGGTGCATTGAGAAATTACCTGGTGGCGGACGCAATACACGCTATCAGATCCGTTGGGGCGATATTGGCTCCACTGTGGGAGTCTGAAAAGACTCTATCTGTTAACTTGTTCGGACCCCTGGAAGAGTTGATTTCATCTGGTGAATTAAAGCTTCGATTTACGAACTGATGAAGTTCATAAATTAAATTTTTACGCCATGATGAGTGCCGTCAGGCATATGGACAAATAAATTCAAACGACCATCACAGCTTTCAACTAACTGCTTAATAGCTAATAAACCATTTACTATATCGGTGTCTATTTCAAAAACAGCATCCATGTCCAGATGAGAAAGCAGTCTACAAAGCTGAATTTTAATTAATTGCTCATCTGCCATTTTTCGAGCTTTGTGGACAACAGTCGATGACTCAGACTTTAAAATTTCTTCTAACGTTCTACTCATTTCTTAATGTTCCCTTTCGATTTACTCTGCATAAAGCTTAACATTCAAAAAAGTAATGTATCATTTCTAAATGAACGTCCACGGCATCTAAGCTCCAGCATCCAACAAATCTCTATACACCATCCGTATGGTCTCTACAGAGTGTAGGATTGGTCTTCTAAAAATGCGATGCAACACAAGTTTTACCACATTATTGATACAAATCATATGGTTGTCTGTGTGAACTCTTGCATATGTATGTTAATGATGAGAGTCTGACTATAAGCTCGCTGTGATTACCTCTGGAGCAAATTTATTTTAACAGCAGTAACTTTAGTTTATGGAAAAGGCATTTAACATGGATAACAATTTTATTTTTTATAAAACCAATGTTCACAATAAAAATTTAATTCTATTTGTCCATGGCTTTACAGGCGATGTAAATAACACATGGCAGAATAAAAACGGTTTTTTATTTCCACAAATGTTATTAGAAAACCCGTATGTTGGGCAACATTTTGATGTGGCTTCATATAGCTATTTCAGTACTTTGTTGGATTTATTTGCTAAAACAACTGAAAAATTTCGATGGTTTAAATCAATTTTAAACAACACAACACACCGAAAAGAAAAAAACTTAGATATAGACGAACTAGCTAAAACGCTAAGCAGCCATTTAAGGATTACGTTATCTCAATATGAGAACATATATGTTATAGCTCATAGCATGGGAGGATTAATCACAAAGTCTCTTATTTCTAATGAGATAAGAGAAGTAGGTCACACTAAAATAAAGTTATTTATTTCTTTAGCGGTGCCACATCAAGGTGCAGAGCTGTCTGTTTTTGGTGGTTTAATTAGTAGTAACTTACAAATAGACAATCTTAATCCAGTGAATTCGTTTATCAACACTCTCAATCAGAGATGGGTTGATCTAGAATATAAGCCAGCGACGAAGTACTTCTATGGTAGTTATGATTCTATCGTGACAAAATACAGTGCAGTAGCAATAGATAAAATTGAAAAAGACATAATACCTGTCACTGAGGATCATAACTCCATTTCAAAACCCGAGACAACTTCTTCCATCGTGTATCTCGCTGTTGTGCAGTTTATTGAAGAGGCACATAGATATATGACTCTAGAAGAAGTTGGATATCAAAAACCATTATTTACTGAAGACTTTAATGATGAAATGTTTGTCATTAAATTAATTATTGCCAATATCGCGAATGCAACAAAAGATCATGCGATAGAACTATTTTTCAATGCCGAGTATGCCACTAGATTGTTTAAGTCATCACACGATAGAAAACAATTTGAAAAGTTGTATGACAATATTCGTCAGTTATATAAAGATAGTTATGATAGATACCTAGCAGATCCTGCCATAAATCCAGGTATTTTATTATCACAAGTTCACACAAAGATAACAGAGCAAGATTCAGCTTTACTTAAAAGTATGATTCCAACTCTACAGTCATATCATAAAAAAGGTATGCTTCATCAACTTGCAAATAGGCCAGACTCTGATATTTGGTGGTCACAAGAACGAGACCTAAATAAAAAGGAGTCAGCATAATGTCTCTTCTATTCATGAACGCTGATGATGATGCCTATGTTAACATAGGCATTATGATAATAATCATTGGTACTCTCTCTAAGACAAGCAGGAACACTCTCAAACTTAATAATGAAAAGCTTCATGCTTTTTATTTTCTTGTAAAAAACCCCGTTGTATTGAACTTATTTTTAAATAAAACAGGTAAAGGCAATATTAGATTGTCAGAAATTGACTCTTTTTCTATTTCATCTATATCACCAAACTTAGAACCATTGTTTGATCGCTCATTACTAAAATCGCTTTTAGCCGTCTTGATTTCCAAGAAACTTATTGATGTCACATATAAAGAAAGCAAAGGATTTTTTTATACTTTGACGACCAAAGGAATAAATGTTTTCGATGAATTGAAAGAAGAGCATTTCATTGAAATTAAACTATTCTGTGAGAAACTTACTCGCGTTATAAGCATCAGTGATACAGAATTCAACTCTGCTCTACAAAGCATTTTAAAACGGGACTATTTATAATGGCTAGCAGCATACTCATAAATCAATTAGTTGTCATCGGTGTGCAAAAAAATTACTCTGTAAATTTTCACGAAGGAGTAAATATTATATATGGTGACTCAGCGACGGGTAAATCAAGCATACTAAACTTAATAGACTATCTTTTGGGAGCGAAGACTTTCTCTTTATATCCTGAGATTGAATCATCAGGTCGCTATTGCCTACTCGATGTAACTTTAAACTCGCAAAGATATACTATAAAAAGAGATCTTTTTGATGCATTAATACCAATAGAGGTCTATCCATGCGCCGTTGATCTGATTGAGCAATATGCTGCGAGAAAATATAACCCAAGTTTTAGTTCAAGCAGTCAGTATAATGATATGGAATTCTATTCTGAGTTTCTTTTCACTGCTCTTGGCTACAACAATGTAAAAATAAAGGAATCTCCAACAAAAGATGATTCGAAGTTAGCACGCCTTAGCTTTCGTGATTTATTCAAGTTCTGTTATGTAGATCAAGATGACTTAGGAAGTAAAATATTTTTACAACCTGAAAACTATGCACTCCAAACTAAAAATGCCGAGGTGTTCAAATATATATTTAATGCTCTGGATAGCCAGATTTCAGATGTTCAGCAAAATATTTCGACTCGAACACTACGGAGAAATGAATTAGATAGGAAGTTTAAATCGGTCTCAGAGTTCTTGCGAGAATCTGATTTTGGGAGCATGTCAACTCTGGACTCTCTGGTTGATAATGTAGATCAAAAAATTCTAGAAATTGAGAGGCAGATCCTTAATCTCAATACTAGATTAACATCTGACAATGATCTCTATCGAGCACTTCATTCAACTATAACTCAGATCACATTGGATAAAAGATCTCTCATACAAAGGCAACAAGAGAACCAAACTAAAGTGGAGCGGTTCACTAGACTTAAAAATGACTATCTAATTGATATTGCAAAGTTCAGGGCATCTGTATCTGCAAGAAAATCGATTGGTGATATACCAGAAGGAATCACCTTATGCCCGATATGTGATAATAATCTTAACGTTGGTTTTGCAGCACAACGCTTTGATATGGTTTCTATAGATAAAATAAATTATGAAATAAATGCACTTAACCGCCGAGTTAAAAACTCTGAATTAATAATAGGTGAAGCCAAACGCCAATGGGAAATGGATCAAGCTAAGCTTAAAGATTTATCAGAGGCTGAAATCGAAGCTAGGGTGCTACTTGATAAGCAGACAATAGAACTATCAACACCATATCTAGCCGAGAGAGATACTTTTGTATCCAAGCTAGGAGAGCTCAAACAGCACAGGAAAGAGCTTGTTAACCGATTAAAAATTAGAAATCAACATAATTTACTGACAACCACGATAGAATCACTAGAGTTAAGTTTAAAGGAGCTAAATGATAAGCTAGATATTTTGAAGGCCTCAGCCCCATCAATGGAGGATGTCTTTTCCACCTTGTCAGATCACTTAAAAGAATATTTGCTCTATGTGAAAATTAAAAACCCGACAGGTATTGGTTATACCAAAGGAAAGTATTTACCGAAAGTTCGTAATATCGAGTATTCGAACATAACCTCGGGTGGCCTACGTACTATAGTTGGTATTGGTTATTTATGTTCACTGATGAAAGAAGCGCTTAACTCAGATATGAGTTACCCTTCATTTTTAATGATCGACACCGTTGGTAAATATTTAGGAAAAACTCAGAAAGGAAAATCAAACATAGATGGCACGTCAGAAGAGGATGATGTTAGAGAGGCTGTATCAGATCCTGAAAAATATAAAAATATCTATGAGTATATTATAAATCTATCGAATGATTATTTTCTGAAGGATCGAGTATGTCAATTCATACTTGTAGATAATGATGTTCCTGATCATATCTTAGATAAAATATCGAATTTTGTTGTTGCACATTTCAGCTCAGAAAGAGCAGATGGACTGCCTGTTGGCTTTATTGATGATGCAGTGAATTAACCTTCTTACTTGTAAAGCACACTATTAGGATAACATAATCACTTCTACATTGAGCCCATGCCACATAGGCATGGGCTCTCTGCACTAGATCAAAAACTCTTCCAATGCTCGACCACTCGCAACAGCTTCTGCGATGGCCTTGGGCATACGACCTTGGCCAGTCCAGGTTTTCTCCTGACCGTCCTCGTTATACTTGTATTTGGCAGGACGAGGAGCGCGTTTGGCTTTGTTGGCTGAACCATCAGCTTTCGCTGGAGCCGCAGTGCCAACCAGCTCGCTCGGATCGATGCCTGCTTCTTTCAACATCTCGGTGAACTCAGCCAATTTTTGCAGGCGCTCGGCAGATTCCTCTCTCAATTTGGTTTCTTGCTGCTCACGCTCAGCAAAAACCTCATCCAATTTTTCTTTAACTTCGACCAGTTGCTCAAATGACAACTCACGCAATGCAGCTCGCAGACTACGGATATTCAACAAAGTTTTCAAAAAATCGTTCATTTTTATCCTCATGTATCACACTTTTATATCAATGAAATTATCTCTCAACCCCAGCATTAGCACCACTGTTTTTGGCACCAAGACGATTGTAGAAGTAGCATTATTCAAAAAGACGTGAGCGAAATCGCGTTCGGAGCTGTTTAGTGGCCTAGCTCCAACCTGCAATGAAACTATGTAACCAAAAATTAAATCTAGGTGGTAGTGAGCGTTGAGACCACCTCACCAGATGAGCCGATGAACGATCTTGATCGGCTCACGAAATGAGCCGATTGGAGAATATCATTGGCTCACAGAATGAGTCGATGATAGGAAATAGTTCTCTCCACACAACCTCGAATATAGGGGCATACTATTCAGATTATCTCCCTATTAGAATAATCACGCCCAAATGTATTTGGGTCTGCGGCCTCATAGTCATCGTCAAACATATGATCCCCGCGATGCATCTCCCTCACTGTTGCGAGTGTACCGAAAAAGCACATTTCACACAGATGCACCTTATAACGTTCACCATCGTGACGGGAACCATAGCCAAAATCCGCCGATAACGAGCCGTATTGGTTGGTTCCAACAGTTGTTTTTGTACTACGACCACAGACATCACAGAGGACATCGACAACTTGCTCTGTTGGCACAATTTCTTTTACGAGCATGCTAAGCTCCTTATTTAAGGCTTTATGAAAACTATAATATCTTCTGCTTTTGATGTGGGAGTAACCTGGGCTGGCTATTTATCACTGGCATAACCAGCATTGAACTCTCATTTGTTATTTTTGGATGTCTTTGCACTCAAATTTTGGAGGTGTTTTCCAACCTGTAACGCGCCCGCTGCGTTTGTTGACCCTTCGGTATTCATTACCCAACAGGATTTCCCATTCAGAGCCGTTCTCCGATAGAACCTGAAAAGTAGTCCCCAGCTCAATGCCTAAACCTGGTTCAGTACAGACCAACTCGGTCATCAGTCCTCCTCAATGCAGGGGCATTCTGTGTTAATGTTCCACTCAACATGGCAGTTTGGGGTAGGATAGCTCATGAGAGGTCGTGTTTGTACAATGAGGAATGCTACATGATGCCCTATACAACCTATCATCCTAGTAGTGACGCAGCTACTCCGAACCAGCTCCTAGAAGGTCTTGGTATTCCTCGTGACCCACTAGGAGCACATCAATGGATCGTGGCTGGCGTAGCACCGGACATACTCTATCGGCTCGCTGAATTGATGAAGACTGATGTGGGGATGGTTTGCCAGTGGGCTGGTATTAGCCGGAGTACACTGGCCCGCAAGCTGCGGATTACAGCCCCCCTATCAATATCGCAGGGTGCCAGGGTATACGGAGTTGCACAGGCTCTCGATGTGGTTCTCGCCTTTCACAGGAACGATACCGTCAAGACACTGTCTTGGTTAAACCGCACAGCCTGGGGGCTAGGTGGTGTAGCCCCAGCTAAGTTGTTGGCTACACCAATGGGGGTTCAGGCTGTTATCGATCTGGTGGGACGGATTCAGCATGGGGTTTGCATATAAGCAATAAGCCGGGGACTGTGAGGATAAAACCAGCTCAGTTGGTTAAACTTCCATCTAACAGAATGATTTTCAGAATTTTTCCACACCCCCCACTTGAAAAATTCGGGAAACTGTCCATTTACTAATTATGAGAGCTTGAATCAAATTTGAGCGGCTCACTATTATTCCGCTGCTACGCAGCGAAGATAAACCAGTTTTATACACCCACTGCCATTATCTCATCAATAACTCCGCTTATTGCCAAATCAAAACACTCCTATTGTAAACTATAACAAAAACAGCCCCATACAGTATCTGGTTGTATTATTGCCGAAGGCAAGGAATAGTAAAATGAAACTACTTTCACTTGTGCATACATCAATCATACGGGATTCACGCTATATGGTGTAATCAATAGTGGTTATTGATTTACACTCGTAAATTAGTTTCTTAATATCGTGTTTAGCTTTGTAAATCTGAATATCCTCTCCATCTATAAGCTCTTTTGCTCAAATACCTTTTGCGCACGAAAGTAGCCTAAACAAGACACCGGTTTGAGACCAGTGTCAGGTGATAACTAGACTAGACCTGTACAAAAAAAATTGGAATCCATCGAATTCGTTAATAATATTTTCAGAATTTTTTTTAGATCTGTTCCATTCTGACAACAGCAACGTTAGCTATTCCAAATCCTTTTAGAGTGTCACCGTGTTTCTTCTCATCATCAGGATCATAAAAAGTCACAACCCATTTAGCATCAGGTCTGACTGATTGAACCAACTTCTTGAAGTAGGGTAAATCTACGTCAGCTAATGAGTGACCGAGAACATATACCTCATCAATGTTGCCAAGCTTTGCAAAGAAGTCTTCATTATTTTTTATGACTTGAACTGTGCTCTTGAAAGTGGCGGAGAAATACTGATTAATAGCATTTTTACCAAGCTCGAATGAATAGTCATATTGATCAGATTGATAATCCATCCAACGCTCTAAGTCTTCATCACTCAATCCTGATGGTGGTTCAGCAGGTTTCTCTTTGAAATTATCAGGGTCAACACCATGACCGAGAATTAACTCATCAACATGTGTATTGGCTTTTCCGTGAATAAATAATGTGTTCTCATCGGGAACTGCGTAGTATTGAGAAAGTGTATCTGTGTAGTTGAATGTGAGGTAGAGAGCGTCCCTATCAATATTTACTGAACGGCCATGATCAAACATAGGAAACTGCACAGCCAAAATGAACTCTTTGAATGCTTTATACAGTTCAGTGGTCAGAAGACCAAGTATTCTCTCCATTTCAATTAAAAGCGTGTATCTGTCTCGGTCTCTAAAGTCATCTGAGGAATAGTTTGGCATTGCATCCATGTTTGCTTCCAAAACAGAGTCTTTATCAAGCAGTGACATACTTGTTTCAAATTCAGACCATAAAGGGTCTGATATTGTTGCTGGACAATCTGGGTCTAAATCAGCAAACCCGTAATAGTCGAGCAATAGTTCATAAGTTTCCCTATAGTTCTTTTTGAGATAAAGTCCAAAAGATGTATACCTAGTGTCAAGGCCATGATGAACATCAAATCCATTACCTATTAC
This sequence comes from Aeromonas sp. s8, assembly GCF_040907785.1. Lineage (NCBI taxonomy): Bacteria > Pseudomonadati > Pseudomonadota > Gammaproteobacteria > Aeromonadales > Aeromonadaceae > Aeromonas > Aeromonas sp. s8. The sequence goes on from NZ_JBFOCL010000040.1 coordinate 179,224, forward strand.
ATACAGCTTCATGTTATTCACCATTAATATCTAGTTCTTTGAAGCTAATGACTTCTGAGTCACCATCAGTCAGTTCAAAATATGTGTCTTGGAAGTAAAGCTCTTCAATGTGTGCGTTAGCTTTCAACCCATCTGGATAGGCAAGTGTTAGGTGAGCAGTATATGTTTCTTTGTGTTTTACGATTGACTCATTACTCAAGATGAATACATATTGCTTGTCTTCAGGATCCCAAGGTGAACGGTCATAATCTGAAAATTGGTACTCTGCCGTAACAACCACCTCAAACTCTACTTCGTATTCAGCGCCCTCGGCATCGACATTCTGCAAGCTTTTCTTTTCAATACTCAGTGAGTTGATTTCTATAGAATTGATAATATCATCGAAAGGGTCTGCATGTTCATAGTTGAACTCGCCATCTTTTATAGCTTGCAGGGCATCCACTTTGATTTGTTCTAGGAGTTGTTCGAAAACTTCATCAGCAAATTCGGCTGGCTCTTTGTACGCTTTGTCGCTTCGCACAATTAAGTCAATTAGGTCATCTACTTTTTCAAGATGAATGAAGTTATCCTCTTTCTCACAGAAGGATTTCATATCGCCGTCGTCACTAACGATATAGACGGCATTCCCTCTAGCCAAGCTCACCTGTTTAATAGCCTCTAGCGCAAATGCATCAGGAAACTCGTGTTTTTTTGACTCTTTGCCAAAAGGTGGGAGGTTGTTGAAGTAAGCATCAAATACAAGTTGAGGGTTAACAATGCTTACATTTATTGTTTCAACGTAGCCACTTTCGACAAAATCATCAAATTTCTTACTGACAACAGTATAAATATCCTCACCTTTAACCTTGGTAAAGATTCCATGACAGTCAAGGTCGGGAGTGTTTCTTAGGAACATCCCATCTCTTTGCATCTTACTTATCATAGAAGCTGCTTCTTCAGATTTTCGTTTAAGATGAGAGTCGATCTCTTTTCTTGTCACATCAGTAATGAGCAAGTGAATTTTCTCATCCTCAATTAGTTCTTGAAGACGACCAAGTGCATATTGTCCAAATTGATAGTTTTTCTTTTCAAAAGCACTTGTATCTATAAAAACTAGCCTTGTCTTTAATTCCATAGTAAATACCTTGAATACATGCGGTAAATTGCCAAAAAACAAATTAACAAAACAATCAATTTCTAAAAACTAGATGCATATTAATTCATTGCCAAGTTTTGGACAAGTAACAAATTAGCAAGGTGTGATGAGGAATTACTTTAAATTATTATGGTTACTTCCGATGTTGCATACGGCTTCAACTTGATACCAAAGGAAGGGCACACAAACAAGACACCGGTTTAAGGCCAGTGTCAGGTGATAACTAGATCTGTACACGCCTTTCTAGTCGCCTTATCTCTTGATTAAAAATGCACCCTGCAAGGGTATCACTGGGTGATCCAGGCACTACGATGAATAAGCCACATTTTGGGGGATATAGCAGACCATGTTTTTTACCTCGTTTATATCTCCAGTTTCGTCTGATATATTTCCGCACTATATCATCTACTTCTTTAGACGCTGAATATTTCATGATTCCTCCAGCGAGGATGAGTTAGTTAAATCTACAACTGTTTCTCCAAACTTGGTTATTTCCTGAAAGTGAAGGATTATCTGCTCATCATCAGAAGCAAAATCTTCTGATGCCCATACCCACTGTAATTGTCTTGTTATATTATTAGCTGCATCTTCTATGCCTTTTTTAGACCACGGTGCAGCTCGATAGCTACCATCAGGCATTAGTTCAACTAACGAAATAGTGTAACTTAGATTGTAAAAGCCAAGTTTTCTACGTTTTTCCGCAGATAACCTCCACGTGTCACAGGTTAAATTAATTCTTCCATTATTCGCACTGACCTTCCATGAGACCTCAGGTAGTTGATGAAGATGAGTACGCAATCCCTCTGCTAGACCACTAGTAAGCTTATTAACTATCCAGGCATGAGATCTACCACTAACTATAAACCTGTTAAATACCGAATCTTCTTGGTCAGTAAACCAATCTTCGGAATATGCAATCCTGCTCTTAGCATGATCAGTTATCTCAATGATTTTCAGTCTTAAATTTGTTATGTCTGATGGATAATTAAAACCATCATTTAAGGTTACAAAATTTGCTTCATCAAATGCTATTCGGTCTAGCTCAGACAACATCCATTTATCTGCTTCACTAGGTGACACCCATTTTAATCCATCAGGCTTAGGTAACGTCCTTGAAAAAATGAAAGTGGTTTTATGGAAGTCACTCATTCTAGGGTGGATAAGATCTACATGTATCCATGGATATGCATGCTTAATACTGATATGCATATCCTCTGTATAGTAATGACTCACCTTCTTGATGACATCTTGTACCTCCCACATAATCTCACTAAGGCCATACTCCAAACTTGTACTTATTGAGTCCATTACAGTCTTACGGATAAACCAGTGACCATGTACATTAGCAGGATTTAGAATTTGCTCGCTACTCCAACCTGTAATATCTCGAAGTTTTATTAACTCGTCAGGTTGTCCAATCAATTGAGCCAGTTCTATTTGGATGCCAAGATCTTTTGCAAAACCATGGATGTCTTCGTCTATATCGGGACATTCACTATTATATTTTCTTTGCCACTCAGAGAACTCAGTGTTAAGCGCTAGGTTATTGCCGAGTTCCAGCTGTGCTTTTAGTTGTTTGACTAATTTATCTATATAGTGATATGGCTCAGGAGTATCTTTTCCTTGTAGTACCTCTACAGTTGTTTCAAGCGCTTGAGCTAGAGCATCAGCCAAAGCCTTGCTGGTATGTCCGTTCTTTTCTACTCGCTGGTAATGACCAATGAGGGTTTTTGGAGCGGCCTCTGGAGAGCGCCCCAAAATCTTGTAAGCCTTACTCATCAACATTTGTTGGGTCAGACCTGATTCAACGCGCAGACCTCTCAGTCTTTCAGGATTGATGACAAACGATGTTCTTCCCATATGAATGAGCTCCTAAGTGACGATGCACATATCATGGTGGAAATAATAAATGTTGTATATACATCATAAATACCACATCTATTTTTTTGCGTAAGCCGAGCAACAGGGTTCGCTGAGCTATACGCTTGGTCTTGGCCTTCGTAGGTGCGTGAGAGGTAACTGCGATAGTCAGCATCAGTTGCAATCTTCATCACTTGCTGTGAGCAGATAGAGCTTTACTTCGAGTGGTGAGAAGTAAGAGGTTTAGCCTGGTGTGCAGCCAGTTGGCTTCACAGGCCCAAACCACAACTTAGATTCAGCTCGGTGTGATCGCCCTCTCATCTAGTTTTCTCTACTCATAGGTTTGTGACCAAACAACGCCTGTAATCTGTTACGATATAACTCATTTGGCACCACAACTTGTGGGCAAGTAAATAAGTCGCATGACGCATTAATTAGAGAGTTGTTAATGAATGATTCCATAGCCAAGCTCTCATTTAACTTCATTGGGAAAATCCTTGGCTCAGATACTATTGTTGTGCAGGGAGATAATTTAGTATCCTCAAAAAAAGATACTATTTTAGAAAATGACTCTGCATCCGATTTCAGGAGTTTTGCAACTTTTGAACGAAAACTCCTAGGCGGAATACTTACCTACAAAATTGGAAGTAAGACTAAGAAACACAAATTTATTAGATGCGCTGATTCAGATAGCTTCGTTGAGTCGCTAAATACTTTAATAGCAAAACACATTACAACAACAATAGAGCAGAAAGTTACTGAGTTTAATAGTCTTGCTTTTGAAGAGTACCCAAGAGATTCTTGGGTAATCAATCTTGCTCAGATATGTATGTCATTGAGCCGCGACTATGAGGCCCAGAGCGAACAATGGGAAAGATATTTAAATCCTGAACTAATAGAGAAGGTAAAAAACCTAATATCATACCATCCTCTTAATATTGACTACATACGCGAGCAGCACGAAGAGTATCAACTTATAAAAAGAAAAGAGTTCTTTGATGTAGTAGAATCAAATCCATTAACTAATGAACAGCGTTTAGGCGTATTACGTTCAAATGATAGGAATATGGTACTTGCAGCAGCTGGTACTGGAAAAACATCCGTCATGGTTGCTAAGACCCTCGATTTGATAGACCGAGGATTAGCGAAGCCATCGGAGATCTTGGTTCTTGCATATAATAAGACTGCTGCGGGCGAACTAAGTGAACGGCTCGAAGATAAAGCTAAGAAGTCTAATATTGAGCTAGAATCGACTCCAGAGATTGCTACTTTCCATGCGTTAGGCAGGATGATTCTACGTAATTCAAACGTTGATACCAACATATCTATTTTTACTGAGGATGACGTAAAGCTAAAACTATGGGTCACCTCATGGCTTGAAGAATATTTATCATCAGATATCGATAGAATTTATGACTTTATAAACATGTTCCCAGAACCCGTTAACCCTTTTGATTTTAAGTCAAAATCAGAATATGAAGCGTATATCAGGGACAACGAATTTAGAACCCTCAATAGTGATCTCGTTAAGGGCTATCAGGAACTCCTTATAGCAAATTTCCTCTATGAGAATGGTGTTGAGTATAAGTATGAGTCTCCATATGTGACCAAACGGCGTATTGATATTGGTTTTGACTATCGCCCAGACTTTAAAATCATAGAACCTGAACTTTATATTGAGCATTTTGGTATAGACCGTCATGGAAGAACCAGGCCAGATATAGATCGTGTTTCTTATAATCAGTCCATTAATAATAAAAGAATGCTTCATAATGAATGTGAAACTGTTTTAATTGAGACATTCCATTATGAATGGATAGAGGGTGTTTTACTGGAAAACCTCAAGAAAAAGCTGTTAGATAATGGTGTCATTCTTAATCCATTATCTCCTGATGAATTGTTCAGCAAGCTGCGTGATATGGGTCATATCACAGGCTGGGGTGAACTTTTGACAAAAGCCCTCCAATCAATTCGAGTTGAACGCCTCACGAAAGAGCCCATACAGAGTAGGTTCGATGCTACTGGTGTGCATCATTCCAAGAAGCTCTCAGAAATTTTGGATTTGCTTCATAATGCATATATCAGTGAGCTCAGAGAACAGAATGCAATTGACTTTGATGACATGATAATCAGAGCGATTCAGGAGGTGAATGCTGGAAAATATATTCCTGAATGGCGATACATACTGGTTGATGAGTTCCAGGATATATCAACAGCTCGAATGGAGTTCATTCAGACCATCATTAATAATGGGCCACAGCCATCACTAACTGTCGTTGGTGATGATTGGCAGTCTATTTATCGATTTAATGGTGGAAAGTTAGAGCTAACAACTCGCTTTGGTGAAATCGTTGGTAGCTACACGCTTACTAAACTACAAAAGACCTTCCGCTATAACAATAGCATTGCCGATACTGCTGGTCAGTTCATTATGGAAAATCCTGAACAGTATAAAAAGTATATAGAAACGCATACTGTGGTTGAAGATTCACAGATTTATCTGCTTGATGACAAATCCCCAGAAAAAGGAGGTTTGAATAAAAGAGTCGCTGAGGTTGTTCAAAAGATTAGAGAGAATGATGCGACTGGAAGCATTGCAGTTATTGCTCGTTATAACTATCTTTTAAATGAGGCTAAGAGTGCATTAAAACAGACTAATAGTTTGCGCAATGTTAACTTCTGGAGCTTTCATAAATCTAAGGGGTTAGAGGCAGACTATGTAATTTTAATCGGCTTCTTTCAAGGAAAGATGGGATTCCCTAATGAAAATAAAGACAACCTTATAGTTGAATCTCTGCTGCCATCTCTAGACCCATATCCTCATTCTGAGGAAAGGCGTCTACTGTATGTAGGCATTACCCGAGCAAGGAAGAAAGTCTACATTATTGCCAATCCTACAGCACCATCCGATTTTGTGACGGAGTTACTCTCGCCAAAATACAAGATAAATGTTGTTTCAAAAGCATTCAGTGAGGAATCAAAAAAAAGGTTCAAGTGCCCATACTGTACAGATGGCTATCTAAGGTTGGTCAAGGGGCCGTATAGTGATTTCTATGCTTGTAGCACAGGTTTTGGCTGTCCTGTAGGAAAGGCTAGAGTGTGTGAAAAATGCCACTCACCATCAATTGATACAAGGAATGAGAGTGTTTGCAATAATTCTCTTTGTGGTTGCAAAATTAAAATATGCCCTGAGTGCGGACGACCAATGAAAATCCGTAATGGTCAGTATGGTGACTTTTGGGGATGTACTGGTTATGGGATTAAGGATGACCAGTGCAAGGTTACCATCAAGGTCAAGGCAGGCTTATGATAACTAATTACGTGAGTTAAGGTAGGGGGACATATGGATACGTATTCCGAAATCATAAATGAATTCAATAGTACGTTTTCTACCAATGCTAGCCTGTGTGAAGATTTAAAGGTTGGGTGGGATCTGGGAGATTGTAGGTCTTTTGCTTTATACCAGTTAGTAGAAGACCAACGCAGTGCCCCCTTTGGTACGGTTCTATACCACCATATCGGCAGCTACAACACTGGTGAGGTATACGAAGCAGAGGGGACAGCAGGCTTCAGTCTCTGCTCACGACTCGATAGTATTGAAAAATTTTTCCCTTTGTCTTCAAACAAGGCGACTCGAAATTTAGAGATTGGGTATCGGTCAACCTGGCTTGGCGGTAGTTGTGCATTTTCCTCTATTCCGTTTAAGCGGTGGTGGGTTGATTCATTTAAAACATTGTGTGCAAATGTTCCTGCCCAGGCTGAGCTGGTTAACTCATTCTTGACGCGAGAGATAGAGGTTCTTGCAGAGGCTGCCAGGAATAAAGGCCATAGAAGTGGCTGGGTTTACAATAGGTTCGTTGATAAACTTGAGTATCTCTCGATGCGAGTGAATCATGAATTTCTTGACTCAACACAATATTTATTTAAGCCTGTGCTGTTTTTTAATGAGTTTTCTCATAACTTGGTTAGTTTGAACGAGCAGGAGAAGACAGAAATGAGAAGTGAAATTGCAAGAGCCATCTGCTTTGATGAACCCTTTAGAAAAAGGTTTTGATGATAGCCGCCATATCTCACATTAATTGGAATTTTTCATATCAAAAAGTTTTATAATCTGGTGCAGGATTTATTACTTCTGCACCAGATTATAAGTAGTTTTAACACCCCAAAACTTAACTAATTAAATCTAGATACTCATCTTCTGTGATAACTTTAACGCCTTTCTCTTTTGCACTATTTATCTTTGTTTCACCGACCTTTGTTCCCGTAACAAGGTACGTAGTCTGACCTGTTACTGATTTTGCAACTTTAGCACCTAAAGCCTTTGCCTGTTTTTCCATGTCGGAGCGAGTGCCTTTAATCATAGTGCCAGTGAAAACGATAGTGGCCCCAGCAATAGGAGTGGAAATCTGGCTATCATCGGATGCTTTGGGAGTAATACTCAAGTTGAAACCGAGTGAGTAGACCTTAAAGAACTCATCTTTAATGCTAGCCAACCCTTCCAAAATCGCTTCTGAACTCTGTTGTGCAAAACCATCAAGCTTACCGATATCCTCGGCAGACAGATCAAATATTTCTGTCAGAGAATAATGACGAAGAAGTTTCTCACAATTACCACCACCCAGGCGACTTACACCAAAAGCCGATAGAAAGCGCCAATCCTCAATTTCTACATTACGACTGAGCTGGAGCTGTTCAAATAATTTTTTTGCTGTTTTTTCTGCAAAGCCATAGCCAGAAAAATGATGTGCTTTAAGCTCATATATTTCATGTATGTGCTTAATTCCTTTATTGGTAAACTTCTCTATAACCTTCGGCCCAAACCCATCATTGTTACCTAATGTTTTAAAGAAATGAATCAATGTATTCTCAGTCTGAGCAGGACAGTCACTTTTGTTTTGACAAATTAAGTGATCTGCTTCCCAAACTAGATGAGACTGGCAACTTGGACAGTTTGTTGGGATTTGTGGTTCAACCCGCTTAATTACTTTTTCAATTTTAGGGATAACCAAGCCACTCCGAACGACCTGAACAATAGCTCCTTTGCCAATACCATTCGTTTTGACCATATTGTAATGATGAACTGTCACTCTACTAATCGTGGCACCACTAATCTTAGTTGGCACCAACTCTGCAACTGGTGAAACTCTTCCAGTTCTTGACGTTTGAGGCGTAACCTCAAGAACCTCCACATCTGCGGACTCAGCATTTACTTTGAATGCAATCTGCCACCGATGAAATTTCCGCGTAGCGCCCATGTTTTCTTTAATTCTGGGATCTACTGCTTCCAGGATCACTCCGTCTACATCATAATCAACCGCATTCCAAATGCTATCAATAATGTCCTCGAAGTCAGTCATCAACTGCTCATAATGCCCAGTCCAATTTTTAAGTAGGACAAATGGGTAAAAAACACATGCCCCATCATTGATTGCCTGCTGAACCAATGGATCTACATTCTTTTCAGCAATTATTGCGGCTTGAATATTGCGTGAGTTTTCGAAGTGCTGGCTTAGATTCTCTTCAAAATATTTTTTATCGATAACGATTTCTCCAGCACCAAGCCCTCGTGCACCGCTCTGTGCAACTTGAAGCCCTCGCTCAAATGCTCTTGAGATATCCTGACCTTTAACGCCATCACCACGAGTATACAAACGCTCACCATCATCGTAGGCTGCATAGCCATCTAACTTTGGTGTAACGCGTACACTTATACTTTTTGCATCTATATTTAATTCATTTGCAGAATTAATAATTCTCTCAAGCCATTTTTGAATCTCTTCTTTGGAATATGCTTTATCTGTTGATAACATTTTCTGAGGTAATGGTACAGTTTTCCCCAGATGAAGCACTTCTGGCTCTACAGAATTAACAAATGAACTAGCTGGTTCTTTTTTAGAAAACTGGTTATAGAAGACATCATATTCTGAGTCATCAATAACAGGGAAGCCTACTCGGTAGCAAGCATTAGCAACTTCTAGAAATATCTCTTGCTCATCATTATCAAGTTCATTGAAAGAGTTATTAAGAATTGCCTGTTCAATTTTTTTTCTCTTTATTTTTTTGCCTAATTTATTAATTGCAGAAAGCTGTTTTTCGTTAAATTTAAATTCATTCATATTTTGATACCAAAAATTTATTATGTGCCTCTAAATGCAACTCTTGCTCTCAAGAGTGGAGACTATGAAGACTAGACCAGTATAGCGTGGTGCTGTCTATGTGAAACATCAGCTACTAAGGTGACACCCACGTCCCCCGCCCGGCGCACGATCACGGTATCGCCAATCATCACGCCGAGGCGCTCGATCTCGTCAGCGTTGTGCAAAGTGGCGTTGGAGACAGTCACGCCGCCGACAAACACAGGTTTGAGCTTGGCGACCGGGGTCACGGCGCCGGTGCGGCCGACCTGAAACTCGACGTTCTCAAGCTCTGTCATCTCTTCCTGCGCCGGGAACTTGTGGGCGGTCGCCCAGCGCGGGGCACGGGCCACAAAGCCCAGCTCCTCTTGCAGGGCGATGGCATCCACCTTGTAGACCACGCCGTCGATCTCGTAAGGGAGCTCGCCACGGCGGGCCAGAATGTCGTCGTGGAACGACTGACAACCGGCGGCCCCCTCTTTGAGCTTTACCTCGGGACTGAGCGGCAGCCCCCACGCTTTGAGCTGGTTGAGACGACCGAAGTGGGAGTCGCCCAGTTGCTCGCCCCCCACCCCCACGCCATAGGCGTAAAAGCTCAGGGGACGGCTGGCGGTGATGCGTGAATCGAGCTGACGCAGGCTGCCGGCGGCGGCGTTGCGCGGGTTGACGAACACCTTCTCGCCTGCGGCCAGCGCCTTGGCGTTCATCGCCTCGAAACCGGCCTTGGGCATAAAGACTTCGCCACGCACTTCCAGCCGCTCTGGCCAGCCAGTGCCACGCAGCGCGAGCGGAATGGCCTTGATGGTGCGCACATTCTCGGTGATCTCCTCACCGGTGGCGCCATCGCCCCGGGTGGCCGCCTGCACCAGCTGACCATTTACATAGAGCAGGCTCACCGCCAGACCATCGAGCTTGGGCTCGCAGCAGAAGGTGAAACGCACGTCACGCTTGAGGCGATCGCTCATCCGTTGTTCGAACGCCTGCAACTCTTCGCTGCTAAAGACGTTATCTAGACTGAGCATGGGGATCTCGTGGCGCACCTGACTGAACGCCGTCAGCGGCTGGCCTCCGACCCGCAGGCTCGGGGAAGCCGGGGTTTTCAGCTCAGGATGCTCGGCTTCCAGCGCAATCAGTTCGCGCATCAGGCGATCGTATTCGGCATCCGGCACTGTGGGGTTATCCAGCACATAGTACTGGTGACCATATTCGGTAAGCAGTTCACACAATTGACGGTGGCGGGAGAGGATATCGCTCATGAAAAAGTCTCGAAGTGTGATTGAACATACGGCCGGGGTAGAAACAAAAATGCGGTACCTGGGTACCGCACTTTTTCTTCACTCGACCCGCATGGCGTATTAGTCGCGACTGGCCTCGTAGGCAGCCAGCTCGTGACGGTAACGGGCAATGGTCTCGTCGCTCAGCGGGCTGCGATCCATATCTGTCAGCATGGCATCGAGATCGCTGGCCAGCTGATCGGCAGCCTGCAGCATATCCTCGAAGGCAAACGCGGCATTGCTGCGCAGCGGCAGTTGCATGAACAGAGAGACACCCGGCGTGGTGAACTGCTCCATCCGGTACGGGTTGAAGGTACCCGGCTTGACCATGTTGATCATGGAGAAGAGCACTTCACCCTTGCCGTTGGGATCTTCGTGACGGTGGAAAATATCCATCTCGCCAAACTTGAAGCCCAGCGCCATCAGGGATGAGAGCAGGGTCGCACCTTGCAAGTCGTGACCCGGACGGCCCATCAGGTTGATGACATAGACATCCTGCCAGATCTTCTCGACCGGCTGGGGCGCCATGCGCGGCTCTTCCACCACAGGAGCAGGTGCCACATAGGCCGGCTCTTCATAAACAGGCTCAGGAGCCACATGGCGGGGCTGCGGCTGATATTCCGGCTCGGGAGCACGCACCGGTTCGGCACGAACGGTGTCGGCGGTACGGACTGTCTCTGCACGGGCACCAAAAGTCGGGGCGGTCGCATAGGCGGGCTCAACCAGCGGCTCGTCATCCAGCGACTGCATCATGGGCTCGCGCTGGGGACGGGAACGGTAGACCGGGGTACGACGATTGACCTGAGCAGGTTTGCGCACCGGCGTGGCGGGCGCCTCGTCGATCTCCTCGGGCAGCGGTTCGTCGAACGCTTCCTCCTCTTCATAGACAGGAGGCGGCGGAACCGGGCGGGCAGCAGGCTTGCGCACTACGGGCGGCGGCAGATCGTCCTCGTCATCTTCATCATCAAAGGCGGGGACGGCAGGGCGACGACCGAGTTCCGGCTGGCGGCTCTCTTCACTGCGCAGCTTGGGCTCGGCACGACGGCCACCACTGACCACGCGTACCTGGCCGATGCCATCGCTGTCGAAGGCGTCGTTATCACGATCCCGCGACTTGGAGTCCATCCGTCCAATCGGTTTCTCTTTGATCGGTGCCTGACGATTCTTTTTGTTGCTCCACAACCCGTGAATGAGCAATGCCGCGATGGCAATACCGCCCAGGGCAACCAAGATGTAACGCAATTCCTGCATTAGCTGCTTCTCTTTCTAGTTTTGCTCAGCCAAAGCGACGGCTTCACCGATATCGACCGACACAATGCGAGAAACCCCGGGCTCTTGCATCGTGACGCCAACCAGCTGCTCAGCCATCTCCATGGAGACCTTATTATGACTGATGTAAACGAACTGTACTGTGCTCGACATCTCTTTGACAAGAGAACAGAAGCGACCGACGTTCACTTCATCGAGCGGTGCATCCACCTCATCCAGCAGACAAAAAGGTGCTGGGTTGAGTCTGAAGATGGCAAAAACCAGCGCAAGCGCGGTTAACGCCTTCTCCCCCCCGGAAAGCAGGGCAATGGTAGCATTCTTCTTACCCGGAGGTCTCGCCATGATGCTCACTCCGGCCTCCAAAAGATCATCGGAGGTAAGCTCAAGCCAGGCACTGCCCCCACCGAACACTTTTGGAAACAGGGATTTTAAATCTTCGTTGACCTTATCGAAAGTGTCCCGGAACCGTATTTGTGTCTCTTTATCAATTCTTTTAATGGCTTGGCTCAAGGTTTCCAGCGCTTGCTCGAGATCCTGACACTGATTTTCAAGGTAGGTTGCCCGGGTTTTCGCCTCTTCATACTCCTCCAGCGCCGCCAGGTTGATGGCGCCAAGCGCTTCTACTTGCGCCTCCAGCGTCTGGATCTCCTGCCGAAGCTTGCTGCGATCAGCGGCGATCAACACCGCCTGATCGAGATCTACCAGTCGAACCCCCAGCTCTTCGAACTGCTCGTGCAACCCCTGTCGACGGGTGAGGTTGCGTTCGCGCTCAAGGCGCAGGGTTGCCAGCTTCTCCTGCAACGTCACCAGCTGCTTGTGATCGGCACTTCTGGCCTGTTCCAGCTCACCGAGCTGGCGCTCCAGCTCCGCAAGCCGTTGATGGCAGGCGAGCTGCTGCGCCTCCAGATTGCGCTGCTCGGCCAGCAGGGGCGCCAGATCCGGCACTGCCTCGCTATCCGGCCCTTTCAGCCCGGCCAGCTCCAGCCCGAGCCTCGCCAACTCCTCTTCGCCCAGGGTAATGAGTTGGCGCAGATTGCCCAACTCCAGTTGCAAACGTTGGCAGGTCGCTTGTTGCTGCTCGCGGCGCACACGGGCCTCGTCGACCGCCCGCTCGCAGCGGGTCAGCAGCTCCTGAGCAACCTGCAACCCTTGCGTCAGCGGCTCCCCCTGCTCTTGCAACTCGGCAAGGCGCGCCTCATCGAGTTCCAGTTGTTCACGGACGCTGGCCAGTCGCTCTGCCTCTTCGGCCTGCTCCTGATCGAGCCGGATCAGCTCTTCGCCGAGCTGACCGAGCCGCTGCAACCGCTCCTGCCGCTGACCCTGTTGGAGGCTCCAGGCTTCGCGCAGTTGTTGCCATTTCTGCTCTTGCTCGCGCAAGGTTCGCTGCGACAACTCCTGCGCACTGGCAATCTGGGCGCGCCGGGCATCGGCTGAGACAAGTTGCTCACTCAGCTGTGCCAGCCCCTCGGCAACCCTCTCCTGCTCGGTATGCAACCGCTCACGCTCACCCAGCAGCGCCATGGTGCCAAGCGCCGCGCCCTGCCCCAGATCTGCCCAGTTTGGCCCCAGCCAGTCGCCAGCAGGAGTCAGTACCGACTCACCGGCCGCAAGGCTTGGCTGGCGGGCCAATGCGGCTTCCCGGCTCTCCACCAGCCAGATGGCGTTGAGGAAGGCAGGAATATGCTCACCGCCCAGTTGCGCCGCCAGCGTACCGGCAACCGCCGGTTGCGCCGGGCCAATCCAGAGCCCCTCTTGCGCCAGATTGCACTCGTCCGCCGGCGTTGCGGTGAGCCAGCGCCCCAGCACTTTATCGAGTGCCTGTGCCCATTCGGGGGCAACCTGCAACCGGTCGGCCAGGGTCGCCCCCTCCATCTGTTCGCCGAGGATCTGATCCAGGGTCGCCAGCCGCGCCTCCAACTCCCGCTGCAGGCTCAACTGCTGGCCATGCTGCTGCTTGAGTTGTTCATGGGCGTCGACCGCCTGCGCCAGCTGCTCGGTCAGCTCGCCATTGGCCGCCCGCGTCAGCTCCAGCTCACCACTCAGCGCATCGAGGGCCGGTTGCAGATCGTCGGCCTCTGTACCGAGGGGGCCAGCGCGTTCATCTTCCAGCTTGAGGCGGGCCAGCCGGGTCTTGGCTTGCAGCTCCTGCAAACCACCCAACCGGGTACGGGTCTGATTGAGCTGCCCCTGCAACCCGGCCAACTGTTGTTGCCACTGCTGCTGGCGCAAGCGGGCCTGCTCCAGCTGCTCGCTGGCGTGCTGGCGGGCCTCCTGCTGCTCGGTGAGCAACTGCTCACACTGCTCCAGCCGGGCGCTCTCCTGCTCGGCGCGTAATACCCCTTCGGTTAGTTGATCCTGCTGGCTGGCAAGCTGCGCCTTGCGAGTGGCGATCCGCTCACCGAGCGCCTCTGCACGAGCCTGCCAGTCGCGCCCCAGTTCACTCTGGTGCAGTTGCTGTTGCTCGAGACGGGCGATGGCCTGCCCGCCGAGAAAAATCTGTTGCTGACGGCTCGCCTGCTCGGCTTGCGCCTCTTGTCTGGCGACCGACAGGGTGACGTGGCGCCCCTCATCTGCGGTGCGCTTGGCATCGAGCGCCGCCAGCGCCTGCTCGGCCTGCGCCAACTCGGTTTTGGCATCGCCCAGGCGCGTCTCCAGCGCCCACAACTCGGAGCCAATCAGCTCGGCGCGAGCTGCGCGCGAACGACTCTTGAGCTGTTTGTAGCGCTCGGCCGTTTCGGCCTGGGCTTTGAGGTGGTCAAGGCGCGAACCCAGCTCGCCGCGAATATCGCCGAGGCGCTCCAGGTTCTCCTGTGTGTGGCGAATGCGCTGCTCGGTCTCGCGGCGCCGCTCCTTGTAGCGGGAAACCCCGGCGGCTTCTTCCATAAAGAGCTTGAGATCGGCCGGACGCGACTCCACCAGTCGGCTGACGGTGCCCTGCTCGATGATGGCGTAGCTTCGAGGGCCAAGACCGGTGCCGAGGAAGAGGTCGGTCACATCCTTACGGCGGCACTTCTGGCCGTTGATCTGATAGTGGTTGGAGCCATCGCGCAACACTTCGCGGCGCACCGAGATCTCGGTAAAGCGGCCGAACTCGCCGGGCACCCGATTGTGGGGATTGTCGAACACCAGCTCCACCGAGGCGCGCCCGTGCGCACTGCGATTGATGGAGCCGTTGAAGATGACATCGGTCATGTTCTCGCCGCGAAGATGGCGGGCGGAGCTCTCCCCCAGTACCCAGCGCACCGCATCGATGACGTTGGATTTGCCACAGCCATTGGGGCCCACCACGGCGGTCATGTCTGCCGACAGTTCGATGCGGGTCGGCTCGACGAACGACTTGAAGCCGGCGAGTTTGATCAGTTTCAGACGCATGGCGACCTGTATCAGTGGCTAAATAAAGAGGAGGCGGGCAAGCGATTTTACCAAATCCAGACCCGGCTTTGTGTGTAATATGCAGGCATCATCCCCATTCATGCCCGATTTTTGGTCGCCACGGCACGAAATAAGGAATAGTCGGCGACTTTACCAAATCAAAGGCTTGTTTGTAATATGCTGGCAGTTCTCCCATGCATAGATGGAGCTCACATGAGCCAATCACCCCATATGGTCAAAGATTCAATCAGCGGTGCAGACTACTTTCTGCGCGGTTTTTCCCTCATTCGCCAACCGGGCATCCGCACCTTTGTGCTGATCCCCCTGCTGGTCAACTTCGTGCTGTTTGCCGGGGCCTTCTATGCCCTGCTGCTGCAACTGGACGGCCTGTTCGCCTGGCTCCATCAGCAGATCCCCGCCTGGCTCGACTGGCTGGACTATCTGCTGTGGCCCATCGCCCTCATCACCATACTGGTGGTCTTCTCCTTTATCTTCAGCTCGGTTGCCAACTGGGTAGCCGCCCCCTTCAACGGCCTGCTGGCGGAGAAGGTGGAGCAGATCCTCACCGGCCAGCCCGCCAATGACAGCGGTATGCTGGATATCGTCAAGGATGTGCCACGCACCTTCGGCCGCGAATGGACCAAGCTGAAGTATTACCTGCCCAAGGCCATCGGCTGCCTGATCCTGTTTCTGATCCCTGTGGTAGGCCAGACCCTGGCGCCTGTGCTCTGGTTCCTGTTCAGCGCCTGGATGATGGCGATCCAGTATGTGGATTATCCGTTCGACAACCACAAGATCGACTTCATCACCATGCGTGACGCCTTGAAGCAACGCCGTGGCAAGTGCCTCAGCTTCGGCGCTCTGGTGACCCTCTTCTCCGCCATTCCGGTGGTGAACCTCTTCGTGATGCCGGTCGCCATCTGTGGCGCCACCGCCATGTGGGTCGATCACTACCGGCAGGAGCAGTTGGGGCGCTAACCCTTGAACATTGATTAGAAAAAGGCACCCGAAACGGTGCCTTTTTCGCATTTAGCATGAATTAAATTAATGCATGCATTCGATAGCTTGTCCCATATAACACGAGTTGGTAGGATTCTGGCCTTTCTCGTTCCCTGGGATATCTCATGTTACATGCACTCTTCTTGGTGGGCCTGGTGGCCGAAGGGATGACCGGCGCGCTGGCCGCGGGTCGGCGACGGATGGATCTGTTTGGTGTGGTGATCATCGCCTCGGCGACGGCCATCGGTGGTGGCACCATCCGCGATGTGCTGCTCGGCCACTATCCGCTGCTCTGGGTTGAACATCCGGAATATGTGCTGCTGGTTGCCGCAGCTGCGATGGCGGGTGTGGTCTCCGCCCCCCTGATGCGCTATCTCGGCAAGCTGTTCATGGCCCTTGATGCCCTGGGACTGGTGGTCTTCTCCATCTTCGGTGCGGCCCGGGCGCTGGATATGGGCCACGGCGCCGGTATTGCCTGCATCATGGCGGTGGTGACCGGGGTCTTTGGCGGTGTGCTGCGGGATCTGCTCTGCCAGCGCATTCCGCTGGTGTTCCGTCGCGAGCTCTATGCGGCCATTTCGCTGATCACTGCAGCCCTCTACTGTCTGGCGCTGGATCAGGGCTTGCCGACCAACTGGGCCGCGTTCGGTTCCATCGGGATCGGCTTTGTACTGCGGCTGCTGGCGGTTCGCTTCAAGTGGGGTCTGCCCACCTTCAACTACCAGTACGCGACCCACTGAGTACGCCAGCTTCTGGCGAGGCAGGTTGGATTGCGAGCAACAAAAAAGCGCCCGAGCGGCGCTTTTTTCATGGACGGTCTGCGACTCAGTTAATCCCTTCCGAGCTGAAGAAGGTCGCCTTGTCGGCGATAAAGCGGATCTTGATGTTCTTCCCTTCCCCGCCCCAGAGGCAGCTGGTGGTGCCCAGCGCATCGTCACAACGCTCCGCCTTGCCCAGAATGGCGCTGGCCTCGGCGTAACTCATCCCCATCTTCAACTGGTCGTAATTTTCACGGTTGAGCTTGCTGCAACCGGTCAACAACAGGGCGATCAGGCCGCCAATCACTATCTTTTTCATCGCTATCTCCTCTCTGGTGGGAAGAGCTTGGCAGCTTGCCATCCCCTTTACCAACTGCGCACCGGGCCGGTATCGAGGTGAACGAAGTTATCACGGGGATAGTAACCAACCCCACCCACCTTGAGCTGGAGCGCCGCCTTGCGCAGATGGGCCAGCTGTACGCCGGGGATCCGCACATCCACCGCCTGCCCAAGGGTGTGGTAGCTGTGCTTGGCCACGCCGCGGCTCTTGTGGCGCTTCTGACGATTGGTTGCCGGGGCGCGATAGCCGGAGATCAGCTGGATTTCGCTGCGCCGGCCCAGCTTGTGCTGCAACAGAAACAACTGATCAAACAGCTTCTTGTCGATGTTGAACACTTCATTGCGCCGGTAATCGCGGAAGATGTGGTTGAGCTCGGCCAACCCGTCGCTCAGATAGTGGCCATTCTCCCAATAGCTGGCGCGCACCCGCTCGCCGGTATTGAGATTGAAGAAACTGAGTTCACGCCCGGTGGTACTGCGGCTGGCCAGTGCAGGGAAGGAGATCAGCGAGCTGCCCAGCAGGCAACCGGCTCCCAACAACAGGCGACGTCGACTTATCTCTTGTTCCAGCATAAGGGGTTCGTCCATCGCAGATTCAAGCGAAAATAGTTGAATAAGATCACTGATTGAATGTGATACAGGCGCTTGAAACTACCCTCCGGCGGGGCGCCCTGTCAAACCTCAATCGCCCATAGAAAAGCCCGGCACAGGCCGGGCTTTTCACTCTGTGGCAGGGATCACAGCAGGCGGCTCTGGAAGCTGACCCGATCAAATCCGTAGATGTCGTTACGCAGTTGCTGGCGACCATTTTCGTCGATCCAGCTGCTCCAGTAGACGGTAAAGACCGGGATCGGCGTGGTGAGCGGCAACCATTTGGTCTGGCTCTCCTTGAGGATATTGGCCACCTTGTCCGGCTGATAGCGGGAGTCCGCCAGCAACAGTTCGGCCAGATCGTCCGCATGTTCCACCCGGATGCAGCCCGAGCTGAAGGCGCGCGCCCCCTGCTCGAACAGCGCCTTGCGCGGAGTGGAGTGCAGATAGATGGCGTCATTGTTGGGCAGATAGAATTTGTAGCGCCCCAGGGCATTGTGATCCCCCGGCTTTTGCCGCAGGCGATAGGGGAAACCGGCGGCCAGCGCCTGATGCCACCCCTCTTCGGTGAACTGGACCGGATTGCCCTCGCTGTCGATCACCTCGAACTGCTCGCGACTCAGATAGGCGGGATCCCGACCCAGCTTGGGCAGGATGTCCTTGCTCAGGATGGAGCGCGGCACATGCCAGGAGGGGTTGAGCACGATGGAGCGAATTTCGCTGGCCAGAATGGGAGTGGCACGCTGCTCCTTGCCGACGATGACCCGGCTGGTGAATACCTCGTTGCCGGACTCCACCACGCTCAGACGGTAGTCGGGAATATTGACCAGCACGTAGCGGCCACCGGCGAGCTGATCCACCAGATCGCGACGCCACAGGTTACGCAGCAGCAGGCTGGCGCGCACTTGCGGGCCGGTATTGAGCCAGGAGCGGGTCTGACGGCCGATAATGCCGTCCGCGGTGAGACCGTGACGACGCTGGAACTGTTTGATGGCCTGCTCGGTATCACCATCGTAAATCTGATCACCATGGCTCGGGGCGCTGTCGCCCAGCTCGTTGAGCATGGCGCGGATCTGGCCGAGCTCGGCGGAGCTCTCTCCGGCACGCAGGGTCGGCATATCGAGGGTCGGCCACTTGCTGGCCATCGGCATCGCCAGAAGTTTGTGCACTTTGGCCCGCACCGCCTCGTATTCCGCCACCTGAGGTCGCAGGGATTTCACCTGGGTGAGCAGGTCATCATCGCTGGGCTGGGTCACCACAGGGCGGTTCAAATCGAGCTTGAGGGTCTTCATCTGCTCGCGAGAGACCAGATCCATCCCCCGCCAGGCGTGCTGGAAACGGCTCAGCTTGGCAAAAATGTCGTCATAGATGGCACCGCGCTTGTCTGCAGGGGTGGCCTGCAGGCGCTTCCACAGTGTGAAAAAATCGGGATGCAGCTGGGCAAGCACAGCCTCTTGCAACTGCTGCTCCAGCTCGACACGGGCCTGTTCGGCCTGACTGCCCTGATACCAGTCGTGTCCAGTTTCACTGGCCGCCACCACAACTTGTGCTTCGGTCGCATGTACCGCGCCAGCGGGCAAACATCCCAGCCACACCAGATTGGCAAGGGCCAGCCAATACTTCATCCCCATGGGTACCTCAAAACGGTTTGTTCACTCTGTCGGGCCTGACAAGCAGACCCGATGCTCAGGCCGCTCATGATGCGTGAACGGCCAATACTTTGCTAGCGCCCGGGGGCATAACGCTGCCAGATAATGTCATACGCATCTGTCTCCTTGAACCGCGCCAACGCCTGATTGAATTGTTGCAAGAACTGCGGCGAAAAGCTGCGCTTGCCCAACATAAAGAAGCTCGGCGATTCAGATACCACCATGGGGTGACTGGTGAACAGACCGCTCATCCCCTCCTTGTTAAGGGCGCTGGGGGTAGCCAGCATGTCACCGAGGAAACCGTCGATCCGGCCGCGGGCCAGCTTCTCAAAATTTTGCTGGTCGCTCACCGCACTCACCTGTTTGGCATAGCGAGCGAGCAGCGACATCACTTCCTCACCATAGAAGTACTCTTTGGTAACGCCGAGGGAGTAACCACTGGCCAGCCAGCTCGTCAGATCCTGTTCGGGATAGTGGCTGCCCTTGCGGATCCACAGCAAGGTGCGCCCCGGGTTGTAGGAGTCGGAAAACCAGGCATAACGGGCGCGCTCATCATTGATATTCGCCTCCATCGCCATGTCTATCTCGCCATGCTCCATTTCGTGCAGTACCCGCTTCCAGGGCAGCTCCACATAGTTGACCTTGCAGTGCATGGAAGTGAGCACAGCCGTCAGCACCTCGGCGGCATAACCGCGCACCTCTTGCGGTGAGTCGGCTTCGTAATAATGGTAGGGGGGCCAGTTATCGTAACCGACCTGAATGGGCTCGGGACACAGGGCCCTGGCCAATGCCATTGGCGCCCATAATCCAAGCAACAGACAGCAAGAGATCCACTTCATATGTCATCCTTGACGAATAAGTGAGTCATCATAAATCGCCCCCTGCAAAATGGCGATAGAGGCCAGATGACTATCGCATCCGCTAGAAAATGACGCAGCAAAGCACGTCTATTTGCCAAATACCTTGCCGGAGCGCCACTGGCAACCGGCGCCCCGCCAGACCTGTTTAACCGGGAAACAGCAACGTTTGGAACAGGGGTAAAAAGGGGTTAATATGTGACCAAATATTTTTTTGTGATCCACTATGCTTTTTTTGCAATTGGATTAGCATATGCGCGACATCGGCCTACCCATTCTGTCAGGCATAGAGAGTGATATGACGTACAAAAAGTTCGGTTTTTTGACTGCCATTCTGGCGTTAAGCGGTTTTTATCTTTACACCCTCTATCTGGCTGCTCACCCCAACGTGAGCCTGGCCTACAAACTCTATTATCTGGAAGGCAAGACCCGCTTCTGGGAACACAACTCCAGCATGACCTATCAGCTGGGTAACGAGCTCAATCTGACCAAGCCGAGCCGCTTTCTCTCCAGCGAAGGCTGGGCCAAGAAGCCGAGCGACGAAGGTACCCTGCTCAGCGGTCAGGGCGGTCTCTACTTTGTGCTGCCCAAGCAGGCAGCCAATCCGGATCAGCTTACCGTACAGGCCCGCATCAATAGTCCGGAAGCCGGTGCCCTGTTGAAAGTGGCGCTGGGTCACGACTTCACCACCACGGTGAAACTGGCCAAAGCGGGTATCAACGAAATCCGCCTCAGTCTGCCCGGCGACTCGCTCACGGCAGATCCCAAGCGCCCCAATTTTCTGGCGCTCTCGGCACCTACTCCCATCAATGTGCAGTCGGTACGTTTGACCGTAGCCCAGTGATCCTTGCCCCGAATACCATTTTATAAAAACAACTATCCCAAATAAGGACGTTCTTATGTCGCATCCAGATTTTCGACTCTCTCTGGTCGTTCCCGTTTACAACGAGGAAGAGAGCATCGATGCCTTCATCAACGCGATAGACAACGAACTGGCCCCGCTGAAAGACCAGCTTGAAATTGTATTCGTCAACGATGGCAGCCGTGACCGCACCCGTGAAGTGGTCGAGCAGGCCATCGCCCGCGATCCGCGCGTGACCCTGGTCAACCTGGCACGCAACTTCGGTAAAGAAGCGGCCTTGACCGCCGGTCTGCATCAGGCCAAAGGGGATGCCATCGTGCCGATGGACGTGGATCTGCAAGACCCGCCCGCCCTGATCCTGGAGTTCGTCAAACTGTGGCAGACCGGTGACTATGACACCGTCTACGGCATCCGCGTCGATCGCAGCGCCGATACCCCGATGAAGCGCCTGACTGCCGGTGGCTTCTACCGCTTCTTCAACGCCCTCTCCACCAGCACCAAGCTGCCGGAAAACGCCGGTGACTTCCGCCTGATCGACCGTCGCGTGGTCGAGGCGATCAAACTGCTGCCGGAGCGCAACCGCTTCATGAAGGGTCTGTTTGCCTGGGCCGGTTTCCGTGCCGTTGGCGTCCCCTACGAGCGCCCGGCCCGTCACGCCGGTGAAACCAAATTCAACTACTGGAAACTGTGGAACTTCGCGCTCGACGGTCTGCTCAGCTTCTCCAGCTGGCCGCTGCGGGTCTGGAGCTATGTGGGTGTCGGCGTCTCCTTCGTCGCCTTCCTCTACATCCTCAAGATCGTGACCCAGGTGGTTTTCTTCGGCATCGACGTGCCCGGTTACGCCTCCCTGATGTCCGTTGTGCTTTTCCTCGGCGGTATCCAGCTGCTGTCGCTCGGCATCATCGGCGAGTACATCGGCCGCATGTTCGTGGAAGTGAAACAGCGCCCGGTCTACCTCATTGAAGGGGTCTATGGCCAGTATGCCAAGCAGGATGCGACCAAACCGCAGAGCGCTGACAGCAACCCGCAAGAGCTGCAGGAGCAGGCGCCGCAATGATCTCCCGCGAGGAATTCTGGCGGCTGGTACGTTTCGGTTTTGTCGGCGGGGGGGCTACCCTCGTCGACCTTGGCACCTCCATCGCACTGTTTCATACCTGGCCCACCATCTCGGAGCACCTGGTTACCACGCTGGCTTTTGCCATCGCGTTCTGGTTCTCCTTCTTTGGTCACCGCTACATCACCTTCCAGAAGCAGGGAGCCGCCAGCAAGTTTCTGCTGGTCGCCCTCTTCTCGCTGGCGGTGCGTAACCTGATCCTGAGCGGCCTGCTGTTTGCGGGGCTCTCCGGTCTGCTGCCGGTGGTCATCGCCACCCTGACCGTTACCGTCCTCACTTACGTTCTTTCTCGCGTCTGGGTTTTTGCCTGATGAATGATATGACCAATACTGCCCCGCTAACCGGGGCTGCACTCCCCTATCGCCCGTCACTGCGCATCAGCGGCCGTGACTGGCTGATGATCATCGCCGCCTTCATGCTGAGCCGGGTGGCGCTGTATGGCATGGGTTACTTCGGTGTCCAGCTCTATGGCTCCCCCGACATTGGCCCGCTACAGGCCTATTGTCAGTTTGACTGCGTCTGGTTCCAGCGCATCATCGAGAACGGCTACGATCTCTACCCGCGTTGGCTGAGCAAGGGCAATGCGGCAAACTGGGCCTTTATGCCGCTCTATCCGATGGTCTCCGGTGCCATCTCCAACCTGTTCAATGTCGAGAGCCTGATCGGCCTCATCATTGTTACCAATATCTCCTTCTTCGCCAGCCTGCCGCTGATGCTGCTGGTGTTGCGTCAGCTCAAGCTGGGGGACGATACCGCCCGCTTCGGCGTCTGGCTGCTCGCCTTCTCCCCCTTCTCCGCCTACTTCGTCTCCGGTTATACCGAGTCGACCTTTATGGCGCTGATGCTGGGGATGTTCCTGTTCGCCTATCGGGAGCAGTGGCTGATGGTGGCCGTGCTGGGGGTCTGTATCTCCGCCACCCGCAACCTGGGGGTGATGATGGTCTTCCCGGTACTGATCCTGGCGCTGCAAGCCTACGGCTGGCGGGAATTTTTCCGCTTCACCGAGCGCGCCTTCAAGGTGGTGTTCACCCTCTGGATGATCCCGTTTGGCCTGTTTGCCTACATGGTCTACCTCTATCACCTGACCGGCGATGCCTTCGCCTTCAAACACATTCAGGTGGCATGGGGTCGCTACATGGACAGCCCGCTGGACTGGTGGCTGAGCGGTTTCGAGCTGGGCGGCCGCAAGGCTTACCTCTCCATCATGGTGATCTTCGGCTGGTGCCTGAACGGTTACCTGTTCAGCCAGAAGCGCTGGGCCGAAGCGACCCTGATGTTCATCTGCTGCACCATCCCGCTGATGACCGGCCTCAACGCCATGCCGCGCTACATGTTCGGGCTCTACCCGACCCTGCTGGCCATCATTCTGCTGACCCATCGCTGGCCAGCCATCCGCCCGGCGGTGCTCTGCATCAGCGGCATGGTGGCCTCCTTCATCGCGGTGGCCTTCGTCAACTTCAAGTTCTTCACCGTCTGATGTGACGACGATACCTGCAATGCCAAATGCCGGTCACCTGACCGGCATTTTTTATGGGCGCTATTTATATCGACAGAGATTCCCACCACCTCCCCGTCACACTTTCCTCGGCTTGAAAACGTAACCATTTGAACTGATGTCACAAATCGGCATTTTGCCGATCCAAGGCGCGCTTTGCTGCTCCTAGAATGGGCCCTTGTCCGAACTGCCCTGCTCAAGGAATGGCTTATGCGTCGTGCTCATTACTTATCCCCTCTCTGGCTCGCCCTGCTGGCCGCCCCTCTGTTCATCCAACAGGCGATGGCCGCCCCCGAGGTTCGCCTCTATGTGGATGGTCAACCGGTGGCGACCCCGATCGTGCTGGACAAGGGCACGGTGGAGCTGACCCACACCCTTGCCAAGGGGAGCCACCAGATCCGCATCAGCGACGCAGACAATAGTTGCGGTACCAGCTTTGGCCCGAGCGAGAGCAAGCCGCTCCCCTTCGGCACCGCCCAGCCCATGGACAAATGCAGCAAGGATCAGAGCTTTACCCTTCGGGTGATGCTGGCCGGGGAGTATCAGTTCACCTTCAACCCGGATACCCCCAGCCTCAAGGTGCTGCGGGCGACCAAGAAGAGCGAATTCAAACGCCAGCCACCACAAGAGCCTTGCATCAGCTGGGATGGCGGCCCGGTCACGGTATCCCTGAAAGGGGTTTGGCCCGAGGGTACCCGACTGAGGGATGCCTACTCGAAACAGGAGGCGGAGGTCAAACAAGGCAAACTGACCCTGACCCCGAGTAAAGAGAGCGGCGGCCTGCTGCTGCTCGAGCCGGTCAAGGCAGCCAAGCCAGCACCATTCAGCTGGGATCAGGCGAGCGTCTATTTTCTGCTGACCGATCGCTTCCACAATGGTGACCCCGCCAACGACCAAAGCTTCGGCCGCCAGAAGGATGGACAGGATGAGGTAGCCACCTGGCATGGCGGTGACTTCAAGGGGCTGACCGAGAAGCTCGACTACATCAAGAGCCTCGGCATGAACGCCATCTGGATCACCCCCATGGTGGAGCAGGTTCACGGCTTCATTGGTGGCGGCGAGCAGGGCAATTTCCCCTTCTACGCCTACCACGGCTACTGGGCGCTCGACTTCACCAAGATTGACCCCAACTACGGCGATGAAGAGAGTCTGAAAACCCTGGTGGATGAGGCCCACAAGCGCGGCATGCGGATCATCCTCGACGTGGTGATGAACCACGCCGGTTATGCCACCCTCGCCGATCTGCAAGATCTCGGGCTCACCGAACTGACCCAGAACAGCGGCAAACTGCCGACCGTCTGGAACCAGTGGCGACCGAGCAGCGGCCTCAACTGGCATGGCTACAACCAATTCATCGACTATCAATCACCCGCGTGGAACAAATGGTGGAGCGGTGACTGGGTGCGCGCCGGTCTGCCCGGCTACCCGC
The DNA here is from genome assembly GCF_040907785.1 of Aeromonas sp. s8. NCBI lineage: Bacteria > Pseudomonadati > Pseudomonadota > Gammaproteobacteria > Aeromonadales > Aeromonadaceae > Aeromonas > Aeromonas sp. s8. The sequence goes on from NZ_JBFOCL010000040.1 coordinate 204,361, forward strand.
AGCCAGGCACCGACGATGTCACCGGCTCGGTGGCGGGGCTGCCGGACTTTCTCACCGAATCGACCAAACCGGTAGGGCTGCCGCCGTTGCTGGCCGCGAAAAAGGATACCCTCGCCAAGGCGCTACCCGACGCTACCGTGAGCGACTATCTGATCGCCTGGCACACCGACTGGGTGCGCCGCTTTGGCATCGACGGCTTCCGCGCCGACACCGTCAAGCATCTGGAGCCCGAAGTGTGGGCCAAGCTCAAGCAGGCGGGCACCGCTGCGCTCAAGGAGTGGAAGACCAACAACCCGGGCAAGGCCCTCGACGATCTGCCCTTCTATATGGTGGGAGAGGTGTGGGATCACGGGGTGGCCAAGGATTTCTGGTATCAGAACGGCTTCGATTCGCTGATCAACTTCGACTATCAGCGCGAGTTCGCACTGTCACAGGCCCAGTGCATGGCCAGCGCCGAGCCCACCTATGCCAGCTACGCCAGCCGCATCAATCAGGATCCCGAGTTCAACGTGCTGAGCTACATCAGCTCCCACGACACCAAGCTGTTCTTTGGAGACTATCAGGATGTGCCGCTACAGCGCCGGGTCGCCAACAGCTTTATGCTGCTGCCAGGCGGCATCCAGCTCTACTACGGCGACGAGTCCGGCCGTGGGCTGGCCAAGGATGGCGGGGTGTTCGATCAGGCGCTGCGCTCGGACATGAACTGGCAGGAGCTGACCAGCGGAGACAAGGCTAAGCTGGTCAAGCACTGGCAGCAACTGGGCCAGTTCCGCGCCGCCCATCCGGCCATTGCGGCAGGCAGCCACCAGAAACTCTCGGATGCACCCTACGCCTTCGTGCGGAAGAAGGGGGATGACAAGGTGGTGGTGGTCTTTGCCGGTCGGCAGAAGTAACTCTTGGGCCATATATACCAGCAACAGAGAGGGGAGCCACTGGCTCCCCTCTCTCGTTTATCTATCTGCCAAGGCTCACTGTGACTGGCGCGCCGCCACCGGCCACTGCAACCGCGCCTTGAGCAGGGTCTCCTGCCACAGGGGCCAAGAGAGCAGCGCCTGCTGATAGGCTCCGGCCTGACCGGGCAACAGGATGCCGTAGCTGGCCAACCGATAGGCCATCACCGCATAGAAGGCATCGACAATGCCCGCCTCGCCAAAGTAGAAGGGGGCCCGCGCCTGCGACCAGATCCCCTGCAAGCGAGCCAGCTCGCCGACCGCCTCCACCGGGGGATCGATACAGGTTGGCGCCCCAAGAAAGAAGGGGAGCAGAGAACGGATCTGCCGAAATCCCGCGTGCAACTCGGCGCAGAGACTGCGAGCCAGCGCCCGCTCGGCCAGCGAAACGGGATAGAGCTGGCGGTCGGGACAGAGCTCGTGAACATATTCAGCGATGGCCAGCGAGTCGTGAACCCGCACGCCATCGTGTTCGAGCCAGGGCACCAGACCGGCCGGTGCCAACCGCTTGAGCCGCGCCAGCGACTTGGCATCCTCCAGATCGAACACCTGCTCCTGCCACGTCAGCCCGCTCATGGCGAGCACCAGTGCCGCCCGCATCGCCCAGGTGGAGCCGGTGCCCACCGCCAATACCAAGGATCCCATCTGTTGCCTCCTGCATGAGTTGCCCGCGACCGGCCTGTCTGCCCTTGATGGCAAAACATCCGATGGTCGCTTCACATTTGCGCACCGGCGGGTTTGACCCTCTTGGTGAGCGATGCTAGTTTGATTTTTCAAAACAATCAGTTAGCAACAATGTGAGCCATTAACCGAAATATGGACAGCCAATTTACCATCGTCATCGCAGATGACCACCCCCTGTTTCGGGGCGCCCTTTACCAAGCGGTGCACATGGCCATCAACGACGCTCAATTGCTGGAAGCGGACTCCATCGACAGCCTGACCAGCCTGCTCGGCGAGCACCCCGAAGTTGACCTGTTGCTGCTCGATCTCAAGATGCCGGGAGCCAATGGCTTCGAGGGGCTGGCCCACCTGCGCGGCCAGTATCCCGACCTGCCCATCGTGGTGGTCTCCGCCTCGGAAGATGCGGCCATCATCCAGCAGGTGCTGCGGCTCGGAGCGCTCGGCTTCATTCCCAAGTCGGTGCCGATGAAGGAGCTGGTCAACGCCCTCAATACGGTGATCGGGGGGGATAACTGGGTGCCGGAAGGCATCTCGCTCCATCCTGAATCGGAAGACGGCCCCGATTTCGCCAGCAAGCTGGCCAGCCTCACCCCCCAGCAGTACAAGGTGCTGATCATGCTGCGCGACGGCAGCCTCAACAAACAGATCGCCTGGGAGCTCAACGTCTCCGAAGCCACCATCAAGGCGCATATCACCGCCATCTTCAGAAAACTGGGCGTCAAGAACCGCACTCAGGCGGTTATCGCCCTGCAACAGCTCGATATCAAGGAGAGCTGAGCCCCGAACGCGGCGACACAGTCCAGATGAGATAGCCAGCCATGCTGGCTATTTGTTGCTCGACAATTAGCACGATCGTACTTTATGCTGCCAGCGCCAACGAGGAGAGAGTGATGAGCAAGGGGCGCCTGACCCGGGAAAACATTTTGCAGACTGCCTTTGAGCAGGCGAGCCAGCAAGGGCTGGAGAGCCTGACCATCGGCTCGCTGGCCAGCGCCTGCGAGATGTCGAAAAGCGGCCTGTTTGCCCACTTTCAATCTCGCGACAATCTGCAGATCGCCGTGCTGGAGTACGCCGCCGAGGTGTTCCGGCTGCGGGTGATCCAGCCGGTACGTCAGCAGGAGCACCAGAGCCAGCACGACAAGCTGATCGCCCTGCTGCGCGCCTGGCAGGCGTGGAACCACTGCTTCGCCGGACGCTGCATGTTCCTCGACGCCTGGACCTCGGTGCAGGATGGCCATGAGCAAAAGAGCCCTGTACAACAAGCCGCTAGGCAACTGGTGCGCTTCTGGCTCGACTATCTGGCCCGTCAGGTGGTGCAGGGTCAGGCCGCAGGCGAGTGGCGACAGGAGATGGATCCCTGGCGCGCCGTTTACCGCCTCTATGGCCTCTATCTGGCGGATCAGGTGTTCAACGATCTCGAACTGTGTCAGGATCCGGCCCGCCACTTCTGGCCCGAAGTGGACGCTCTGCTGAGCAGCTGGCGCTGATGTTTTGGCATCCGTTCAACACGAATTTTTAAAAACCAACAAAAAAGCACGACCGTTCGCACACAAAAACCACAGGATGACCATGAGCAGCAAGATCTACTTCAACACCCGCCGCTTCAGCCCGAGCAAATGGCTGCTGGGGATAGGCACCCGGTTGCACCACAGACTCGCCCCCACCCATGCCAAGCGTACCGCTAGCAAGTTGCTGCTCACCCCCCAGCGCAACCAGCGGGGTGGCCACGAACCTGCCAGTCTGGTGAAGCAGGCTGTCCATACCAGCGAAGGGGTATTGATGAGCTATCGGCTCGGTCAGGGACCACTGTGGCTGCTGATGCACGGCTGGTCCGGCAGCGCCAGCCAGTTCTATCCGCTGATGAGCCATATCGCCGCACAGGGTTTCACCGCCATTGCCTACGATCATCCGGCCCACGGCCAGAGCGCAGGCAACACAGGCCACCTGCCCCGCTTCGTACGCGCCTTCGACGAGCTGGCGACCAAGCTGGCCAGCGAAGCAGGCCCGCTGCACGGGGTCATCGCCCACAGCATGGGAGGCGCCGTCACCCTCTCCAGCCGTCAGGCGGGTATCGATACCCTGCCGCTGCTGTTGATTTCGCCGGTGCTCGACTATGTGCCCCAGCTCTACGGCATGGTGGCACGCTCCGGCTACTCCATCCGGCTGTTCGATGCGGTGGTCAAGGAGATTGAGCAGGAGTACCAGCACCCCTTGAGCACGGTCGATCCGCTGGGTCGCCTCGCCAGTCGCAGCGGCGCGGCGATGATAGTGCACGACGAGGAGGACAGGTTTGCCCCGCACGGCGATTCCTTGCGGGCCAGTCAGGATGGTCATACCCGGCTGGTGAGCACCCGGGGTCTGGGCCACGGTCGTATCCTCGCCAGCGCCCCGGTATTCGCCGCCTTCGATCAGCTGGCGCGGCCGGAAAATCCTCACCGCGCCCTTTGACACGGGGCCATGAAAAAAACGGGCGAGCGCCCGTTTTTATATTTGATACAGCGCCTTATAGTTAACTTGTCAGTGGGAACATTCTTGTCAGAACACGATAAGGCGCCAGCATATGGCCAGACCCAATACAGCGTTGTTGCTCACCGGTGGCGGTGCTCGCGCCGCCTATCAGGTCGGCGCCCTCAAGGCGATTGCGGAGCTCTACCCGCGCAATCTCGGCATCCCTTTTCCCATCCTTTGCGGCACCTCGGCGGGGGCTATCAATGTCACCGCGCTCGCCTGCTACGCCTCCTGCTTCCATCTGGGGGTGCGCAAGCTGGAGTGGGTCTGGCGCCGTTTCGAGACCCACCACATCTTCGATTTTCATCCCGGTCGCCTGCTGTGGCGGCTGATGTACGAGGGGTCAGCGGGGCTGATCAATCCCCATACCAACCACGCCTTTCACCTCTTTGACAACGCGCCACTGCACCGCCTGCTGGATCAACTCATCGACTATCACCGCATCGATGACAACATCCTCTACGGCAGTCTGGAAGCGCTGGCCATCACGGCGTCGGATTACGATGACGGCCTCTCCACCACCTTCTTTCAGGGGCGGGCCGACCACCATCCGTGGGAGCGGGCCAGACGGCGCGGGGTACGCACCGTGCTTACATCGGAGCACCTGCTCGCCTCCTCGGCGCTCCCCTTCGTCTTTCCAGCCACCCGGATCGGTGAGAAGTTCTACGGCGACGGATCCATCCACCAGCTGAGCCCGCTCAGCCCCGCCATCCATCTGGGTGCGGAGCGGATCCTGCTGATCACCCTGGATCCGCCGGCGCACTCGGCGCCGACCCATCACCACGGCCATCTCACCAGCTCCAATATCGCCAGCCATCTGCTCGATACGGTCTTTACCGACACCCTCAACTCCGATCTGGAGCGGCTATGGCGCATCAACCAGACTCTTGATCTAATCCCTGAGCGGGAGCGCAATCGCCTCAAGCTGAAACGGGTGGAGACCTGCGTGCTAAAACCGAGTCAGGATCTCGACACCATCGCACTGGCCTACCTGCGCAAACTACCGCTAAAGTTGCGCCGCCTGTTGCGGGTGTTGGGCGTGAAGGGGGATGAGACCAGCAGTCTGGCCAGCTTTTTGATGTTCTATCCGGGTTATTGTCAGCAGCTGATCAAGCTGGGCTATCAGGACACCCTGAGGGAGCGGGAGCGGGTCGTCGCCTTCCTCGATATCGAAGAGCTACCAAAAGAGCGGGAATAAAGGGGGCAGCCGATGAGTGCGAGGGGACTCAGCGCCCCTCCAGCAAACGCTGCTCAGCCTGCTCCATCGCCACCACGGAACCAAACAGGATCAGCCGATCGCCAGCCGCCAGCACCAGCTCGGGTCTGGGCTCCAGACTCTGATCCCCGCGCTGCACCTCCTTGATCCGCACCTCATCAAGCGGCAACTCGCGCACTTCACGGCCTACCGCCCACGCTTGATCGTGCAGCAACAGTGGATGGAGGCGTTCGAGCAGCTGATCCGCCTCCAGATTGCTGGCACTCTGATCCCCCCAGTAGAAGCCGTGCAGGAAGCGATACTGACTGCTGCGCTCCAGCTCCATCCGGCGGATCACCCGACCGATGGGGATATCGCAATTGAGCAGCAGGTGGGAGACCAGCATCAGGGCCCCCTCCTGGGATTCAGGGATCACCTCAAACGCCCCCGCCTGCTTGTACTGCTCCAGAAAACTGTCATCCCGGGTGCGCACCAGCACTTTGAGATCCCCCGCCAGTTCGCGGATCAGCGCCAGCATCGCCTCCACCCGCTTGCGGTCATCGAAGGTGATGATCACCAGCCGTGCCCGCAACAGCCCGGCGGCTAGCAGAATATCGCGGCGGCTGGCGTCGCCGAAGGCCACCTGCTCCCCCGCCAGCTTGGCCTCGCTCACCCGCTCGGGGTCGAGGTCTAGGGCCAGAAAGGGGATCTCCTCGATCTTGAGAAAGCGGGCACAGGTCTGCCCCGCCCGGCCAAAGCCGGCGATGATGACGTGCTGGTTTTTGCTCAGGCCCGACTGGGCCACCTCGGAGCGGGTCAGCAGCGCCGGGTCGGTCAGGCTGCGGGCCAGCGAATGGGCCTGAGTCACCAGCCAGGGGGTCATGGCGATGGAGATGATGCCGATGCCGATCAGCAGGGAGACCAGTTGTTGATCCAGCAAGCCGTGGTGGAGCGCCAGCGCCAGCAGCACGAAGCCAAACTCCCCCACCTGACTGAGCATGATGCCGGCGGCCATGCTATCGCGCTTGCGCTCCCCCATCAGCCGCCCGGCCAGCAGTACCAGCAGGGATTTGCACAGCACCAGCAGCACCACGCAGATCAGTACCTGCCACCAAGCCCGCGCCACCAGCTCCCACTCCATGGCCATGCCGATGGTGATAAAGAAGAGCCCCATCAGCACATCGCGAAAGGGCTTGATGTCTACCTCAAGCTGATGACGGTAGTGGGACTCCCCCAGCATCATCCCCGCCAGAAACGCCCCCAGCGCCATCGACAGCCCGAGCGAATGGGTCATGTAGGCAGCCAGCAGCGCCACCAACAGGGCACTCAGCACGAACAACTCGTCGGAGCGGGCTCGCGCCACCTCGTGAAACAGCAGCGGCAGCAACCACTTGCCCACCGCCAGCAGAGTGAAGAGAGCAAACAGCCCCTTGAGGGTGGCCCAGGCGATCTCGGCGGCCAGGGCGCTCCCCTGCACTTCCGGCTGGGCGAGGATCGGGATCATCACCAGCAGGGGCACCACCGCCAGATCCTGAAACAGCAGCACGCTCACCCCCAGCTGGGCGCGGCGGGTATGGAGCTGTTTCTGCTCGCCGAGCTGCTTGATCACCACCGCCGTCGAGGAGAGCGCCAGCGTCCCCGCCACCACCAGCGACTGGGCCAGACCCAGCCCCCACCACCAGCCGATGGCGAAGAAAAGCAGTGACGTGAGCAGCACCTGCAACATCCCGACCCCCAACACCAATCGCCGCATCGCCAGCAATTTCGGCAGGGAGAACTCCAGCCCCAGCGAGAACATCAGAAAGACGATCCCCAGCTCGGCAATGGTCTGCATGATCGACTGGCCGGTGATCACCGCTAGCCCGTGGGGGCCGAGCAAGACGCCGGCAATCAGGTAGGCAAGGATCACCGGCAAGCCGAGGCGCCGGAAAGTTGCCACCAGCAGGACGGCGGCGAACAGCAGGATCAACAGGTCGGTGTACAAATTTTCCTCTCCTTTTATCGACTTAAGCTTAGTCAGCCGATCTGGCGGGCAGGAAAGATATATTGGGCATGCCAATTGCAGGGAGGAGACAGTAGTCAGGTGTTACAGGTGGAAGACCATGGAAAATACGTCGTCACTTAATGGCTTTAGCCATGGCATCGAGCAGTGGGTTCGCCAGATGGAGCGGCTCACGCCGTTGCCCAGCGTTGAACGCAACCAGTTGCTCGAGCAGTTGTTGGGGCAGAGCGATCTCGGCGGTCTGCTGACAACTTTTGCCGATCGTGCGGCAAGAATTGTCAGGATCCACGGTCTCTACCTCGATTGTGGCCAGCCCCATGTGCTGATCCAGCACCCGCCGCTGGCCACCCTCAACCTGCACAACTATCCGTTCGAGCTGCGCGGTCAGCATGGCCAGCTGCTCGGCCAGCTCCACTACGAGCTGGAACATCCGCTGAGCGGCAGCCAGCAACGGGTACTGATGCAATACCATCAGCTGCTCTGCCTGCTGCTGCCCCTCTATCTGCGGCTGGAAAAACTGGATCAGCTGGTCCGGCTCGATCACCTGACCGGCCTTGGCAACCGCTCCTACTTTGACGAGGCCATCGGTCGCGCCATCGAGCAGCACAGCCGCGAGCCCCACGGTCTGGTGCTGGTGCTGCTGGATCTCGATCGCTTCAAGCAGATCAATGACACCTGGGGTCATCCGGTGGGGGATCTGGTGCTGAGCCGCTTCGCCCAGCTGCTCAAGGGGTGCATCCGCAGCACGGATCAAGCCTTCCGGCTCGGGGGAGATGAATTTGCCCTGCTGCTGCAACCGGCCGAACCCGAGGCGTGGCGCCCGGTATGGCTGCGACTGCAGCATATGTTGATGACCAACAAGGAGCTCAGCACCTTCTCGGTCGGATGCAGCCTTGGCGCCGCCAGCTGGCAATCCGGGGTCGATGTGCCGAGCCTGTACGAGGCGGCCGACAGTCACCTCTACGCCCGCAAGAAAGCAGGCAAGGCCAGCCCTAACGAATAATCCCGAACTCTTCTTTGCTCCGGCACATGCGCGCCATGTGACCGGAGCTTCTTTTTTTGGGGAGTTAACCCCCGATCAAGTCAGGGGAGATCCAGCTCAGGCAGGATGGGGGCTGCACCGCTCTCCTGCCAGTGACAGACCAGCCCGGCACTCTGTGCCATAAAACCGTCGCAGACAAAGAGCCCCACCACCGCCGCCACCTGCTCGCCATAGTAGAGGATGGGAATGCGTCCCCGTTGCCACGAGGGAACACCATACTCCTGCAGCAGCTTCTTCATCCGCCGACTGCCGCTTCGCCCCACCGGTTTGAGGGGGATCCCGGGCGCTACCTGAAAACGCACCGAGAGCGGCTCGTCCGCTCGGGGGGCACGCAGCAGCCCCTCGCCGTGCTCAGCCATGCGTACCACCAGCTCACCCAGCCCGTCCGGCAGGGTCAGCGGCTCACCCACTGTGACCGGCAACACCTGATGGCAAGGTTGCAGATCAGGGCTCACCAGATAGAGCCGCTTCTGAAAACGGCGGCAGCTCTGGCGCCCCCAGTTGAGCCGGGGATTGGCATCGCCGCGCGCCAGCGCTACCTCCTGCCACAGCAGGGCAAGCTGCTCACGGGATGGCATCTCCCCCCCCTGACGGCGGATCCAGTAGCGCAGCAGGTTGTTGCGTCGGGTGGGTGAAAGGGCGTGCAGCGGGCCGATATGGAGCGCCTCCCCCTCGCCCGCCAGCTGCCAGTCACTCTCTGCCAGTTCGTCCAGCAGCGCCTCCTGCTCGGCGCACAGGGCCATGCTGCGCGCCGCAGTCTGGGCCATGGCGGGCCAGCGCGCCTTGAGCTGGGGGATAAGCGTCTGGCGCAAAAAGTTGCGGTCATAGCTCACATCCTGATTGCTCTCATCCTCCACCCAGCCAAAGGGGAGGCTCGCCGCCGCCTCGGCCAGCTCGGCGCGACTCATATCGAGCAGCGGCCGCAGCAACAGGCCACCGGCAAAGGGCTGGCTTGGCAAAATCCCCGCCAGGCCACGCAGACCGGCGCCGCGCTTGAGGGCCAGCAGCAGGGTCTCCAGCTGATCGTCCTGATGGTGGGCGGTGAGCAGCCACTCCCCCTCCCGCATCCGGGCGGTCAGCCGCTGGTAACGGGCGGTGCGCGCCTGCGCCTCCAGACTCTCACCATTGCCGCGGGCCAGAGTCACCCGCTCGACCAGCAGTTCCACCGCCAATTGCTGACACACGGCTTCACAATGAGCGACCCACTCATCAGCATGGGAACTGAGGCCGTGGTGCACGTGCAGAGCGCGAAGTGGCAGGCCGTGCTCGCGAGCATACTGCGCAGCCAGCACCAGCAGCAGGGTGGAGTCGAGGCCGCCACTGAAGGCCACCAGCAGACCGGTGGAACCTTCCGGCGCTGGCATAGTCAGACAAAAGCGAGAATAAAGATGAGAAATCATAGGCTTCCCCAAAACGGACCGGCCGATCTTAGCAGAGTCGGGCTTATCAAGCTGCAACCCTGCTGCTAGAGTGAGGCTCGCCCGCCCTCTCCACCAGGCTGGCCGCAAGGCGGTCGCACAATCTGTTGGAGCAAGGAAGATGGGCAGGGAAGCAAACAATCCGAATTGGAATCAAACAAGATGAACAATAAGAAAAGCTTACTGGCCGGCCTGATTGGACTGGCCCTGCTGGCTGGCTGCAGTCAGGCACCGCAAGACTCCCCCAAACACTCCGGGCTGGCGCTGGCCAATATGGACACCCAGGTCAAACCCGGCGATGACTTCTTCCGCTACGTCAATGGCAAGTGGCTCGCCACCGCCAAGATCCCCGACGATCGCCCCGCCGATGGCGCCTTCTACATGCTGCGGGACAAATCCCTTGCCGACGTGCGGGTACTGGTCGAGGGGCTGGCCAAGCAGGAGGCCGCCACCGGGACGCCGACCCAGCAGATCCGCGATCTCTACGCCAGTTATCTGGATCAGGCTGGCCGCGACGCCAAGGGGCTCACCCCGCTGGCACCGGCGCTGGCCGATATCGACCGGATCGGTGATCAGGCTGCGCTGGCCCGCGCCTTTGCCCAGTCGGGCCGCATGGGCGGCGGCGCGCCGTTCGGCATCTGGATCGACGCCGATGCCAAGTCCCCCGACCGCTATGCGGTCTACCTCTATCAAGGTGGACTGGGGCTGCCGGATCGGGACTACTACCTCAAGCAGGATCCCGACAGTCAGGCCCTGCGCCAGAAGTACCAACAGCATATCGCCGCCATGCTGAGCCGCCTCGGTGAGTCTGACCCGAGCGGCAAAGCCAAACGGATTCTGGCCCTCGAAACCCGGCTCGCCACCATCCAGTGGGACAACGTCGCCCTGCGGGATCGGGAGAAGAACTACAACAAACGCCCCGCCAGCGAACTGGCACGGCTCGCCCCCCATCTCGACTGGCAGGCTTATCTCAATGCCGCGGGCATTGCTGGCCAGCCGGAGCTCATTATCGGTCAGCCGACCTATCTGAGCGCGTTGGATCAGGTGATGGCCCAAACCCCCATCGCCGACTGGCAGGCCTACCTCAAGTGGCAACTGCTGACCGACTACGCCCCCTATCTCGACAGCGAGACCGACCGCGCCAACTTCGCCTTCTACGGCACCACATTGAGCGGCACGCCCAAGCAGCGCGCCAGCTGGGAGCGGGCGCTCGGGGTCCTGAACGATCATCTGGGTGAAGCGGTCGGCCAGCTCTATGTGGCTCGCTACTTCCCGCCAGCAGCCAAGGAGCGGATGGAGCAGTTGGTGGAGAACCTGCGCACCGCCTACGGCCAGAGCATCAAGGAGCTCGACTGGATGTCGCCCGAGACCAAGGCGCAGGCACTCGAGAAGCTGGCCAAGTTCCGCCCCAAGATCGGCTACCCCGACAAGTGGAAGGATTACAGCGCCATCGCCATCAAACCGGATGATCTGGTGGGCAACCTGCAACGCTCGCAAGCCTTTGAATACGCAGACAGTCTGGCGCGCCTCGGCAAGCCGGTCGACCAGGACGAGTGGCACATGTCGCCGCAAACGGTGAACGCCTACTACAACCCGAGCAACAACGAGATCGTCTTCCCGGCGGCCATCTTGCAGCCCCCCTTCTTCGACATGACGGCGGATGATGCGGTCAACTACGGCGCCATCGGCGGGGTCATTGGCCACGAGATAGGCCACGGTTTTGATGATCAGGGGGCCAAATCCGACGGCGACGGCATGATGCGCGACTGGTGGACGCCGCAGGATCTCAAGGAGTTCCGCTTCCGCACCAGCCGTCTGGTGGCCCAGTACAACCGCTTCGAGCCCATCAACGGCCAGTTCGTCAATGGTCAGTTCACTCTGGGTGAGAACATCGGCGATCTGGGCGGTCTCACCATCGCCCACAAAGCCTACGAGCTGTCGCTCGATGGCAAGGAGGCGCCGGTGCTGAATGGCTTCACCGGCGAACAGCGCTTCTTCCTCGGCTGGGCGCAGGTGTGGAAGGGGATGTATCGCCCAGAGCTGATGCAGATGCTGCTGCGCTCCGACCCCCACTCGCCGCCCGAGTACCGGGTCAACGGCGTGGTGCCGAACATTCCCGCCTTCTACGAAGCATTCAACATCCAGCCGGGGGACAAGCTCTATCTGCCGCCCCAGAAGCGGGTGAAGATCTGGTAACAGCATCACGGCGGGCTCCCTGGGAGCCTGCACTCAACAGACAGCAAGAGGTTGCAAGATGAACAGAGCATTGATGATGGCAGGGCTGCTGACCCTGCCGCTGGCGGCACAAGCACAAGCCGAAGAGGGATTTAGCAAGCAACTGACCCTCCCCTCCGGGCAGGTGATCCGGGTGGCGCAAGGGGTGGGTGAGCCCGCCTCCATCGGCAGCTATGACGTGCGGCTCTATTCGGGCCAGAACGCCCAATTTCCACTGGATGAGTTTCAGGATGGCAAGGTGATGGCTCGCAACGGCTTTATCCGGGAGCTGAAACTGGTCGATTTGAATGGCGACAAGCAGCCCGAGCTGGTGGTCATCATCGAGAGCGCTGGCAGCGGCAGCTATCAGGATGCCGATGCCTACACCGTCAGCCCGCAAGGGGAGCTGGAGATCTTCAACCAAGTCAAGGAGCTGGAGCCCAAAGAGGATGTGGTCAAGGCGCTCAAAAGCCCGCAGGACTAAGCCCTCTCCCGGAATCTGAAATATAAAAAGCCCTGATGATCAGGGCTTTGTTGTTTCTTCTGTGCGCGTAATCAGCTCAGAGGCGGGTCGCCCGGATGGAGACCTGCGGCAGCGCCATCTCGTGCTGGGCCGCCACCAGTTGCAGCTCGTAAGCCCCCGCCAGCCAGGTCTGGGCCAGTACCGCATCCACGCTGGCATTGGTAAGTTCGAACGCCGCCACCGGGGTGCAACCGGCCAGCAGATTGGCCAGCATGGTGGCGCTCAGCAGATCCCCCACCCCGATGGGGTGGCGGGCAAAAGGGTAGAGCGGGCGGGATAGATGAAAGGTTCCCTCCTCGCACACCAGCAGCATCTCGAAGCGGTCCATGGCAAAACCTGCCTTGCCCAGATGTTTGACCATCACCAGCTTGACCCCTTGCGCGCACAGCTGCTGGCACGCCTCGATGGCCTCTGGCACATTGCGGATATCGCGGCCGGTGAGCTGTTCCAGCTCCAGCAGATTGGGGGCCAGCATATCGGCGCAGGCGAGTGCCCGGTTTTTCAGAAAATCGGCGACGCCGGGTGCCACTATGCACCCCTTGTCGGGGTGACCCATCACGGGGTCACAAAAGTAGAGGGCGGCCGGATTGAGCGCCTTGAGTCTGGCCACAGCCGCCAGGATCTCCTCACCCTGTTCGGCCGAGCCGAGGTAGCCGCTCAAGATCGCATCGCACTCGGCCAGCACGCCGATCTCCGCCAGGCCGTTTACCAGCTGACGGATATGGCCGCCGGGCATCACCATCCCTTGCCAGCCTTCGCGGTATTGGGTGTGGTTGGAGAACTGCACCGTGTTCATCGGCCACACCTCGATCCCGAGGCGACGCATGGGAAAAACGGCGGCGCTGTTGCCGGCACAGCCAAAGACTACGTGGGATTGAATGGAGAGCACTCGCTTCATGGTTGGCGACTCACGCAATAAGAACAGGAATTCCGGAGGGAAAAACGGGCCTTGCGGCCCGTTGTTGTCACTTTCGACTGTTGTCACTGTCGATTAACGCAGCACCTTGACGGTGTAGCTGCCATCGGCCTGGCGATAGAGGCCGTGGATGTCGGTCTCGAAGCCCGGGTAGTGGGCACCGATCTCGCACAGCATCTCGAGGAACTCGAGCACCGGCAGAGAATCCTGGGTCACCATCTCGCCCGGCAGTACCAGCGGAACTCCCGGCGGGTACGGCAGGATCATGTTGGCGCTGATGCGGTCAACCATGTCACGCAACGGCACCTCTTCCAGATTGCCCGCCAGCTCTTGCTGCCATGCAGCGTGCGGGGTCATCTTCATCTCCGGCAGCACGTCGAACGCCTTGAACATCAGCTCCGGCAGACGGTACTTGCAGGTCAGATCGTGGATGCTCTGGGCCAGCTCCTGAATGCGCATCCCTTCGTAGAAGCTCGGGTCTTCACGATAGAGGCTCGGCAGTATGTTCTTGATGGTCAGGTTCAGGTCATAGCCACGCTTGAACTCGGTCAGGGCGCGCAGCAGCTGCATCGCCTTGGACTGATCGATACCGATGGAGAAGAGGAACAGCATGTTGTAGGGGCCGGTCTTCTCGACCACGATGCCGCGCTCGTCCAGGAACTTGGAGACCAGTGAAGCAGGAATGCCCTTCTCCAGCAGTTGGCCGTCACGACCCATACCCGGGGTCAGCAGGGTGACCTTGATCGGATCCAGGTACATGTGGTTGTCATCGATGTCCTTGAAGCCGTGCCAGTCATCTTTCGGATCCAGCTTCCAGCACTCGACGGTGTCGATGTTGTCCGGCTGCCATACGTCGAAGAACCAGCCTTCGCTCTGATCACGCAGACGCTTGATCTCTTTGCGGAAGGAGATGGCGCGATCGATGGAGTCCTTGATCAGACGCTTGCCGGTGTTGCCACGCATCATGGCGGCAGAGATCTCGGTCGATGCCACGATGCCGTACTGCGGCGAGGTGGAGGTGTGCATCATGAAGGCTTCGTTGAAGGTCTCTTCCTCCACGTCACCCTTGATGTGGATCATCGAGGCCTGGGAGAAGGCTGCCAGCAGCTTGTGGGTGGACTGGGTTTCGTAGAACACCTTGCCCGGCATCGCTTCGCCACTCATGCCGCACTTGCCTTCATAGATCGGGCTGAAGTTGGTGTAAGGCACCCAGGCACTGTCGAAGTGGATGTAAGGGGTATCCAGACTCTCCTTGATGAAGCCGGTGTTGTAGAGCAGGCCATCATAGGTGGAGTTGGTGACGACGGCGTAACGGGGAGCCTGGGCACCCGGTGTCGCGGCAACCTTGGCAGCGATGGTGTCGCGGCTGAATTCGCTCTGCGGGATACCACCCAGAATGCCGTAGGCGTTGCGGGTCGGACGGAAGTAGATCGGCGTCACGTCGTTCATCATCATCAGGTGAGTGAGCGACTTGTGGCAGTTGCGGTCAACCAGCACAGTGCTGCCAGCCGGCGCGGAGAACATGCCGACGATCTTGTTGGCAGTGGAGGTGCCGTTGGTGACGATATAGGAGCGATCGGCGTTGAAGGTACGAGCGATGTACTCTTCGGCTTCCTTGTGCGGACCAGAGTGATCCAGCAGGGAGCCCAGCTCCGGCATGGAGATGGAGACGTCAGCCTTGAACGCGTTCGGGCCGTAGAAGTCATAGAAGATGCTGCCGGCCGGGCTCATCTGGAAGGCGGTACCGCCCATGTGACCCGGAGTACAGAAGGTGTATTTACCCTCTTCCACGTACTTGAACAGCGCCTTGGTAAACGGCGGCAGGATGGCGTCCTGATACTCCTGAGTGGCTTGACCCATCTTGAGGGCGATGTCATCGGCCATGCCGAGACGGTACTCGAAGAAGTGCACGTTCAGACGCAGGTCGGTCAGGTGAATGTCCAGGGTGGACTGGTCGTTGGCGAAGGCGAAGATCGGCAGCTTCTCGTTGCGATCGTGGATCTCCTTGCACAGACCCAGAGAGTATTTGTCCCAGTCGAAGATGGCACCGCAAACGCGGGGGTTCTTCTCGATCAGTTTCAGCAGGTCGGCCACATCGACCGGATAAACAACCTCGAAACCCTTGCGCTCGAGGGAGGCTTGCAGCTGGCGAATGGGTTCTTCTTTAAAGAAAACGCCCAGGTGGTTGAGGATGGCAATGATATTCATCGTAATGCTCCACACGTAAAGGGGCGCTCTCCATCAGGGATGGTGAGTGAAGAGCGCTCGGAAGATAAAAGGGGGAATCAGTTGCTGGGCTGTTCGCTCAGCAGGGCGTCGTGCTGACGCAGACCCTGTTTTTTGGCGTAGAACATCAGGATGATGAGCGACACCACGAAGGTAGCGGTAAGGTTGGAACCCTTGGCACCCATCAGGGCCACCAGACAGAAGACACAGGCCACACCGGAGAAGATCATCGCGCCGATGCTGCGGGAGGTCATGCCCTCGAAGCGAATGAGATTAATGCTGGAGTAGAAGTAGGGCAGCATGGTCAGCAGCACCGCATCGGTCGTCAGCACGTTGAAGAGATCAGCAGCGTGAGCGGACCGGGAGGTGAAGGCTGTCAGGCCAATCATCAGGGCAGTCATCTTGAGGGAGCCGAGGATCAGACCCTTCTTGGCCACGCCGTTCTTGTCCACTTCGCCGTAGATTTTCGGGAAGTTGCCGTCGTTGGCGGCACGCTTGCCCGCCTCGCCCACCAGCATCATCCAGGAGCCCAGCGAGGTGAAACAGGCCAGCGCAGTGAAGGCAGAGACAAACGGGGCAGACCAGCTACCGAAGATGGCGGAAGAGGCCATGGCAAACGGGGCGCCGGAGGCAGCCACTTCACCTGCCGGGAACATGCCGCTGATCACCTGGGTAGAGAGGATGTAGATAACACCCGCGATACCGGTACCCAGCATGGTAGCGAGCGGTACGGTGCGCTTGGGGTTCTTCACCATGCCGGAAGAGACGGCGGCAGATTCAACACCGACGAAGGACCAGAGGCAGATCAGCACGGCGCTGATGACCGCATGCAGGTCGCTGCCGCTGGTGGTGTTCCAGTTCTGGCTGTAGACGGTGGCATCAAAATGACCCCAACCCATCACCGCAGTACCGACAACCGGCAGCAGGATCAGCACCAGACCCAGAGTACAGAGTCGGCTCACCCAGCTACCGCCCAGCAGGTTGACGAAGGTGAAGATCCAGACGGCAGCGATGGTCGCTGCGGCGGCCGGAATTGGGCTATTGAGAATGGGGAAGAACACCGAGAGGTAGGAGACGCCGGTAATGGCGATGGCCAGGTTACCGATCCAGTTGGCGTGGTAATAGAGCACACCGGTCTGGAAACCGAACACCGGAGAGATCTCGCCAGCGTAAGCAATGGGGCCACCCTCTTGCGGGTTCTTGGTAGCAAGGCGGGCGAAGACAAAGGCGAGGCCCATGGCGCCTACCAGACAGATTGCCCAGCTAAAGACAGAGATGGAGCCGATGGTGGCCAGTGCCGAAGGCAGCAGCGCGATGCCACTCCCCATCATGTTGCCGGCCACCACACCTGTACAGGCGATAAGGCCAATCTTCTTGCTCGTATCTAGGGACATAAGATCTCCGGTTCTATAAAAGGTCGGGTCGTCACATACACATTTGGCGGAACGCCCCGCCAAAGAATGGGCACAGACTAGGCCTCTCATCCCCGGAAAACATAAAGACCAGCTAACGGATAAAAATATGAGCCAACTTTTTTCGCTGTCTCATTATTTTTGATAAAAACCATTTAAAAACAGTAAATTGACATCACATCACACAGCCGTCTTGATAAAACCTTGATATCCTTCCGCCCCATTTTTGCCCCTTGATAACCCCCTTATCTCGCCGTCTTGATATTTTTGGCCAGATAAACCCGGGATAAAGCAGCTCCCATTGCGCCCCCCTGCCCTTGCGGCCATTTGGAAGCCCTGCTGATTATCACCCTGAGTGGCCGCTCACCTCCTGCTTTCCCCTTCGCTCGGCTCATCACAATCCAGGCTCAGAGATAAAACTCAATGGCGATAACAGGTAAGCAATGAGAAATGGGTCGAGATAGACAGCTTATCCCGCCGCCAACAATCAGCAGATGTCACAAGCTGCACACGGCGAAAAGCCGGGCAAACTCGAGTGCCGCGAATGCCGCGGGCAAGACAAAGGCAGATGTAGACAGTGGGGAGCTGCGGGGGGATAAATCGGGTCACACCAGAGCGACCATCCCCGGTGGCAAACATGCAGGATTGAAACAAGCAGAAACCGCACAGGCCGCCCGAAGGCAGCCTGTGGATGGGGTCGGCAACCGCGCCGACCGGGGGAAAACCAAACTGCGGTGTTAAAAGAGCTTCACCTTGCTCTGACCCAACGCATTGAACAGAGCCGGGGTGAGGCTCTCCATATTGCTGTAGAAACCGAGCTGCTGGCAGAGCAGATAGGTCTGCTCGGTCGCCTCCATCAGGAAGGCCTGACTGTAGGCATCCCCCGCCGCCTCGGGGCGACCATCCAGCTCCGCCAGCTTGCCCTGCAGTATGTAGTAGAGCACCGAGCGGCCGCGACTCGCCGCCTTCTCCAGCAGATAGTTGGCCTGCTGTTGCTGGCCGTTGAGGATCGCCTGCAGGGTCAACGCCTCCCACACCCGGGCTGGCAGGGCGCCGCTGTTTTGCACCACGCTGGCGAGATGAGTGCCAATCCCCTGCAGCCGCTCGCTCTCGGATTTGCCCGCCAGGGTGGCCAGCGCCTCGCCCGCCAGATAGCGCTCCGCCAGCAGCAGCGGCTGATCCGGATGGGCAATCAGCGCCTGCTCCAGCAGATCGATGCCGCGCTTGAGGGCGACCGGATCCCGGCTGTTGATGTAGTACTGCGCCTCCATCATCGCCATCAGGGAGGCATCATCGGTCGGCCAGCCCATCCCCGGCTCGGCATCGGGTTGGTCGAGGGCGCGCAGCAGATCCTGGCTGCTCGCCTGCAACACGCCGTGCACACTGTGGCGACTGAGCTGGTATTGATGGCTGAACAGCACCCGGTTGGTGTTGATATTGCGATACTCCAGATCGAGATAGGTGCCGCGCGGCTGGCGGGTGACCCGTACACTCAGCTCCTTGCCGGGCATGATGCCCCCCATCAGAGTGGTGGCGCCGTACTGCACCCGCAGCGGCGTAGCCACCGCCACCTCCCCCATCAGGGCTCGGGTAATGCCATCGGCGAGGCGAACGTTCTCGTTGTTGTCATCCATGCCGGAGTGAAAGCGGAACACCAGCAGATTGGGATCCAGCATGGCATGCACCTGGGGGCTGGTGTGCTGGTAGCTGAGCATGCTGACAATGGCGATCAGCACGATGGCAACGAAGATATCGAAACTCACCATCTTCCAGCGGCTGCGGGCATCCTTGGCATGGGTGGAGATGGCGCGGGTCAGGGGCCCGGCGGGAAAAGGGGCAACATTGGGCTGTGCATCATCATCCTGCTCAGCAACAGGCGGGCTCAGATCGGAGAGCGTCGGGTTGTCGGAGAGAGTGGTATTGACCGCGGGCGCGGGCTGCTCGTCCGCCATCACCACTGAAACCACCTGCAGCGGCCGCACCGGTGCCACCAGCTTGTAGCCGCGCTTGGGCACGGTGACGATATAGTCGGTCGCATCAGTGCGACCATCTTTGAGGATCTTGCGCAGTTCGAAGATGGACTGGGTCACCACCTGATCGGTCACCTCGGCGCCATCCCACACCTCGTTGATCAGGGCATCGCGGCCAAACACGGTGCCGGCATTGTGGGCCAGAAACCGCAACAGATTGACCAGTCTGGGTTCGAGGTAGACCTCGCGGTCGGGGCGACACAGCATGTTGTCGTCAACGCTCAGGGTCCAGTCGTGGATCTCAAAAACCGATTCGCTCATGATTCACTCGCTGCAGATGGTGACAATGCACGATGAGAGAGACGCAAAACCCGGGCTGACTGAACGGAACAAGGCGCTATCACCACAGGTGACAGATAAAAAGAGAACCGAAGCAATCACATCTCTGAGAGTCAGTCTGGCCAGGCCATCCTGTTTACGTCTGAAGGGCATCCTTGCGGGCATTCCGACCACCGGGATCGGAAGGGATCACTTTAAGCAAAACGGGAGCTGGATCCCACTTTTTTTGGCTATAAATCGCCGTTGAGTTGATCCGACACCGCACTTTTCGGCAAATAGCGTGCCAACTAGTATTCATATGAACATCCCATATGCCGGAATCAAAAAGCCCTGAACATCAGGGCTTTCTCATTTCTTTGACCATCGGGGAGACGTTACTTCGCTACCGGGAGCGCATCCTGCTGACGACTGCGGCGCAGATGACGCCGCCACAACGAGAAGCCGCCGTAGCCAAGACTGAGCACCACCGCATAGAGCACCTGAGTGGCGAGCGCCACCAGCACCAGAGCGCAGAGCAGTACGCTCACCCCCGCCAGCCCCTTGCCCACCCCGCCGAGCAGACGCCAGCCCGCCGCCATGCAGAGCAGGTAGACCAGCACGAAGTTGCCGTTGGCGTAGCGGATCAGCTCATCGAGCGGCAGTCGCAACCAGATGATCAGGGTGATGCAGAGCAGACAGATGGCGAGCACCAGACCGAGCGCCCGCAGCGGCGCGCCGCGCGCGGTCAGCACGGCCAGCGAGGGGGGCAACTTGCCTTCCCGCGCCATGCTCCAGATCAGCCGGGCAAAGCCCTGAATGTAGATGTTTATGCTGGCAAAGCAGGAGAGGTAGCCGAGCACCGCCACCAGCCACTTGGCGGTGGGGCCGAACAGCAGCGCCAGCAGAGAGGGGATTGCGGTGGCGTTTTTCGCCTCATCGCCGTAGAGGCCATATTTGAGCACCACCAGCGAGTGCACCCAGTAGATAAGCCCCGCCAGCAGCACCCCGCCGAGCAGGGCGATGGGGTAGTCCCGCTCCGGCCGCTTGAACTCCTCCCCCATGTGGGCGAAGGCTTCCAGCCCGACGAAACACCAGAACATCACCGCCAGCGCAGTGGCCATAGGGGGCCACTCATCCACGCTCGGTAGCGGCCGGGCTGCATCGCGCCAGCTCACCTCCCCCTTGAACCAGATAAGCAGGGTCAGCCCCAAAATGGCGAGCGCAATCAGCAGTTGCAGGTTGCCGGAAGATCGCGCCCCGCGCAGCCCCAGCAGAAAGACCCCGAGCAGGGTGAGCAGTTGGATCGCCCAGAGGGTCCACTCCCCCATCTCGAACAGGGCGTGCCAGAAGCCGGCGGCAATCATCAGGGCGGCAGGCAGCCCCACCGGCAGCACCGCCAGAAAGAGGAAGGCGGAGAAGCGCTCGGCGCCGTTGCCAAAGGCGAGGCCAATCAGGTGCGGCGCGCCGCCCGCATGGGGATAGCGACGACCGAGGCGAGCGAAGGTAAAGGCGATGGGCAGCACCAGCGCAATCAGCAGCAACCAGGCCCAGAGCGAGGCCCCGCCCGCCAGCGAGGCGGCGGTCGCCGGTACCACGAAGATCCCGGTGCCAAGCAGCGAGGTGGCGAGCAGCCCCATCCCCTGCCAGAGCCCGAGATCCTTTTTCAACCCAGACATATCCTTTTGTCCTGACTAAAAAAACATCCCGCCATGTTAGGCCTGCCCCGCCCCTTTGTTAAGCACGGCAGCGAGAATATGCAGCCTTTTATTCAGGCTCGGACTCAGCTTGCAGGGATTCGGCCAGAAAATCCCCCAGCAGGGTGATCTTGAGCACCTGCCGCCGCGCCGCCGGATAGATGAAGTAGAGGGTCTTGGCCGGGTTCTGATAGCGGCCAAGCAGCGGCAGCAGACGCCCCGAAGCGATATGCTCACGCACCTGTTCGGCTGGCTGCAAGGTGATGCCAGCCCCCGAGAGCGCAGCCGTCAACAAGGCTGGCCAGTGATTGATGCGCAGGCGCGAGGCGACCCGTACCTCCTCGCTCTGACCATCCTCGCCGACAAACTGCCAACGCTCGTGCTCCCCCCAGTTGCCGTGCAGACACTGGTGGCGAACTAGATCGGCCGGATGACGGGGCACGCCGTGGCGATTGAGGTAGTCAGGGGTCGCGCAGAGGCGGTAGTGCTGGGTCAGCAGCGGACGGGCAATGAGTGCCTCATCCTGCGGGCGCAGGGTGCGGATGGCGGCGTCAAACCCCTCCTCCACCAGATCGACCCAGCGCGGGGTGAGCTGCAGATCCAGATCCAGCTTGGGGTAGCGGTCGAGAAAAGCGGGCAGCAGCGGCACCAGCCGGTGGTGGCCAAAGCTGAGGGGAGCGGCGATGCGCAGCCGTCCGGCCGGCTCGGCCAGCAGGTTCTGGGTGAGCGACTCGGTCAGTGCCAGCTCCTCCAGCACCCGCTGGCAGCGAGCCAAAAACAGCTGGCCCAGCTCGGTGAGAGTCTGCTGGCGGGTGGTCTTGTGAAACAGCTTGCCCCCCAGCCACTGCTCCAGTCCCAGCACATGCTTGCCCACCATCTGGGCGCTGATCCCCTCTTCGCTCGCCACCGCGCTGTAGGAGCCGAGATCCACCACCCGGGTGAAGATACGCATGCTGGTCAATCGGTCCACAACCGCTCCTTTGTTCGTTCCTGAGTAACACGACCCGCTACCGAGTCCTAATTCACAACCAAAAGTTTAGTAAGAAATGGATTTTAGCCAATTTATTCAACTTTTAGTTACCAATACAGTGATGCCGTCCCTTCCCCACAGGATAAATCCCCATGAAAAGTACCTATCTGGCCGCATTACTGGTCGGTCTGCTGGCCAGCGGCGCCAGTCAGGCCGCCGAGAGCAGCTTTATCAGCAACCACGATCAAGCCCCTGCCTCAGCAACTCAAGCCCGGCACGATATCTTTCGGGTCAGCCTGCTCGGCACCGGCACTCCGGTACCCCAGATCAGCCGGGGCGGTTACAGCACCCTGGTCGAAGCGGGCAACCAGAAGCTGGTGTTCGATTTTGGCCGCAACTCCGCCACTCGCCTGTGGCAGCTGCATATCCCCATCGGCCGGGTCAACGCCTTCTTCCTCACCCACTTTCACTCCGACCACACCAACGGGCTGGCGGATCTCTGGCTGACCGGCTGGCTGCAACCAGCCTATGGCCAGCGCCACGCGCCGATGGAACTCTACGGCCCCAAAGGCACCACAGCTCTCGCCCGTGGCTTGCAGCAGGCCTACGCCACCGACATCGCCACCCGGGTCAAGGATGAGGGAACGCCGCTGGATGGGGTGGAGATCAACAGCCACGAGGTCACCGCCGGGGTGGTCTACAACCAGGACGGGGTCAAGGTAACCGCCTTTGACAACGACCACGGGGTCAACATCAAGCCATCATTCGGCTATCGCATCGACTATCACGGCCACAGCGTGGTGCTCTCCGGCGATACCCGCTACAGCCCCGAAGTGGTGAAGCAGGCCAAAGGGGCCGATCTGCTGGTGCACTGCGTCTCCATGACCTCTGCCGAGCAGATGAAGGCCAACCCCGGCTACAAGGCGATCGCCGGTCACCTCGCCTCCCCCGAGCAGGCGGCCCGGGTAATGAACGAAGCCAAACCGGCGCTGACCGTGTTCAGCCATATCGGCCTCAACGGCAAGATCAGGGTGAAGGATCTGGCGCAAGATCTGCGCGCCCGCTACTCGGGCCCCTTTGTCATCGGCAACGACCTGATGCAGATTGATCTGCCTACCACGGCCTCCGGCAAGGGCTATGCCCTCTGGCAGTCGGAGAATATCGACAATAAATAGCTGGCACGGATGCCGGTCAGCCATGGCCGGCATCCGCAATCGACACCGGGGGCTATCTTTAAGGGGTGTTTGACCACAAGGAGTTATCCCTATGAGCCTGAAATGGAAGCACCTCGCCCTGGCCACTCTTCCCTTGTTCGGCATGTCGGCCGCTCAGTCGGCGGTGTTGACCAGCCTTGAATGGCCCCCTTACACCAGCGCCAGCCTCCCTGAGCAGGGCAAGAGCAGTCAGGTGGTGACCGCAGCCTTTGCCCTGGCTGGCGATCCGCTGACCATCAAGTTCTACCCCTGGCAGCGGGCCGTGGACGAGGCGACCAACAACCCCGAGGTGCTGGGCTACTTCCCCGAGTATCTCGACCCCAAGAGCAGCTGCCTCTTCTCTGACCCCATAGGTAACGGCCCCCTCGGCTTTGCCCAGCGAACCGATCAGCCGGTCACCTGGCAGACCCTTGATGACCTCAAGGGCAAGAAAATTGGTGTCGTCACCGGCTATGTGAATACCACCGAGTTCGACGAAAAAGTGGCCAGCAAGGCACTCTCGGCCGACGCCACCAGCTCGGACAGCCAGAACCTGCTCAAGCTCGGCAACGGTCGGCTCGATCTCGCGGTCATCGACCAGAATGTGATGACCTATCTGCTGGAGAGCGATCCCCAGCTCAAGGACGTTGCCGCCAACCTCGGCTTCAACGGCAAGATCCTCGAGGACAAGTCCCTCCACGTCTGCTTTACCAACTCCGCCAAGGGGAAAGAGGCGCGGGACAAATTCAACAAGGCGCTGGCCAGCGACGAGGTGAAGAAGCTGATGAAGTAGCGATACCGCATCCGCTCGCCGCCCCAAACAGCCATAAAAAAAGCCGCCTCTTGCGAGGCGGCTTCTTCATTCAACTTGGTAACCGGAGTTATCAGGCAATCAGCTTGTAGATGATACCGGACATGGCGATCAGGCCGATGATGGTCACGAAGCCGTTGCTGATGTTGCCAGCGTATTTGCGCATGGCCGGAACCTTGGTGATGGCGTACATCGGCATCAGGAACAGCAGCATCGCGATGATCGGGCCGCCCAGGTCTTCAATCATGCCGAGGATGCTCGGGTTGATGGTGGCGATGGCCCAGGTGGTCAGGATCATGAACACGGCAGTGACTTTGTTCAGTTGCTTGGTGTCAACGTTCTTGCCCTTCTCGCGCAGCGCCTTGGCCATCAGGCCGTTCATGCCCTCTTGCGCACCCAGGTAGTGACCCAGGAAGGATTTGCTGATGGCAACCATGGCGATCAGCGGAGCCACAGTACCGATAACCGGGTTATCGAAGTGGTTGGCCAGGTAGGACAGGATGGAGATGTTCTGTTCTTTGGCAGCAGCCAGGTCAGCCGGGGAGAGGCTCAGTACGCAGCTGAATACGAAGAACATAACGGTCATTACCATCATGACGTGGGCGCCCAGCAGGATGTTGCTGCACTTCTTCTCGGCACCTTCACCGTAACGACCTTTGTTGTCCACCGCGAAGGAGGAGATGATCGGGGAGTGGTTGAAGGAGAACACCATTACCGGGATAGCCAGCCACAGGGTCTTGATGAAGTCACCGTTGAAGGCGTCGGACAGGGCCGGAGCTTCAGTGATGATGGCACCGTTCCAGTGCGGGATCAGGTAGAACGCCAGACCCATCAGGGTGAGCACGAACGGGAATACCAGCACGCTCATCGCTTTGACGATAACCTGGCCGCCCAGACGAACAACCGCCATCAGACCGAGGATCAGAGCCAGTGACAGAACGGCACGGGGAGGTGCAGACATGCCCAGCTGGTGAACAATCACGCTCTCGACGGTGTTGGTGATGGCGACTGAATACATCAGCACGATCGGGTAGATGGCAAAGAAGTAGAGCAGGGTGATGAATTTGCCTGCGGTCTTGCCGAAGTGCTCTTCTACTACTTCAGTGATGTCGCCATCACGGGTAGAGCCGGACAGCACGAAGCGGGTCAGACCACGGTGAGCAAAGAAAGTCAGCGGCAGCGCCAGGATCAACATGGCAACCAGCGGCCACAGGCCACCTACACCGGCGTTGATTGGCAGGAAGAGCACACCGGCACCGATCGCGGTACCGTACAGACCCAGCATCCAGACCACATCGGCCTTGTTGACGCCGCGGGAGGTGTTGCTGGCTAAACGACCATCAGCTGCAATATTCATGTCAGACATACGTTGTTCCTGTCATCTAGGAAAATGGGATTCTTGTTTGGTCGGGCCTTGGCCCGGTTCCATCTCCCTGGAACGCCTGCTGTCCGTCCTTGATAATAACCTCTCGCCCCCCGGCAACCTGGCCATCACTCCTTGTGACAACAGGATTGCAACAAACAACAGTGCGAGATTTTGACCCTGAGGGTCGGCGCCCGTCTCACTTAACAACCGATTAACGTGCGCCACTCTTGATGGGCTGACTTTAATTAAATGCCCTTATTAATCACAGCGTTTTTTTGAATTAATCAACCAAAGTTTGATTTTGGTCGCCTTTCGGACGACCAAGATCACACTCAAAGCGCCTTATTGTGAGTTTTTTTTAACAATTCAACTTAGTTTCACTGGAATCAATGGCCTGCGAGCAGCTACATATTTGCAACAAGCAACCCGTTTAGCGCGGATTGTGTGCAGCACGGCCTTGGCGTACCCTTGTGACTCACGCCTTTTTGTTGATTGATGATGACCATTACCCGTACCGATCTCGCCGAACTGGCAGTGTTTGCCGCCGTCGCCCGTCACCGCAGTTTCAGCAAGGCAGCCCTCGAACTCGGGGTCTCCGCCTCCGCCCTCAGCCACAGCCTGAAAGGGCTGGAAGCCCGTCTGGGGGTGCGGCTGCTCAACCGCAGTACCCGCGCCGTGGTACCGACCGAAGCGGGCCAGCGGCTGCTCAAGCAGCTGCTCCCCACCCTCAATACCCTGGAAGAGGCGCTTTGCGAGCTGGCCCGCAACAGCGATGAACCGGTGGGGCGACTCAAACTCTGCGCCCCCCGCGGCGCCATCGACAGCCTGCTGGCACCTGTGCTGATCGACTATCTGGCCCATTATCCGCGGATGCAGGTGGAGGTAGTGGAGCAGGAGCTGATGCCCCGGCTGATTGAAGATGGCTACGATGCCGCGCTCTTTTATGGCGATCTGCTGCCCAAGGAGATGATCGGCATCCCCCTCGGCCCGCCCCAGCGTTATCTGGTGGTGGGCTCCCCGGCCTATCTGGCGGAGCATGGCACGCCGGAGCACCCGAGCGAGCTGAGCCGCCACGCCTGTATCGGCTATCGCCTCACTCCGCACCACCACTATCGCTGGGCCTTTGCCGCCGACGGCACCATGCTGGAGATCGAAGTGACCGGGCCGCTCACCACCAGCACCCCTGCCCTCTATCTGGGCGCCGCCGAGGCGGGGCTGGGGCTCGCCTACTGTCTGGAAGAGGAGGTGAGCCAGAAGGTCGCGGAGGGGAAACTGCTCACCGTGCTGGAGCCCTGGTGCCCCACCTTTGCCGGCTTCTACCTCTTCTATCCCAGTCGGCATCAGCTGGGCAGCGGCCTGCGCATCCTGATCGACATGCTCAAGGCGCACTACCAAAACCCCGGATTAATGAGTAATACTCAGCAATTCATCAAGTGAAAACCTGATTATCACCAAATAAGTATTAATCTAGACTAGCTGTTCGATAATCGAACTCCCCGAGAGAACAGATATGTCTGCCTATTTAACACTGCGGCAACGGGCCATGACCCGTCGCTTCTGGGCTTACGCCCTCCCCTCCATTCTTGCCATGCTGGTCTCGGGGGCCTACTACCTCATCGACGGCATCTTCGTCGGCCACTATGTCGGCGCCGCTGGCCTCGCCGGGATCAACCTGGTCTATCCGGTCATCATGGTGCTGATCGGCCTGGCCGCCATGATCAGCATGGGGGCGGCCACCGCCATCTCCTTCCAGCAAGGGGCGAAAAACGACAAGCTGGCCCGTCAGGCGCTGGTCAACGCCCTCTGGCTGCTGGCCGGTCTCGGGGTAGTTGCGCCGGGGCTGCTCTATTACACCCACACCGATATCCTTCTGGGGCTGGGAATTGAACAGGGCACCGAGACCTGGAAACAGGCGAGCGACTACCTCACCTGGATTGGCGGCGGTACCCTGCTGCTGGCCAGCAATCTGGCGGTCCCCTATCTGCTGCGCAACGATGGTCGCCCGAAACTGGCCATGGTGCTGGTGAGCAGCGGCGCCGTGCTCAATATCATCCTCAACTACATCATGGTGGGTCTGCTGGGACTGGGACTGATCGGTACAGCGCAGGCCACCCTGATGGCAGAGGGTGCGGTGAGCCTGATCGGCCTTGGCTACTTCTTTACCCCCTGGGCGCGGCTGCGCCTCCGCTGGCGGGATCTGGTGCCCAACCTCCCCGCCATGCCGCACCTGCTCTTTACCGGTCTGCCGAGCCTGATTGCCCAGTTCAACCTCGGCCTGCTCTTGATGCTGCACAACAGCCAGCTGATGGTCTATGGCAATGTGAAGGATCTGGCGGGTTTTACCGTGGCCGGTTACACCGAGGCGGTCTTTATCGTCATTCTGCAGGGGCTGGCGTTCGGCATTCAGCCGCTCATCAGCAAGGCGGCGGGGGCCAAGCGCCATCGCAACCTCAAGTACCTGATGGAGATGGGGCTCAAGTTCACCTTTATCTACGGCATGCTGGTGTGGCTCACCATCCAGCTGCTGCCGGGACAGGTCGCCATGCTCTATACCGGCGACAAGGATCCCGAACTGCTGGCCGCCGCCATCAGCAGCCTGACCCTCAACCTCGGCGCCATTCCGCTGGAGGGGATCATCATGTTCGGCATCGTGCTGCTGCAATCCATGGCGCGTACCCGTCAGGCGCTGGTCATCTCCATCGCCAAAACCGTGTTGCTGCTGCCGCTCATCTTCCTGCTGCCGCAACTGTGGGGTCGTGATGGGGTGCTGATGGCCCAGCCCGCCACCGTGCTGCTGCTCACCCTGCCGCTCTGCTGGCTGCTGTGGCGCGAGTGGCTGCGCCTGAAGATGGCCTGCGCGCCAAAAAACAAGCGTCGCCCGCAACCTGCCCGCGCACGCGCCGCCGTCCAGCTGGCCCGTTAAGGCCACCAATCCCGCAAAACAATAAAAAACCGGCATCCATTGATGCCGGTTTTTGCTATATGGGCGGGTCTGCCTGCCCTTACACAAGGATTCAGGCCAACACTGCTGCCCACTCTATGCCAATACTTCTGGCCTGAGCTGGGCCATCAGCCCCGGGTTGTCGGAGTAATCCACCGGAATGGCCACCACAGCTGGCCCCTCCACCGCCAGCGCGGCCCGCAGGGTTGCGCGCAGCTCGTCGGCAGAGCGCACCGCGAAACCGGCCGCCCCGAACGATTCGGCATAGCGTTTGAAATCGATGGGACCAAAAGAGACGCCGGAGGTGCGGCAATATTTCTGCTGCTCCTGCATCGCGACCATGTTGTAGCCGTTATCGACCCAGATGATGTGAACGATATTGCTCTTGAGCCGCACCGCCGTCTCCAGCTCCATGCTCGACTGCATAAAGCTGCCATCCCCCGATACCGAGATCACCTTCTCACCCGGCCGCACCAGCGCCGCACCGATGGCCCACGGCAGTGCCACCCCCATGGTCTGCTGACCATTGGAGATCAACACCTGACGAGCGCGGAAGCTGTAGAGGTAGCGGGCAATCCAGATATGGAAGCTGCCCATGTCGACGCAGAGGGTCATGTCGTCGCGTACCAGATCCTGCAGCTCGCGCACGATACGCAAGGGGTGAACCGGATTGCCGTGCAGATCGTCGGCCCGCATCGCCAGTCGCAGTCGCTGCTGGCGAACCCCTTGCAGCAGCCGATCCACCTCGGGGGGGCGGATTTTCGGATTGCCCATGATGCGGGTCAGCTGCAACAGGTTGGCGCGGATCGACCCCACCAGCTCGGCGGTCGGGCAGTAGCTGCTGTCGATATCGGCAGGCAGCACGTCGATATGGAGGATGCGCCGCTCCCGGTCGCCATTCCACAGCACGGGGTCGTACTCGATGGGGCTGTAGCCGATGCAGATCACCAGATCGGCCCCCGCCAGCAGCTGATCCCCCGGCTGGTTGTTAAAGAGCCCCACCCGTCCGGCAAAGTCATCGAAGTGGCAGCTGTCCACCACCCCGGCAGCCTGATAGGTACCGGTCACCGGCAGCCGCGCCTTGTCGAGGAAGGCGCGCACCGCCTCGGCATTCTCCGGCCGGCTGGCCATCAGGCCGAGCAGCACCACCGGATTCTTGGCGTTGCGCAGCAGGGTCAATGCCTGATCCATATTCTGCTCATCGGCGCAGCCCGGCTCCGGCACCTCGCGGGGCACCAGCACATTGCCCTGTACCGGCTTGTTGATGATATCCATCGGCAGGCTGACAAACGCCGCCCCCGGCCGTCCCAGCTCGGCGGCGCGAAAGGCGTTGGCCATCACTTCCGAGATTGCCGCCCCACTGTTGACCTGGGCACTGAACTTGGTGACCGGACGGCAGAGGTTGACCGTATCCATGCTCTGGTGGGTGAGCTTGAGACCATCGGCACGGCGCACCGCACCGCCCAGCACCACCATGGGGTCCCCCTCCGAGGTGGCGGTCGCCAGCCCGGTAATAAGGTTGGAGCAACCGGGGCCCGAGGTGACCAGCGCCACCCCCGCCTTGCCGGTCAGGCGCCCCACGGCGGCCGCCATAAAGGCGGCGTTCGCCTCGTGGCGCACCACTATGGTCTCGATGGGAGAGTCCTCCAGCGCATCGAACACCCGATCAATCTTGGCACCCGGGATCCCGAACACCTGCTTGACCCCTTGCGCCTCCAGATGACGAACCACCAGCTCGGCACCGCACTTCCACTGTCTGTTTTCCATGATATTGCTCCTTGTCTATCAGCCTTCGGCGGCTTGAATGGCGCGATCGAGATCGGCAGGGTTGAGGTCGGCCTGCCGGAAAGCGGGATCCGATGGCAGGGCCAGATTGAGGTGACGCACCACTGAAAGTCGCAGGGTGCCGTGGGCCATGGTGTAGTCGAGCAGATGGCCGCCCCCCTTGCGATCGGCGGTGATCATGTGTTCGTGAAAGCCCGCCACATTGACCCCCTGCACGAACGGCGGGCAGCGAAAGCCCACCAGGGTTCCCGCCACCGCGGCAAAGCGGAACAGCGGTTGCTGTTCGATGGCTTCCAGCATGGGGCGATAAGGGGGCTCCTGACGCGGCACGGTACGTACCTTGGCCGTCTCAAACTGGCCGTCGAGGCGCAGGGCGACGAAGACGTTGTCGGATCCCACCAGCCGATCCACCCACTGGTGGATCTCGTCACGGCTGAGGGGATGGTCGAAGCGACGCTCCAGACAGGGGCGAAAATGGGTCATCACCGCAAAGGGGGTCTTCTGATCGGCGCGGGCGGGCCGGGCCGAGCCATCGGAGCGCAACTGGTGGATCTGGCGCTCGAAGGCGATCAGCTCGCCATCGAGATGGTTGAAGGTACCGAGGCCAAAGTCGCCGTGGCGCAGCAGCTCGCTCATGGTGGTCTCCCCTTCGTAGACCCCCGCCAGCAGGGCGCTCATCAGGGAACTCTGGTAGATCTCGCCACCGTCATGCTGCCTGCGCCAGCGGGAAAACTGCTGGCTCACTTCGAGGGCACAGCTGCACCCGGCACTGTCAGATGTTGCAATGTGTTCCATTCGGGTTTCACCTCCACCGTGAATCCTGTTAGCGTTCGGATCCAATGGTGACTTGGTTCACATTTCAACACCAATACGCTGATCCCATGACTTTGAGACTCAATCGATATGGAACTTCGTACGCTCCGCTACTTCATGGCCGTTGTTGAAAAGCAGAATTTCACCCGCGCAGCCGAATCACTCAACATGGCCCAGCCACCGCTGAGCCAGCAGATCCGCAAGCTGGAAGAGACCCTGGGCACCCCGCTGCTGCGCCGTTTGACCCGCAGTGTCGAGCTGACCGAGGCGGGCGAGAGCCTCTATCGGGATGCGGCGCAGATCCTGGCGCTGGCCGATGCGGCAAAACTGAAGGTAAAGCGGATTGCTCGGGGCGAGCAGGGGGCGCTGCGGATCGGCTTCGCCGGTTCCACCGTGCTCCACCCCGCAGTGCTGACCCTGCTGCACGACTACCGGGAGCGCTACCCCGAGGTAGCTCTCAGCCCGCAGGAGGGCACCATGCCGGCACTGGTGGAGGCGCTGCGCAACGATCGGCTGGATGCCGCCATCTTGCGGCTCCCCTGCCGCGGTAGCGAGGGCTTTGCCCACCACCTTATCGAGCAGGAGCCGCTGCTGATCGCCCTGCCGACCAGCCATCCCAAGGCCAAGCCGGGCCCCTTGCCACTGGCCAGCCTGAAGGACGAGAGTTTTATTCTGTTTCCCCACGCCATCGGGCCCGGGCTCTATGACGGCATCGTGGGTCTCTGCCGGGAGGCGGGGTTCAAGCCGATACTGGGGCCCGAATGCCCGCAGGTGATCTCCACCGTCGGCATGGTACAGGCGGGCTTTGGCGTGACCCTGGTGCCCAGCTCGGTGGCGGCGCTGCGCCCGCTCGGGGTCAGTTATCACCCCATTGAGGGCAACGGCATGATGACCAGCATCAGTCTGGCGACACGGCCACACCCAGGCAGTGCCGTGCTGCGGCACTTTATCGCCCAGATCCGTGCCGCCCAGATACGACAGGGCCTCCCGAAGGAGGCCCTGTTGAACAAGCTTGAACCGGCATGATGGCCGGCTTGCCTGATGCGACGGCTTATTTGACAGTCACGCGGGCAAACTTGCGCTTGCCGACCTGATAGACGGCGGTACCGGCACCGATGAGTGCCTTGCCATCTTCCAGCTTCTCGCCATCCACCTTGACCGCGCCCTGCTTGATCATCCGCAGCGCTTCGGAGGTGGTGGCCACCAGATCGGCCTCTTTCAGCAGGTTGGCGATGGCCAGACCTTCGCCTTCCAGAGCCAGCTCGACTTCCGGCATTTCGTCCGGAATGGCGTTCTTGGAGAAACGCTGGGTGAAATCTTCGTGGGCCGCTTCAGCCGCCGCTTCGTCGTGATAACGGGCGATGATCTCTTTGGCCAGCCAGATCTTCACGTCGCGCGGATTGAGAGTACCGGCAGCGATGCCTGCCTTGAACTCTTCGATTTCAGCCAGCGGACGGAAGGAGAGCAGCTCGTAGTAGTTCCACATCAGATCGTCGGTGATGGACATGATCTTGCCGAACATCTCGCCCGGAGCGTCGTGAACGCCGATGTAGTTGCCTGCGGACTTGGACATCTTCTTGACGCCATCCAGACCCACCAGCAGCGGCATCATCAGCACGCACTGGGTCGCCATGCCGGCATCTTTTTGCAGCTCGCGGCCCATCAGCAGGTTGAACTTCTGGTCGGTACCGCCGAGCTCGACGTCCGCCTTCAGCGCGACCGAGTCATAGCCTTGCAGCAGCGGATAGAGGAATTCGTGAATCGCGATGGATTGGCCGCCGGTGTAGCGCTTCTTGAAGTCGTCGCGCTCCATCATGCGGGCCACGGTCTGCTTGGCCGCCAGCTTGATCATGCCGGTCGCCCCCAGTTCGCTCAGCCAGGTCGAGTTGTACTCGATGCGGGTCTTGGCGGGGTCGAGGATCTTGAACGCCTGCTCGGCATAGGTGAGGGCGTTGTGCTTGATGGCCTCTTCGGAGAGCGGCGGACGGGTGGCGTTCTTGCCGGAGGGGTCACCCACCATGGCAGTGAAGTCACCGATCAGCAGGATGATCTCATGGCCCAGATCCTGGAAGGTCTTCAGCTTGTTGAGGATCACGGTATGACCCAGGTGAATGTCGGGGGCGGTCGGGTCCATGCCCAACTTGATGCGCAGCGGGCGCCCTTCCTTCAACTTGGCGACAAGTTCTTCTTCAACCAGAATTTCTTCCGCTCCGCGCTTGATCTCGGCTAGCGCCACCTCGAGCTGGGACATTTTTTGACTCTCCATCACGATTCCACAGGGCCAAACATATTACTGGAATGGCGGGCCAATTGGAAAGGCTGTAAAATCCGTCCATTCTGCCCGACTTCATCTGCTTCTCATGGTTATTTGGCACGCCTTCAACGCACTCCCCCACTGGCACCGCAAGATGGTGCTGATCTTGAGCATCATGATCATGATGCTGGCTGCCTGGCCAAGCGAACAGGCAGTAGCAACACGGGTCGATGAAAACGGCAACGAAATTGCCCTGCGGGAACCGGCCAACGACAACGCGCTAAACGACGAGCTGCCAGCCGAGACCGCCCAGCCCGTTACCCCGCCCAAGCCGCGCTATATCACCAAGCAGGTGAAGGTGCGCCGTGGCGACAACATGGGGGTGATCTTCCAGCGCATTGGCCTGAGCACCACGGATCTGCACCTGATCGACCAGCTCGAGGGCAGCGATCCCCTGCGGATGCTGCAACCGGGGCAGGAGCTCACCTTCAAGCTGACCGAAGATGGCCAGTTGCACAGCCTCTATTACCCCCACAGTCTGGAGCAGGCACTCAAGGTGAGCCGCAAGGAGGAGACCTTTGTCGCTCGCAACGTCAAGATCGCCCTCGACACCCGCGAACAGGTGAGCAAAGGCGAGATCCGCTCCAGCTTCTGGGGCGCTGCGGTGGATGCGGGGATGACCGAAGATCAGATCATGGACTTGGCCGCCATCTTCGGCTGGGACATCGACTTTGCCCAGGACTTGCAGCCGGGGGACAGCTTCCGGGTGGTCTATGAAGACAAGTTCCGCGACGACGAGCGGGTCGCCTCTGGCGATATTCTGGCGGCGGAGTTCGTCAACCAGGGCACCGCCTACCGCGCCGTGCTCAATGAAGATGGCAACTACTACACCCCGAAAGGGAAGGCGATGCGCAAGAGCTTCCTGCGTGCGCCGGTCAACTTCAAATACATCAGCTCCAACTTCAACCCGCGCCGCCTCCATCCGGTGACCGGCAAGATCCGCCCCCACAACGGCATCGACTATGTGGCGCCGGTGGGCACCCCCATCATGGCAGCGGGCTCAGGCAGCGTGGTGGCTGCCGGTTACAACCAGTTCAACGGCAACTACGTCTTTATCAAGCATGCCGGCAACTATGTGACCAAGTACCTGCACCTCTCCAAGCGCACCGTCAACAAGGGGCAGCGGGTGAAGCAGGGACAGACCATCGGCACTCTGGGTGGCACCGGCCGCGTCACCGGCCCGCACCTGCACTACGAATTCGTGGTGGGCGGCATTCACAAGAACCCGCGCACCCTCACCCTCCCGCAGGCAGAGACCCTGAGCGGACGCGAGCTGGCCAATTTCAAAAAGCTGGCGATGCCGCAACTGGCCAAGCTCGACAACCCCGAGCTGCAGCTGGCCCAGAACAAGCGGGATAGTCGCGGCAACTAAGTCATCTGGGCTGGCAGGGTGAAGACCCTGCCAGCCCCTTTTATTGAACCCGCGCCAGCCAATCAGATTGAAATGAGTCCACTTTCGGACATAAGATGAGATGGAACACCGGGAGCGGCATGTGGCACGGAAGCAAGGGCTTATCTATCCTGTCTCTCTCACTCTTTTTCCGGTCCGCATTGAGGATGCAACATGGTTGAGCGTTATATCGGTCTGATGTCAAAGACCACGCCATGTGGCATGGGATGAAAGCCGTTCCCCTCTTCACCCTCTCTGCACACCGTATTTTCGAACAGCAATGTAAGGAGACACCATGGCTGAGCGCTATATCGGTCTGATGTCGGGAACCAGCATGGACGGCATTGATGCCGTGCTGGTGATGATCGCCGGGGATGAACTGCGGGTCGAAGCGGCGCTTTGTCACCCCTGGCCGCAAGAGACCGCCCGCACGCTGCATGCCCTCTGCACCCCGGGCGACAACGAAATCGACCGCATGGGGGTGGCCGATAATCTGGTGGTGCGAGAGTTTGCCGCCGCCACCCACGCGCTGCTGGCCAAGGCGCGGCTTGAGCCCAAAGATATTCGCGCCATCGGCAGCCACGGCCAGACTATCCGCCATCGCCCCCAGCTCGGCTTTACCCTGCAGATCGGCAATGCCGCCCTGCTGGCCGCCCTGACCGGCATCGACGTTATTGCCGATTTTCGCACCATGGATATGGCCCTCGGCGGTCAGGGGGCGCCGCTGGTGCCCGCCTTCCATCAAGCACTGTTTGCCAAGCCCGGCGCCCTGCGGGTGGTACTGAACCTCGGCGGCATCGCCAATATCTCGGTGCTGCCGGGCAATCCGGGCGGGGTATATGGTTTTGATACCGGCCCGGCCAACACCCTGCTCGATGGCTGGTATCGCCGCCATCAGCCCCACGGCGGCAACTATGACGCCGGTGGCAAATGGGCCGCCAGCGGCAAGCCCATCCCTGCCTTGCTGGAGAAACTGCTGGCTCACCCCTACTTCGCCGCCCCCGCCCCCAAGAGCACCGGACGGGAGATGTTCACCCTCGATTGGCTCGATGGAAAGCTGGCAGGGACTTCATACGCCCCCGTGGATGTGCAGCGCACCCTGCAGGCGCTCACCTGCCACAGCATCGCCCGCCAACTGCCCGCCCGGCCCGAATCAGTCGGTGCCAGCCAGCCGAAAGCCGAGCTGTTTGTCTGCGGCGGCGGTGCCCATAACGCCCCCTTGCTGAAGGAGCTGGCCAGCCTGCTGCCTGCATGGCGCATCGCCAGCACCGCCGAGCTGGGCCTTGCCCCCGACTGGGTGGAAGGCGCAGCCTTTGCCTGGCTGGCCATGTGCTTTGTTCACCGCAAGCCGGGCAACCTGCCCGCCGTCACCGGTGCCAGCCGTCCGGCTGTGCTGGGGGCACTTTATCCCGCCTGAGTGATGACAAGGGGGCTGCGGATCAGTGTGCCCCCTTGAACAGACGCACAACCTGTTGCCGGATCGGTGCAAACAGCGGGGGCTTTGGCGGCTCCAGATTGATATGGCGCCGCCCGGCACGGGTTTCACAGCGAAGCAGATTCTGGATGTAGTGATGGTGGGAGCGATGGATCAGCTGTGAAGCCTGATACGCCCACAGTCTGGGCACGCCCCACAGGGTGCTGGCAATCGCCCCGACGATGCAGAAGAAAGCAGGCTCCTGAATTCCCATCCGGCTGGCATTCTCCAGCGCCTCCTTGAGCGAATTGGAGTGAGCAATACAGGTCATGATATTGACCATGAAGGCGTCGTAATCATCCTCCCCACCCTTGCCAACGCGCGCCGTCAGGGTCGCCGCGGGCTGATAACCAAACTGATGGCCGATATTTTCCAACACCGTATTCCGCTGGCGGATCACCTTGCCATAAAACATCAGCATCACCATGCAGTCGATCGCCTTGCACAGTACCTCGTAGTGGGGATGGCTCTTCTTGGGACGCGGCGCCGTGGCGAGGGCCAGCTCTTCAGAGATGGCCAAGAGGCCCACAGGTACGGCGGTGCTGACAAACGAGAGATCAATCGACAGCTCCAGCCCCTCCTCCCCTTCCATGCGGGCCACAATCACATGTTCGCCAAACAGCCGACGCTGGCGCTCGATAAAGGCGCCAAAGACCAGATCACGAAACTGCTTTTGCGGATAAGGGGTATCGAGCAGGCTCTCGATGGTCATGATGGCGGCGGATACCCGGCCGCGCAGTCGGTAATCGGCAGGAATGGGAAAGCTCTTTCCCAGGCGAGGAGGTAACCGCTGCCCAGATGTTTGACAATACATATCGCCCAGAACGAAACCCAGCATAAATCCTCCACAGTCAGGTAATGATGATCGCGACGCGATCTCGTTTGCCAATCCTGGGCAATGGCCTGCCGGTGCATCGATGCTCTCCGTCAGGGCTCCTTGATCACCTTATTAATCATACGATTAATAGCGTTTGAAAAAAGCGACCTGACTCGCAATCACGCCACTAATTAACAGTTTCATCAAGAAACCATAAAAAGTGGTCGATAAATCCATTTTTTGACGCATTTCCCTTTAAAAACAGCACATTGAACTTTATTCCTGCGAAGTCACCTGAGCTGTTCCCGAGCCCTGAAAACCATCCCAATCATCACAACCAGCCAAAGATAAGAGGGAGATCAGACAAAGCCGCAAAAAAGTGGAAAAATCGACGACGCGGGGCAACCCCACACATCGGGGGATGCAACCGGCGTGAAGAGAAGCGAATTGCCACCACCTCCCCCTTCCTTATCCAGCACCACAGCTCCCGCACGCCGTCACGCCAACGCCAACGCCAACGCCATGCTCCCCACTCCTGTGCAGCAGAGGCAGATCCGCCGTGCAAATTCATGGCATAGCATTTTATGGCGTTAATAACAGATCCCGGCTGCCAGCAAGGCGTCATCGAGTATGCCGGAATAATCGTTAACAGAGAGGAATGCAAAAGCCGTGAATTATATTCCAGAGGTATCTTTAATAATGTTGACATGCATATTCACGGGAATTTTCATAGCCCCTTAAAAGAGCTAAAAACAGATATCCATGCACCATAATATGCATTATTTGCACATCGGCGCATAATATTAACCCTTTATTCACACGCCAATATCCCGAAGAGGGGGAGAGCAAACCCAGTCAGGGCAAGGCTGTCCGCCGGTTTGGCACCATTTGCACACAAATTGGCGCCTATTTCGGGTGAATTGAATAGCAATATGATTAAATTTGCGCCCATTGAGCCATCTCATAGAAATGCAATCAGCGGTTTGCAACCCCTGATAGCCACTCATAGAATCGCAGCGTCTGAAATATCTACCCTGTCCTCTTCTCCCTTATTCCTCTCAGTAATTGAGTGGATCACAAATAATAACCGGGGATGCCGCCGCTGGCGCAGTGGCCGTGGCGCACAACAAGATGGGGTAAACCTGTACCTGAATGAACAACAAATATTAAAAAGAGGCATATCTATGAGTGGCACCATCATCAAGTCGGCAAGAAATACCCCCCATGCACCCCAGGATCTGGGCCCCTGCACCCAAACGGTGGCGTTTTCTCATTACAACAATATCTCGGCCCAGCTACCGGTCGATCCCGCCACCGGCAAGATGGTTAGCGGCGATGTCACCGCGCAGGCCAGACAGTGCCTGAGCAACCTCAAGGCGATCATCGAGAGCATCGGCCATGTGATGGACGATATGGTCAAAGCGACCATCTTCCTGAAAGAGATGGCGGATCTGGAGGCGGTCAACGCCGTCTATCGCGAATTCTTCCCGGGCTATCTGCCGACCCGCACCACCCTCGCCGTCGCCGCCCTGCCACTGGGCGCGCTGGTGCAGATCGATGCCATCATCTCCAACGGCGAAGGCACCTTCCCGCAAGATCCTTGTCCGCTGGTTAAACTGGCCCGCAACAGTGACAAGGCGCCGCACAATCCGCTCTCCACCCACACAGTGGCCTTCTCCCACTACAACAATATCGGCGCCCAGCTGCCGGTCGATGCGGCCTCGGGCCAACTGGTTACCGGTGGCATCAAGGAGCAGGCGGGTCAGTGCCTGCGCAATATCAAGGCGGTGCTGGAGAGCATAGACGTGCCGTTTGACGATATCGTCAAGGTGACCGTCTATCTGACCGATCTGGCCGATCTGGAAGCCGTCAACGAGGTCTACACCACCTTCTTCCCCGACTCCGCCATCGCTCGCGCCGTTGCCTATCTGCCCGCCCGCTCGGTGGTCAGTGCCGCCGCCCTGCCCATGGGGGCGCGGGTGCAGATTGATGCGGTCATCTCCCACGGTGACGGCACCCCGCCGCAACTGGTGGAAGATCGCCACAATCTGGTGATCCGTGCCCGCAATACCGACAAGGCACCGCGCAGCCCGCTCCATTGCCAGACCGTCGCATTCTCCCACTACAACCATCTCTCTGCGCAGTTACCGATTGACCCCGCCACTGGCAAGATCCTGGCTGGCTGCATCAAGGAGCAGACCGCCCAGTGCCTGAGCAATATCAAGGCGATTGTGGAGAGCATCGGCCATGTGATGGACGATATCGTCAAGGTCAATATCCAGCTCGGCAATATCGCGGATCTGGATGCGGTCAACGCTATCTACACCAAATATTTCCCGGGTTATCTGCCTGCCCGCACCGTATTCGGGGTGAGCGAGTTGCCCGCTGGCGCCCTGGTGCAAATTGATGCGGTGATGTCCAACGCCGAAAGTACCCCGCCGCAGGTGTAAGTGTTGCGGTAAATAAAAAAGAGACCGGCTGATGGCCGGTCTCTCTTTATAAATCAGCATCACACTACCGATTTATATCTCAAAAAAACCTATCTTTCATTTCTTCACATACACCATCAATTCCAGGAAACATTGAACCAGCAGTGATCCCCATATATCTTAATTCACGCATTGCCTCATCACGATACTTCACAGGGATATCAATAGCATGAAGAAATTTAACACCATTACTTTTTTCTACACTTAGTATATAGGCCTCTATATTTACCACATTTGTAACTGTAGTAAGGGCTTGTTGAGGTATCACCCTAGGATTATTTATGGCAGCAAAATCCGTAGCTGACAGGTGAGGGAATGGAGGGTTTAGATAATTAATCTGACTTAGCCTCTGCCTCCATAATTTATTATTGAATATATATATCCTAATGCACTCATCATTATTTTCATGTCCTTTCACCCATTCTCTAAAAGCAAAAAAAGCGGCCACAAATGGGGAATAACTCCAGTCTAATAATGGTGTGGGATATCCATGGTGTTGCAATAAGTTAAAGAATGCTCCATTTTGCTTCGGGTCATCCAAGTTGAAATAATGCGATGTGATTGAACACAATCTTTGATGTAGTATTGGAATGTCTTTTGATATAAATAAATCAGTTCTATATCTTCCTCGTCGATGGAAAGATGTCTGCAATGGCCATGGCTGTTTCTGTCCACGAAAAACCATCTGATCATCTAATATCTCTGATACGTGTCTTTTATATTGCTCCCAAGACATCTCAGATGATTGTATCAATGATTTTTCAGTAACTTTTTGCAAAGACAACTCTGCAGTCAAATTAACATCAATATCTGTTTTTGCTGATATTTTCATTCTATCGCCATCAATTATCATTGAGACATCAGCTTTTTTTGAATGAGAAATATCTTTATCGTACAAGTTCTTTATTGATTCCCAAGGAACTATATTATAGTTCCTTGGATCAATTGGTGAAACATCTGCCAAATAAGTGTTATTATTAGCTAAACTCTCAGCGCTAAAATACGCAATAGACGATGGAATTTCAGATTTTTGAGGACATATATAAGCCAACACCTCACAACCTGAGTCATTCTTTTCTATATATAATATTATTCCACCAACTACATCTCCAGAATATTTACCAATCCACTGACCTATCATCTCGCCCCCCTGAAAAGCAATATCAAAATACATTAACCTCAAGCTAATGACACATCAATCAAAAATCAAGATTTGTATTAATCAAGTTTTATATTATGTAAATAAAATAAACTATTGAGAATGTTTTAGTTAGCGAAAAAAAACGCCTCCCAAGGGAGGCGCTTTTCAATTCAGTACCAAGCAATCAGCGATTACAGGGATTCAGCGGTCGCAACCACGTTTTCCACGGTAAAGCCAAATTCCTTGAACAGCAGCTCGGCCGGTGCGGACTCACCAAAGGTGGTCATACCGATGATCTTGCCGCCGAAACCGACGTACTTGTACCAGTAGTCAGCGATGCCGGCTTCGATGGCCACACGCTTGGTGACGGAGGACGGCAGAACGGACTCTTTGTACTCGGCAGACTGGGCGTCGAACACGTCGGTAGACGGCAGAGAGACCACGCGCACGGCACGGCCCTTGGCAGTCAGCTGCTCATAGGCGGCAACAGCCAGTTCCACTTCGGAACCGGTGGCGATCAGGATCAGCTCCGGAGTACCGGCGCAATCCTTCAGCACGTAGCCACCCTTGGCGGTATCAGCCAGCTGCTGGGCAGTACGATCCATCTGGGCCAGGTTCTGACGAGAGAAGATCAGCGAGGTCGGGCCGTCGGTACGCTCGATGGCGTGTTTCCAGGCGATGGCGGATTCAACCTGATCACACGGACGCCAGGTGCTCATGTTCGGAGTCAGACGCAGGGAGGCGATCTGCTCAACCGGCTGGTGAGTCGGGCCATCTTCACCCAGACCGATGGAGTCGTGGGTGTAAACGAAGATGGCGCGCTGCTTCATCAGGGCGGCCATGCGCAGGGCGTTGCGGGCGTACTCCATGAACATCAGGAAGGTAGCGCCGTAGGGGATGAAACCACCGTGCAGGGCAATACCGTTCATGATGGCGGACATGCCGAACTCGCGTACACCGTAGTGGATGTAGTTGCCGGAGGCATCGTCGTTGGTCAGAGACTTGGAGCCGGACCACATGGTCAGGTTGGACGGCGCCAGGTCAGCAGAGCCGCCCATGAACTCCGGCAGCAGCTTGCCGAACGCTTCCAGAGAGTTCTGGGACGCTTTACGGGTCGCAATCTTGGCCGGGTTGGCTTGCAGGGTTTCGATGATCTTGGCGGATTCGGCAGCCCAGTTGGCCGGCAGTTCGCCAGCGGTACGGCGCTTGAATTCGGCAGCCAGCGTCGGGTGAGCGGCTTCATAGGCGGCGAACTTGGCAGCCCAGTCGGCTTCCAGTGCAGCACCCTTCTCCTGAGCGTTCCACTCGGCAGCGATATCGGCCGGGATAACGAACGGAGCGTGGTCCCACTTCAGGAAGGCACGAGCAGCGGCGATCTCGTCGTTGCCCAGCGGTGAGCCGTGGCAGTCGTGAGAACCGGATTTGTTCGGAGAACCGTAACCGATGATGGTGCGGCAGCAGATCAGAGTCGGCTTGCCGGTCTCGGCCTTGGCGGCTTCGATGGCGGCATTGATGGCTTCCGGGCTGTGACCGTCAACAGCCGG
Source organism: Aeromonas sp. s8 (assembly GCF_040907785.1). Lineage (NCBI taxonomy): Bacteria > Pseudomonadati > Pseudomonadota > Gammaproteobacteria > Aeromonadales > Aeromonadaceae > Aeromonas > Aeromonas sp. s8. The sequence continues at coordinate 246,481 of NZ_JBFOCL010000040.1, forward strand.
GATTACGTGCCAGCCGTAGGCTTCGAAGCGCTTGACGGTGTCGTCGGTGAACCAGCCTTCTACGTGACCGTCGATGGAGATACCGTTGTCATCCCAGAACGCGATCAGTTTGCCCAGTTGCAGGGTACCTGCCAGGGAGCACGCTTCGTGGGAGATACCTTCCATCAGGCAGCCATCGCCCATAAAGGCATAGGTGTAGTGGTCAACGATATCGTGGCCCGGCTGGTTGAACTGCTCAGCCATGGCTTTTTCGGCGATCGCCATACCAACGGCGTTGGTGATGCCCTGACCCAGCGGGCCAGTGGTGGTTTCAACGCCCGGCGCGTAACCGTACTCCGGGTGACCCGGGGTGCGAGAGTGCAGTTGGCGGAAGTTTTTCAGATCGTCGATGGAGAGGTCATAACCGGAGAGGTGCAGCAGGGAGTACAGCAGCATGGAGCCGTGGCCGTTGGAGAGAATGAAACGGTCGCGGTCGGCCCACTTGGGGTTGTTCGGGTTATGTCTGAGGTGGCTACGCCACAGCACTTCGGCGATATCCGCCATTCCCATGGGGGCGCCCGGGTGACCGGAGTTGGCTTTTTGAACGGCATCCATACTCAATGCACGAATGGCATTGGCAAGCTCTTTACGAGAAGGCATCTGAATCTCCTGCGATTGCTTCATTTGATGGCCAAGATTAAGGCGCGTTATTGTCCCAGCAGGGCGCGCGGCGTGCAAATATTATCTGGATGAATAAAGTGGCTTTGGGAGGACAATCGCTTTTCTTGCCCTCTATTGACCAAAGCAACCAGAGAAAAACGTTTGATTTCCATCCCTTTCGGGATAGGAGAGCACCGCTTGTGACCCATTAGACACTGCGCGACAAAATAGTGCTGGCAATCGGGGGGGGCGCTAATTAAAATAGACGTCCAGATGTAGATACCTCTACACCATCCCATTCATCCGGTTATTGCCGTGGCGATAACCCAGACAAGCTGAGACTCTTATCATGGCAAAGCTGTTTACTTCCGAGTCGGTCTCCGAAGGCCATCCCGACAAGATTGCGGACCAGATCTCCGATGCGGTACTGGACGCCATCCTCAAGCAAGATACCAAGGCCCGTGTTGCCTGCGAGACCCTGGTCAAGACCGGTATGGTCATGGTGGCCGGCGAAGTAACCACCTCTGCCTGGGTTGATATCGAAGAGATCGTGCGTGATACCGTACGTGAAATCGGCTACACCCACTCCGACATGGGCTTCGACGCTGACTCCTGCGCCGTGCTGAACGCCATCGGCAAGCAGTCCCCGGATATCAACCAGGGCGTTGACCGCAGCGATCCGCTGGAGCAGGGCGCTGGCGACCAGGGCCTGATGTTCGGCTACGCCACCAACGAAACCGACGTGCTGATGCCGGCCCCCATCACCTACTCTCACCTGCTGGTGAAGCGTCAGGCTGAAGTGCGCAAGAACGGCACCCTGCCGTGGCTGCGTCCGGATGCCAAGAGCCAGCTGACCTTCGCCTACGACGACGCAGGCAAGATCATCGGTGTGGATGCCGTGGTGCTGTCTACCCAGCACGCCGAATCCATCAGCCACAAAGATCTGGTTGAAGCGGTACGCGAAGAGATCATCAAGCCGGTGCTGCCGGCCGAGTGGGTCAACAAGGACACCAAATACTTCATCAACCCGACCGGCCGTTTCGTTATCGGCGGCCCGATGGGTGACTGCGGTCTGACCGGTCGCAAGATCATCGTCGACACCTACGGCGGCATGGCCCGTCACGGTGGTGGCGCCTTCTCCGGTAAGGATCCGTCAAAGGTTGACCGCTCCGCTGCCTACGCCGCACGCTACGTTGCCAAAAACATCGTTGCCGCCGGTCTGGCCGATCGCTGTGAAATCCAGATCTCCTACGCCATCGGCGTGGCCGAGCCGACCTCCATCAGCGTCGAAACCTTCGGTACTGCCAAGGTCGCCGAGGAGCTGCTGGTCAAGCTGGTACGCGAGCACTTCGAACTGCGCCCGTATGGTCTGATCGAAATGCTGGATCTGAAGCGCCCGATCTACCAGGCCACTGCCGCCTACGGTCACTTCGGTCGCGACGAGTTCCCGTGGGAGCAGACCGACAAGGCCGAACTGCTGCGTTCCGCCGCTGGCCTGTAAGGCTCGCTGTTGTGATAAAAGGGGAGCCTGGCTCCCCTTTTGCTTATCCGCTATCTGACGAGATGTTGATGTCTGCCACCCCTGCCCAGCTTGTCGCCCTGCTGCAACAACGCGTAGAAGCCTGCTTTATGCAGGCCGAGGCGCGCCTTGGCCGCACCTTCCCCCGCCCGCGGATCTACTGCAATATGCGGGGCCGGGCGGCGGGATCGGCGCGGCTGCAAACCTGGGAGCTGCGCTTCAACCCTGCCCTCTATCAGGCCAACCAGCAGGCGTTTCTGGATGAGGTGGTGCCCCACGAGGTGGCCCATCTGCTGGTACACGCCCTGTGGGGTGAAGGTCGCGGCAAAAGCCGGATCTTGCCCCACGGCCGCCAGTGGCAGTCGGTGATGCGGGAGGTGTTCGGCCTTGAGCCCAGAACTACCCACAGCTTCGATCTGGCAGTACTGGCCCAGCGCACCGTGCCCTATCGCTGTCACTGCCAGCAGTATCAACTGTCGATACGCCGCCACAACAAGGTGGTGCGCGGCGAGGCCCGCTACCACTGCCGCCGCTGCAAGCAGCCGCTGGAGCGGGAACGGCCGGAGCCAGAGCAGTAAGCCAGCTTGTGTCGCGCCCCTGTGGTAGGGTGCCCGCCATCGTTCGTCAATCACCCCGTTTGCAAGGAATCCCATGCGTTTCATCTCCTCCCTCGCCCTGACCCTGCTGGCCGGCTTGCCGCTGCTCAGCTCCCCCCTGCACGCCCAGACCTTTCGCGAAGCCAAGCAGGATCTGGTGAAGCTCTATCGCAGTCAGCCTGCGGTCACCACCTTCTACTGCGGCTGCGACATCGACTATCAGGGCAAGAAAATGAACCCGGATCTGGCCAGTTGCGGCTATGAGCCGCGCAAGCAGGCCAAGCGCGCCGCCCGCATCGAGTGGGAACACGTGGTCCCGGCCTGGGAGTTCGGCCACCAGCTGCAGTGCTGGCAGGATGGCGGTCGCAAGAACTGCGAAAAAGCGAGCCCCGAGTTCAACAAGATGGAGGGGGACATGCACAACCTCTTCCCCGCCATCGGCGAGGTGAATGGCGATCGGGCCAACTACCGCTTCTCCGACTGGAACGGCAAGCCGGATCAGTACGGTCAGTGCCAGATGCTGGTGGATTTCAAGGATCGTCGAGTGCAGCCGCCCAAGGGGCCGGTACGGGGCCAGATTGCCCGCGCCTACCTCTACATGAGCCAGCAGTATGGGCTGCGTCTGGCAGCGCAACAGCGTAAACTGTTTGAAGCTTGGGATCGCCAGTACCCGGCAGATGGCTGGGAGTGCGAGCGCAACCGCCGCATCGGCAAGCTGCAGGGCAATACCAATCCCTTTATTGAAAAGCAGTGCCAATAACCCCATTTGACCAGGGAGGGGGATCGCCCCTCCTATCATGAAACCCTTACCCACTGCCGCGTGAGCATTGCTTGCCGCCTCGCAGCAGGATATGAAGGGTTTCCAAGCAAGAGACTGACAAGCAGCCATGCGCATTCCACGTATCTATGAACCGGCCACCCTGCAAGTTGGCCAGACCATCGCCCTGTCGGAAGACGGCGCCAACCATATCGGCCGGGTACTGCGCATGCAGCCGGGCCAGCAGCTCGAGCTGTTCAACGGCGATGGCAATCAATACCCCGCCACCATCGCCAGCGTCGGCAAAAAGTCGGTGGAAGTGACCATCGACCGCTGCGACGTCCAATCAGTGGAGTCACCGCTGGCCATCCACTTGGGTCAGGTGATCAGCCGTGGCGACAAGATGGACTTCACCATCCAGAAATCGGTTGAGCTGGGCGTCACCTGCATCACTCCGCTCTTCTCCGAGCGCTGCGGCGTCAAGCTGCCGGCCGATCGGCTGGAGAAGAAGCGCGAGCAGTGGCAGAAGGTGGTGATCAGCGCCTGCGAACAGTGCGGCCGCAACGTGGTGCCAGAGGTGCGCATGCCGATGGAGCTGGACGCCTGGCTGGCGGAAGAGACCAAGGAGCTCAAGCTCAACCTGCACCCGCGCGCCGAGTACAGCATCAACACCCTGCCCGTTCCCGAGCACGGCGTGCGCCTGCTGATTGGCCCGGAAGGGGGCTTGTCGAGCGACGAGATCGCCCGTACCGTGCAGGAAGATTTCAAAGAGATGCTGTTGGGGCCGCGGGTGCTGCGCACCGAAACTGCCGCCCTGACTGCGATCACTGCGCTGCAGTGCCGCTTTGGCGATCTCGCTTGATACTATCGGCCGCATCAATCAGCCTCATGGCTGCATCGACGCAGCCGCAAGCGGCCGATTACGCTGCGCTAATCGACCCTACAACCCTATCGAGCCATTAAAAAGGAACTGCGGATGACCATTAAACTCGGCATCGTGATGGACCCCATCTCGGCCATCAACATCAAGAAAGATTCCAGCTTTGCCATGCTCGAAGAGGCGCAAAAGCGCGGCTATGAGCTCTTCTATCTGGAGATGAAGGATCTCTACATGGAAGCCGGTCGCGCCTTTGGCACCATGCGCCCGCTCACCGTCAAATATGACTATGCCGACTGGTACTCGCTGGGCGAGGTGGTGGATCAGCCCCTCTCCAACCTCGATGTGATCCTGATGCGCAAGGATCCGCCGTTCGATACCGAATTTATCTACGCCACCTACATGCTGGAGCGGGCCGAGGATGAGGGCTGCCTTATCGTCAACAAGCCGCAGAGCCTGCGCGACGCTAACGAGAAGCTCTACACCGCCTGGTTTGCCGAACACACCCCGACCACGCTGGTGACACGCCGCGCCGACAAGCTGCGCGCCTTCCACGCCCAGCACAAAGACGTGATCTTGAAGCCCTTGGATGGCATGGGCGGCGCCTCCATCTTCCGCATGAAAGAAGATGACGCCAACGTCGGCGTGATTATCGAGACCCTGACCGCCCACGGCAGCCAGTACTGCATGGCGCAGACCTATCTGCCCGCCATCAAGGATGGCGACAAGCGGGTACTGGTGGTGGACGGTGAACCGGTTCCCTACTGTCTGGCCCGTATTCCGGCGCAAGGCGAAACCCGTGGCAATCTGGCAGCCGGTGGCCGTGGTGAAGCGCGTCCCCTGAGCGAAGCGGACTGGGCCATCGCCCGTGCAGTGGGCCCGACGTTGAAAGAGAAAGGCCTTATCTTCGTCGGTCTCGACATCATCGGCGATCGCCTGACCGAGATTAACGTCACCAGCCCGACCTGCATTCGCGAGATTGAAGCTGCCTTCGATGTGCATATCACCGGCATGCTGATGGATGCCATCGAGCGTCGGCTGGGCAAATAATCGCCAGGCAGGCTAGTTCAGGGGTAACCCGCCCCCGACAAGCCAGAAAACAGAGAGGGTGGCCCGGCGCCACCCTCTCTGTTTCAAAGCAATCCGGAAAGGGGCGGGATCTCGCCCAGCCCAAAAAGCGGTTTTTCCCATGGGGATCAACTGCCATAATTGACCTCAAATACCTTTGCACTATTTGGCCTCTATGCAAACACTGCAAAATCACTTCCTGCTTGCCATGCCAAGCCTGACGGATCCCTACTTCGAGCGTTCGCTGGTCTATCTGTGCGAGCACAACGAAGAGGGCGCCATGGGACTGGTCGTCAACATTCCGGTCGAGATGTCGCTGGAAACCATGCTGACCCAGCTCCAGCTCAATCCGCCCAACAACCCGGAGCTCAAGCAGCCGGTACTGCAAGGGGGGCCGGTTCACGCCGATCGCGGCTTCGTGCTGCACAGCTTCCGCCCCGGTTTCAACTCCACCCTGCAGGTGGGGGATGAGATGATGGTGACCACCTCCAAGGATATTCTGGAAACCCTGGGTACCAGCGAGGCCCCTGCCCATTGGCTGGTGGCCCTTGGTTATGCCGGCTGGAGCGCCGGGCAGCTGGAGCAGGAGCTGGTGGACGGCGCCTGGCTGGTTATCCCCCCCAATCCGGCTCTGGTGTTCAAGACCCCCATTCACAAACGTTGGCAGCAAGCCGCCGCCAGCATAGGGGTGAACCCGGTTCACCTCTCCAGCGACATCGGCCACAGCTGATCGGCTGGCCCGCTCCGCTCTCTATTTCGAGGATTTATCAGTTATGTCATCACGCAGCATCATGGGCTTTGACTATGGCACCAAGAGCATTGGCGTCGCCATCGGTCAGGAGCTGACTGGCACAGCCCAGCCTCTGCGCGCCCTCAAGGCCAACGACGGCATCCCCAACTGGGACGAGATTGAGAAGCTGCTCAAGGAGTGGCAACCAGACCTGCTGGTGGTCGGCCTGCCGCTGAACATGGATGGCACAGATCAGGAGATCACGGTACGCGCCCGCAAATTCGGCAACCGGCTGCATGGCCGCTTCGGCAAACCGGTGGAGTTCAAGGATGAGCGACTCACCACCACAGATGCCCGCGCCCGCCTGTTTGAGCGAGGCGGCTATCGCGCGCTGGAAAAAGGCAGTGTGGATGGGGTCTCGGCGCAGTTGATCGTCGAAGCCTGGATGGAAGAGCAGTACAACTAGACCATCAACAAAAAGGCAAGGGTCGCAGCCCTTGCCTTGTCTCGCACAATCCCCTCATTACGCCTGTGATTGTCCCGCCACCAGCCCTTCGGCCTCGGTCGGCGTCGCATTCATCATCCGGTTGAGCCAGGGCACCATCAGCCCCATCACTACCGCAATCAGCAAGGTCGCCATCCCGATCTTGCCAAACACGCCGGTGTAAATGGGCAAAGTTTGCAGCGGATCCGTCATCCCTTGCGGCACGGCGGTAAAGGTCGCCACATAGCCACCCAGCAGGGACGCCATCGCCTGAGTCAGGAACCACATTCCGAGAATGAAGCCCATCAGGCGTTGTGGCACCAGCGCGGCGACCATCGCCAGTCCCAGCGCACTGATCATCAGTTCGCCCAGACTCTGGAACAGGTAGATAAGCACCATAAACCAGGGGGAGGTCAGCCCCTGCTCATCGGCAAACCACCAGCCGGATGCAGCCGCCGTCAGAAAGCCCAGCGAGCAGAAGAACATCCCGAGGGTGAACTTGAGCGGCATGGTGAGATCCCGCCCCTTGCTGCCCATTCGGGTATAGATCATCGCGAGTACCGGGCTACCCACCACCACCCAGAAGGGGTTGAGCGCCTGGAAGCTGACCGGGTTGACGCTCATGCCCAGCATTTCGTGGTGCATGTTGTTGATGGCAAAGAAGTTCAGAGACGTCGGCATCTGGGCGTACAGCACATAGAAGAGCACCGCCTCCAGCATCAACACAAAGGCCACATACATCTTGTTGCGGCCCACGCTGTCGAGCCTGAACGCCTCGCGAAAGAAGAAGATCACCACGGCGATGGTCACCGTCATCAGCACCATGTTGGCGATCACCACGTGGTGCATCAGCCAGGCGCAGAAGAAGACCATGGCTATCGAGCCCAATATAACCAGCAGCAGCTTGCTGTAATTAAGTTGCAGGTGATCCGGCTCGGAGCCAATATCCTTGACCATATTGCGACAGGCAAAGAAGGTGAGCAGCGCAATAATCAGCCCCACCCCGCACAGGTTATAGGTCACGGTATAGCCGTAGTGATCGGCAATCACAGGAGCGAGCGAGAGGGAAATAAGGGAGCCGATATTGATCGACATATAGAACAGGGTAAACGCCCCATCCAGCCGCGGATCTTTTGGCTGGTAGCATTTTGAAAGCAGGCTGGCCGGATTGGCCTTGAACAGGCAGTTACCAACTGCAATGGTGCCCAGCGCATAGAAAATCAGGTCGGGATTGTAGATAGAGAGGCCGGTCATAAAGTAGCCTATCACCAGCACCACGGCCCCCAGCACCATGGTGCGCTTGGTGCCGAGCACATGGTCGCCGACATAGCCACCGACCGAGATCAGACCATATACCAGCGCCGAGAAGGCACCGAAGGTAATAAAGGATTGCTCTTGGGAAAAACCCAGTTGCTGTACAAAGAAAACCGCCAATATCCCCTGCACGCCGTAATAACCGAAGCGCTCCCAGAGTTCGACGAAAAATATCATAAAGAAGGGTTTGGGTTGTTGTAACAACCCTGTGGGTGCTGTTGCTGGACGCATATCAACCTGCCTTTGCTGAGATTTATTTTTATTAATCTGGTGGTGGCTGCCGCACTATTTTTTTGCCCGCCATTGCCATAACGGGGAGCACAGTCAGCCTGCCAATCTGGCTATTTTCGGGTGCACGCGCCCCGTTCGATGAAAGGTGTCTTGCATCTAGCCGGTTTCAATTACGGGTTATCGGGGGATGGTGAGTGGCGTCTCCCAGTACAGTTGCCGGCTCCGGGTTCTACCGTTGCTGCATCCCTTCACTCAAGCCGGTTTTGCTTATTCCCCTCTGCTCCGTCACTCATGGCTGGTGGTTAGATAGCCGGGGCATGACACGGCCACAGACGACCTGTGGGGCTGGCTCACGCCGCGTTCTAATGGCAGTCACCTACGCAGGCGCTATCTAACCCCGCCATTCCAAGGGGTGTCATGCTATATCACTGCAAATACAGGAACTTAATGGTCGATCACACTTTAAAAGTGACCATCAGTGAAGTTTTCTAATGAAACCACATGAATTTTTTTCGTGAAAAGAGCTTCACTCGAGACGTGCAACCAAGGCTAATCTGTGCATAAAGAGTGTTGAATGGCATACAGTTTGAACCCGATCTCGGCACTTAAGTCGTGCCAAAGCCCACTCATCCGGGCGATGCGACAACAAAAAGCCGGAGCAGATGGCTCCGGCTGATCGATGGGCACCGTCACGGCCACATTAGCGTGGCGATTCATCGTTGTAGAGTCGCCGGATCTCGTTGCGCAGCCACATCACCTTGGCATCCTGATTGTGCCGCTTGTGCCACAGCAAGATGAAGGCGATCTCCAGCTGGGCGTAGAGCTTCTCGGGGAGCGGCAGCGGCATGGCGATCAGATTGCCGTGATGCCGACTGGCATAACCACCGCAGTAGGAAGGGGCCACCGCAATCAGTTCGTGGCTCGACTGGGAGGCAATATGCAGAGCCTGCTCGAAGCTGGAGACCATGATGGGCACCTCCCGCTTCAGCCCCTCGTCTTCCAGCAGACTGTCGAGAGCCCAGGTATCGTTCGCTTCCCACACCATGCTGATCTGGGGGCAGGCCAAAAAATTCTCCAGCGACCACTTCTGCTGGAGCAAGGGGTGATCCTTGCGCAGAAAAACCACCGGGCGATCGGTAAACAGCACCTCGTGATCGATGTAATAAGGCAACCGGTTGACCTTGGCCCGGGAGCGGCCATGAGTCTCGCGGGCGCAGAAGCCGAGATCCGCATCGCCATTGACGATGTCGTTGAGGGAATGGTGATCCCACCCCAGCATCCTGACCACCGAGTTGGGGTACTTCTGGTAGATGGTCATGGGCAGATCGCTCAGGAAGCTGATGTAGAAGGGGGACTCCATCACCAGCGTGAAGCGGGCACCATCGGGGATCGCCTCGCTATTGAGCGAAGTGATGCTGTCAGTGAGCTGGAACCAGACCTTCAGCTCCTCCTCCAGAGTCAGGGAGAGGTTGGTCGGCTGCAACCCCTGCCGCACCCGCACAAACAGGGGATCGTCAAACCACTCCCGCAATTTGGCCAGAGACTTGCTCACCGCCGACGGAGTGACACAGAGCTTTTTGGCCGCCCCTGCCACACTGCGCTCCTGCATCAGGTACTTGAACACCACCAGCAGGTTTAAATCGAGTTCACCCAGATTGCGCATATTCCCTCTCATCTTCCATCAGCCCTGCGACCGCGCTTCACGAAGCGCGAGCCATGGTAACAGCCCTTTGACAGCCAGGTAACTGAGCAATGCCAGCAGCAGGGCGCAGATCAGCATCTCGGACGGAGTAAAGCCAAGTTGACCAAGCAGCCAGATATAGAGGCCGGAGAGGCTGATCTGCATGATGCAGAGCACGGCGCTGGCAAAGGCCACATTATGCTGACAACCATCGAGCGCCTCCCCCATCGCCACCCCGAACCCACAGGAGAAACCGACACAGACCAGTGCAAATCCCGGCAGCAGCAGATGGATATCGCCCCCCGTCTGCCAGCTGCCGAACAGTGAGCACGCCGCCAGCAGATAGGAGAGATGAGACACCGCCAGCACTTTCTGTTTGCCCAACCAGCGCAACAGCAGGGGCGTCAGGAAGGAGGTGGACATACTCACGCCGGCCATCACCATCATCACGATGGAGTACTGCTCGGTAGTGAAGCCAAACTCCTTCATCAGGATCAGCGGCGAGACGCTGACATAGACCAGAATGGCGGTCACGCTGGCACTGGTCAGCAGGGAGAGCAGCATAAAGCGCGGGGAGCGCAGCAGGGCAAAGGGCAGCGCAGCGCCACTCCCCGGTTGCCGGGCCGGACGGGTCTCCTTGAGCAGAAGCAAGTTCACCAGACCGCTAACGGCCGCCACCAGCGCCATCGCCACGAAGATCCCGCGCCAATCAAAATGTGACAGGATGAGGTAACCGAGCACCGGCGCCAGCACCGGGATCACGCAGATGACCCCGTTGATCATCGAGAGCGCCATCGCCAGCCGCTCCTGACACAGCACGTCCCGCAGCACGGTAAAGGTCATGATATAGAGCGCCCCCGCCCCGACTCCCTGCCAGAAACGGCCGAAATAGAACTGGCTGATCCCCTCCGCACTGCCTGCCACCAGCGAGGCAAGGACAAAAATCAGCGCGCCTCCGAGCACCACCCAGCGCCGCCCGAAGCGATCGGCAATCATCCCGCCCAGCAGCACGGTGGCCGCCATGCCAAACAGATAGATGGAGAAGGCGGTGTGGATCTGCGCCTCGCTCGCCTGCAGGGTATCGGCAATCTGGGGCACGGCGACCAGATAGAGATCGATCCCGACCGGATAGAGGATGATCATCAGAAAAGTGCACAACAGGAATACAGGCATGGATGCTCCATAACTGATTGGCGTGCCGATGCCTGCCAGATCACAGCGACAAGCGAACAGTGGCGGGGCCAAGGTGGTGACAAAGGTAGCAACACAGTGCGTCGCAATGGGGGCAACTATATGGGTGCCCACCGCCCTTACCTAGTGAAGAGATAGCGATCGGTACATTCCAATCAGGAAATATCATATTAAGTTGCGTGCCTAAGCGGCCATATTGAATCGACCAGAGGCCGCAATAAACCGGGTCACCTCCCGCTCATAGCCATCCCTGCGCTGCACTTTACCGCCCGTCTGTTATCCGCCTTGGCCCTTACGGGCGTATAAGCTGTAGGGGCGACGCAATACAGGGAATGTGTATGAAGGGAATGAAGAGAGAAGAGCAGATTGCCGGGCTGCTGGCAGCACTGGAGCAAGTCATTCTGGGCAAGCCGCTGCAACTGAAAATCGCGCTGGTGACCCTGCTGGCGCGCGGTCATCTGCTGATCGAGGATCTGCCCGGCATGGGCAAAACCACCCTGGCCCACGCGCTGGCGCAGGTGCTGGGGCTGGCATGCAGGCGGATGCAGTTCACCGCCGATCTGCTCCCCGCCGACCTGCTGGGGCTGCAGATTTTTGACCCCCAGCAGCAAACATTTCGCTTTCACCCCGGCCCCATCTTCACACAGGTACTGCTGGCGGACGAGATCAACCGTGCCAGCCCCAAGGTGCAGAGCGCCCTGCTGGAGGCGATGGCCGAGGGCAAGGTGAGCATCGAGGGCCACACGCACCCACTCCCCGATCCGTTTTTCGTCATCGCCACCCAGAATCCGGCGGATCAGGCGGGCACCTATCCACTGCCGGAGTCCCAGCTCGACCGCTTCGCCGTGCGACTCTCGCTGGGTTTCCCACCGCGAGAGGCGGAGCGCCAGTTGCTGCGGGGCAACCAGCCGAGCGGCCCACTACCCGCCATGCTGGATGCTGCCGAGCTGACTGCCCTGCAAGCGGAAGGTGATGCTATCCATGTTTCCGATGCCACCCTCGACTACCTGCTGGCGCTGGTGCACCAGAGCCGCTTTGATGGGGATCTGCCACAGCCCCTCTCCCCCCGTGCAGCCCAGACCTTGCTGGCGGTGAGCCGGGCCTGGGCGCTGGTTGCGGGGCGGCGCTTCGTCACGGTGGAGGATGTGCAGGCAGTCTTCCCCTATGTGGCCGAGCATCGGCTGCGGGGCAGCTTTGGCGTGCAGCACGGCGAAGCCTGTCCCCTGAGCCAGCGGTTACTGGCCAGGGTCGATCCGGACAATCCCTGATGAGCAAATTGTTTGACCGTTGGCAGCAGTGGCGAGCCCGCTGGCAACGACGCTGGCTCGACCGTCGCATTCCCCCGGCCCGCCAGATCACGCTGGCTACCCGCAGCCTCTTTATTCTCCCTACCCACATGGGGCTGCTCTATCTGCTGGTGCTGCTCGCCATCTATCTGCTCGGCACCAATTACCAGAACAATCTGGTGCTGCTGGTGGCCTACTGCCTCGGCAGCCTGTTTATGGCCGCCATGTGGCTCACCCACCGCAATCTGCTGGGGCTGGAGCTGCTGGGTGGCCCGCTGGTGCTGGGGGAAGCGGGTAGCCAGCTGCCTATCCGTATCTTGGTGCAGAGCCCGCGCCCGGTGCAGGCACTCAGCTTTAGCCTCAACGAAGGCACCCTCTGGCTGGCACAGGCCGACGCTGTGCCCAGCTCAGTTATCCTGCCAGTATCGGGCTCGCACCGTGGGGCACTGCCCCTTGGTCGATTGCGGGTCGAGAGCCGCTACCCCCTCGGTCTGTTTCGCTGCTGGTCCCTGCTGGACTTGCAACTGGAGGGCTGGCTCTCTCCCAAACCGGTATTCGGCGCGTTAAGGGGGGAGCATGCGACCCAAAGCGAAGGGCTTCAGGGCCAGCCCGCTCCAGCCACTCTCGGTGACTTTGATACCCTGCGGACACATCAGGCCGGTGAGCCACTGAGCCGGGTCGCCTGGAAACAACTTGCCCAGGGGCGCGGCCTGCTGACCAAGCAGTTTCATGAACCGCAGCAGGATGACACTCACCTCACCTTGCAGCGGGTCGCGGGTGGGGATCTGGAGCAGCGGCTGGCGGTACTGGCCTGGTGGTGCGCCGATTACGGCAAGCGGGGCATCCCCTTTACCCTGATGCTGGCAAACCAGACGCTGGGGCCCGATAGCGGTGCCGCCTTTGTGCAGCGCTGCCTGCTGGCACTGGCCCAGTTCGATGCCCCACCACCGAAGAGCACGCCCGATGCTGCTAAATAACCGCCGCCTGCTGCCACTCATCGCCCTGCAACAGCTGCTGCTGGTCGCGGCGCTCTGGCCCCAGTTGCAGCTCTGGGTAGTGGCAGTGGGCGCCATCACCCTCGGCATCAGGGCCATGATGCTGTGGCGCGGCTGGCCGCCCCTGCCTGCCCGCTGGTTGGCGCTGCTGGCCATCACTACTGTGCTGTTGCTGGGACTACAGTGGCGTGGCTTGGGCACCCTGCCCGCCCTGATCAATCTGCTCTGGCTCGGCTATAGCCTCAAAATGATCGAGGTCCGGCGCGAGCGGGATATCGAGCAGGTGCTGCTGCTCGCCTTCTTTCTGATCGCGCTGACGCTGGTGCAGCGACAGAACATCGGCTGGACGGCCGGAATGACAGTAGCACTCTGGCTGGCAGTAACCGCGCTGGTGGCCGCCGTCGCCCCCGAAGAGAAACGGCCTTGGCACAGTGCGGGTGGTACCCTGCTGCTGGCGCTTCCACTGCTTATCACCCTGTTTTTGCTGCTGCCAAGGCTCCCGCCCCTCTGGCAGATGCCCACCACCAGCCGCGCCCTGTCGGGGCTCTCGGAAGAGCTGGCCCCCGGCGATATCAGCGAACTGGTCAACTCCTCCGAACTGGCGTTTCGGGCCACTTTTGCCGATGGCCCGCCCCCTGTCCGCGAGCGCTATTTTCCGGTGATGCGCCAAGAGGTTTTCGATGGCCAGCGCTGGCTGCTGAGCCCCGAGGTCAAAGCATGGCAGCAGACAGTGCCGGTGCAGACCGGGCTCACCCTTCTGGCATCCTCTTCACAGGCCAACACTCAACTGGCAGATAGTCCGTTACCCGCCGGGAGCTACGAGGTGATCGCCGAGCCCCAGCGCCACCGCTGGGCCTTTGCCCTAAGTGCCCCCCGCCTACTGGCGGGCCCGGTGCTGCTTACCCCTCTCGACACCCTCTATCGGCAGGGGAGCGGCGAGGTGGCGATCCGCTATCGCATTGGCAGTGGCGAAGCGCTGCCCGAGGATGACCACCAAGCTGCCCAGCGCAACCTGCAACTGCCAGCCGGAGGCAACCCGAGAGCGCGAGCTCACGGCCAAGGGCTGGCTGTGCGCTATCCAGAACGCGCAAAGCTGGTCGCCACCCTGCTCGCGCAGTTTCGCAGCCAATCCTATTACTACACCCTGACTCCGCCACGGCTTGGCAGTGACGGGGTGGATGAGTTCCTGTTCGATACCAAGCGCGGCTTTTGCGGCCACTACGCCATGGCGACCGCTTTCGTACTGCGCGCCGCCGGTATTCCGGCACGGCTGGTCACCGGTTATCTCGGCGGCGAGTGGAATCCCAGAGGCAACTATCTGGCGGTACACCAGTTCGATGCTCACGCCTGGGTAGAGTATCTCGATGAAGAGGGATCATGGCGGCGAATCGACCCCACTGCGGCAGTGGCACCGGAGCGTATTGAAGGCGGCGTGAGGGAGGCGCTGAGCGAGGAGTTTACCGCTGCCGACCCCCTCGCTTTGCAGCGTTATCGCAACTGGGCCCTGCTCAATCAACTGCGCTGGTGGGGCAACAATATCGACTACCAGTGGAGTCGCTGGGTGATTGGTTACGATGCGGGCCAGCTCTGGCAACAAATCGGCCTGCGCTGGCCTGCACTGGCGGGACACACTCCCTGGTTGATCCTCGCCAGCCTGATGCTGGTCGCCCTGCTGGTGAGCCTGCCCCTGCTGTTGCCCGCCCGCCTGCCGCCAGAGCGGCGTATCTGGCAGCCCCTGCTCAAACGGGGCAAACGCAGTGGCTACCCACCCCAGCCCGCCGAGAGCATGGGGGCATGGTGCGAGCGGCTGGCACGACTGCGTCCCGACCTTGCCCACTCCCTGCTAAAGAGTGCGTGGCTCTATCGACTCTGGCGTTATGCCCCCCTCAGCGAACGGCAACAAGGGCGCTGCTGGCGCCAGTTGCGACGGCGTGTCAGACAGCTCGCCCAGCGCTGGGATCAACAGCCAACGAGTGCGCCATAAAAGAAGGGGGAGCCACCGGCTCCCCCTTCAGGTTTTAATCAAGAGGTTTGATTCACCGCTTGTTACTTTTTGGTCGGATTGTCCCAGATCCCCTCTTCCAGCTGGGAGCGGATCTCGGGGTATTTGTTGGCATCGAAGGTGGGCACCTTGCCCAGCCGGAGCTGGTCGTTGTAATCCTTCGCCAGCTTGATGGCAACGCTGGAGAGCAGCAGGATCGCCACCAGGTTGACGATGGCCATCAGCCCCATGGAGACATCCGCCATCGCCCACACGATCGGCAACTCACCCACGGCACCGAACATCACCATCCCCAGCACGAACACCCGGAACAGCATCAGGCCACCCTTGTGGTTGTGCTCGAGGAACACCAGATTGGTCTCGGCATAGGAGTAGTTCGCCACGATAGAGGTGAAGGCGAAGAAGAAGATGGCCGCCGCAATGAAGATGTTGCCACCGCTGCCAATCTGGGAGGAGAGCGCCCGCTGGGTCAGCTCGACACCGGTCACGCCGGAGCCCGGCTCAAACTGACCGGACATCAGGATGATGGCGGCGGTACAGCTGCAGATGACGATGGTGTCCATAAAGACCCCCAGCATCTGCACATAACCCTGAGAGGCCGGGTGCGGCGGATAGGGAGTGGCAGTCGCCGCGGCGTTGGGCGCAGAGCCCATCCCTGCTTCGTTGGAGAAGAGACCGCGCTTGATACCGTTGATCATCGCCTGGGAGATGGCATAACCGAGCGCACCCGAGCCTGCCTGCTCAATCCCGAAGGCGGACTTGATGATCAGCATGAAGACATGGGGCAACTCGGTGATGTTCATCGCTACAATGACCAGCGCCAGCAGAATGTAGGCCAGCGCCATAAAGGGCACCACCAGCTCGGCAAAACGGGCAATGCCACGAATGCCGCCGAAGATAATCAGGCCGGAGAGCGCCACAAGCGCCAGACCGCTGACCCAGTCAGGAATGCCAAACGCCACCTTCATCGCCAGACTGATGGAGTTGGCCTGCACCGCGTTGAACACCAGACCAAATGCCAGGATCAGGCAGAGCGAGAAGACCACCCCCATCCAGCGCATGCCAAGGCCTTTCTCCATGTAGTAGGCCGGGCCACCACGGTAGTTGCCATCCTCATCCTTGACCTTGTAGAGCTGGGCCAGAGTGCTTTCAACGAAGGCGGTCGCCATGCCGATAAAGGCAATCAGCCACATCCAGAAGATGGCGCCGGGGCCACCCAGATAGATGGCGACAGCCACACCGGCCAGGTTGCCGGTGCCGACACGGGCGGCAAGGCTGGTACAGAGGGCCTGGAAGGAGGAGATGCCTGCGTTGTCCGATTTACGGCTGTTTTTCAGCACGGAAAACATGTGGCCAAAGTGACGGATCTGGATAAAACCCAGGCGGAAGGTGAAAAAGATACCGACCCCGATGAGCAGGTAGATGAGCACGGCTCCCCACATCAGGTCGTTTAGCATCGCAATCAAGGTGTCCATAATTCTCTCGTTGTTATTCACATCCATGGCCAGTCTGCGCTGACCGTTTTCTGTCTGTCGTTTAATTAGCGTTTCGCTAAAGGGGCGGAATCTAGCACAGCGGGAGAGCCCGGAATAGTGATCCCGGTCACGCGAGACACAAAAAACGAACGGTAAAAGCCCATAAAGCTCCATTTAAATCGCAAACTTTCAACAAACTCAATAATTCAATCAGACAGGCCACCATTAAGCCCCATAAGAGAACCATTTTGATATATCCCTGATGAGCTATCCGAAAACGCAAACGCTTGCATGAAATGGCTTTCAAACGGCGATATTTCGCCAAACGTTTTCGCTGTAATTAAATTTCAAGTACGTAGCGAGATAATTTATGTGATCGACGACACAAATATGGATATTGGCTAAAAAAGTTCAACTGAAAGCAAACCGGAGCGAGGTCGGGAGGAAATGTAAAAAACCTTAATAATCATATAGTTTCAAGCCATAAAACGGGATAACTCAACAGCCTGAATGTTTAACAACCAAGCGCCCCTATTGCAGGATGCAGCACATCAGTATTAATTAGGCAGGCAATGACGATGGGCCGCCCCCATCGCGCTTTTCTGAGCCTGAGGCACCAAGATCCTGTAATTTTATTTCAGAACCACCGTCTCAAGCCCGCAACCCAGGGATTACTCCCTCATTAAGAGATGATATTCGCTATGGCCGATAAATTAACCCAGCTGAAAGCCCTGACCACTGTTGTTGCCGACACCGGTGATATCGAAGCCATCAAACGCTATCAGCCCATCGATGCCACCACCAACCCCTCTCTGGTTCTGAAGGCCTCCGAGATCCCCGAGTACGCTCCGCTGATCGAAGACGCCATCAGCTGGGCCAAAGCCCAGAGCCAGGACAAGGCACAGCAAATCATCGACGCGGGCGACAAGCTGGCCGTCAACATCGGTCTGGAAGTGCTGAAGATCGTTCCGGGCCGTATCTCTACCGAAGTGGATGCCCGTCTCTCCTTCGATACCGAAGCCAGCATCGCCAAGGCCCGCAAACTGATCCGTCTCTACAACGAAGCCGGCATCAGCAACGACCGCATTCTGATCAAGCTGGCCTCCACCTGGGAAGGGATCCGTGCCGCCGAGGTACTGGAGAAAGAGGGTATCCAGTGCAACCTGACCCTGCTGTTCTCCTTCGCCCAGGCCCGTGCCTGTGCCGAAGCCGGTGCCTTCCTGATCTCCCCGTTCGTGGGTCGTATCCTCGACTGGTACAAGGCCAAAAATGGCCGTGATTACACCGCCAGCGAAGATCCGGGCGTGGTCTCCGTCACCTCCATCTACAACTACTACAAGCAGCACGACTACCCGACCGTCGTGATGGGCGCCAGCTTCCGCAATACCGGCGAGATCCTGGAACTGGCCGGTTGCGACCGCCTGACCATTGGCCCGGCCCTGCTGGAAGAGCTGAGCAAGACCGAAGGCGCCGTGGTACGCAAACTGGACTACACCGGTGAACGCAAGGCCAAACCGACTCCGATGACCGAAACCGAATTCCGCTGGGAACTGAACCAGGACGCCATGGCTCATGAGAAGCTGGGCGAAGGCATCCGCATGTTTGCCATCGACCAGGGCAAGCTGGAAACCATGCTGGCAAGCCGCCTGTAATCAGTTCTTTTTTCTGATAAAAACCGGGCCCCTACCAAGGGGCCCGGTTTTTTTTCATGGGCTTTTTTAGCGCTGTCATAGAGTCGTCACGAAAACGTTTTAATTTCAGATTCGTTATGTTATACGGGTGGTGAAAACGATAAAAACCAAGGAGGGAGCCATGGAAATGTTCAACTTCGATTATGACGAGGTGGTTGAACTCGGTTCGCGTAGCCGCGGGACAACGGGAAAAAAACGTAAATGGCGTGAAATCGAGGCGTTGAAAGACAAACATCGCCTGCAGAAGGAGCTGCAATCCATCGATATCGCCTATGAAGGTCTTACAGACGAGATTGAACTGTAATACCGCCGGACACTTGTAAAAGCGCTCCGCATAGTCGGGGCGCTTTTTTATGCCGCAAGCGGATGATCACGTGACTTGTCATGCCATCGCCAGCGATGCCAAAGGATGCTGCAGGCTACTGACAGCCATCACCAACGGCATGGCATACCAACCATGCACCTCACTCACGAAGACTGAACTGCGCCGTTTCAGGGCGCGTTGGGGCAATCACCGCAAGACAGGTCTTCAGCAATAAAAAGCCCCCGTCAATGACGGGGGCCTGAATACTCGGGATTGACGGCTGCGCTTAGCAGTAGCCGTAGCCCAGCAGACGCTGGTAGCGCTGCTCCAGCAGTTGCTCGGTATCGAGCGGACGCAGTGCGTCCAGATCCTGCTTGATGCGGGCCTTGAGGTTTTTGGCCATCTTCTCCACATCGCGGTGGGCACCACCGAGAGGCTCGTCGATCACGTGGTCTATCAGCTTGAGCTCTTTCAGACGCTGGGCAGTGATCCCCATCGCTTCGGCAGCCACAGAGGCCTTGTCGGCACTCTTCCACAGGATGGAGGCACACCCTTCCGGCGAGATGACGGAGTAGGTGGAGTACTGCAGCATGTTGACGCGGTCACCCACGCCGATTGCCAGAGCACCACCGGAGCCACCCTCACCGATCACGGTGCAGACCACCGGCACGGTCAGACCGGCCATCACTTTCAGGTTGCGGGCAATCGCTTCGGACTGGCCACGCTCTTCGGCACCGACGCCGGGGTAAGCACCCGGGGTGTCGATAAAGGTGATGATCGGCATCTTGAAGCGCTCGGCCATCTCCATCAGACGCAGGGCCTTGCGGTACCCTTCCGGACGCGGCATACCGAAGTTGCGCTTGATCTTCTCCTTGGTCTCACGACCCTTCTGGTGACCAATCACCATCACAGGCTCACCGTCGAGACGGGCGATGCCGCCGACAATAGCCTTGTCATCGGCATAGGCGCGATCGCCAGCCAACTCGTCGAAATCGGTGAAGATATGCTCGATATAGTCAAAGGTGTAGGGGCGCTGGGGATGACGCGCCATCTGGGATACCTGCCAGGCACCCAGATCACCGAAGATCTTCTTGGTCAGCTCTTCGTTTTTCTTCTCCAGCCGGCGGATCTCGTCTTTCAGATCCACGGCGTGATTGCCTTCACTCACATGTTTGAGCTCATCAATCTGCGCCTGCAACTCGGCAATCGGCTGTTCAAAATCCAGAAAAAGACTCATAGGGCCTTAGAACCTCTAATCAAAAACCAATTCAACCCGCTCTCGTCCAAGCAGGACTCGCAAGTCATCTATCAGTTGATCGGTGGGCGTCACTCGCCACTCGGTACCGAGCGTCAATCGCACCCGGGAGCCCGGGCGACGATAGTTTACCTGAACCGGACAGACTCCGGCACGGGCGGGCTCCAAAATCTCGCACAAACGCGGGAAAAAGCGATCATCAATCCGCTGTTCATCGAGGGAGATGCGGATTGCTCTGGCAAAACGCTCCCTCGCATCGTTGATATCCAGTAATTCTCGAGCCGACATTTTAAGGCCACCGGAGAAGTCATCAAAGCTGACCTGTCCAGAAACCACCAAAATGCGGTCTTTTTGCATCAATTCTTCATATTTTTCCAGCGCTTCACTGAACAGGGTCACATCGAGGCGACCGGAACGGTCGTCCAGGGTGAAGATCCCCATCTTGTTGCCACGCTTGGTCACCATGCTGCGGGCCGCAATCACCAGCCCCGCCGCCGTGGTTACGGTATCGCGTGAAGTGGGATGCAGATCGCACAGGCGACCCGAGGTATAACGACGCAATTCGCTGCTGTACTGGTTGATGGGGTGACCGGTGAGATAGAGCCCGAGGGTCTCGCGCTCCCCTTCCAGCCACACCTTGTCAGGCCAGTGCGGCACGTTGGCAAATGCCTTCTTGACGTCGTCAATCTCTTCGGTGAGCACGCCGAACATGTCGACCTGCCCCACCGCCTGCGCCTTGGCGTGCTGCTCGGCGGCACGCATCGCCTCCTCCAGCGTTGCCATCAGGGCGGCGCGGTGGGGGCCGAGCCGATCCATGGCGCCGGAGAGGATCAGCTTCTCCATCACCCGCTTGTTGAGCTTCTTGATGTCGACCCGGTTGCAGAAGTCGAACAGATCGCGGAACGGGCCGTCCTGATCCCGGGCGCTGAGGATAGCGTCGATAGGGCCTTCCCCCACCCCTTTCACCGCCCCGATGCCGTAGACGATATGACCGTCTTCGTTGACGCTGAAGCGATAGCGGCCGGTGTTCACATCCGGTGGGATCACGGTGAGCCCCATCCGCTGACACTCGTCCACCAGGGTCACGATCTTGTCGGTGTTGTCCATATCGGCGGTCATCACCGCCGCCATAAACTCGGCCGGGAAGTGGGTCTTGAGCCAGAGGGTCTGGTAGGAGACCAGCGCGTAGGCGGCGGAGTGGGATTTGTTGAAGCCGTAGCCGGCAAACTTCTCCACCAGATCGAAGATCTTCATCGCCAGCTCGCCGTCGACGCCATTCTTGACGGCACCCTCCTCGAAACCGGCCCGCTGCTTGGCCATCTCCTCGGGCTTTTTCTTACCCATCGCCCGGCGCAGCATGTCCGCGCCACCCAGGGTATAACCCGCCAGGGTCTGGGCAATCTGCATCACCTGCTCCTGATAGAGGATGATGCCGTAGGTCGGTTCCAGAATCGGTTTCAGGCTCTCGTGCTGCCACTTCTCATCCGGATAGGAGATCGCTTCATTACCGTGTTTGCGGTCGATGAAGTTATCCACCATGCCTGACTGGAGCGGGCCCGGACGGAACAGGGCCACCAATGCGATCATGTCTTCGAAGCAGTCGGGGCGCAGCCGCTTGATGAGATCCTTCATGCCGCGGGATTCGAGCTGGAATACCGCCGTGGTCTCGTAGCGCTGCAGCAGGTCGAACGACTTCTTGTCATCGATGGGGATGGCGGCGATATCGACCGGCGGCTTGCCCTCTTTGGCAAGACGCGGGTTTATCATACCGAGCGCCCAGTCGATGATGGTGAGAGTGCGCAGACCCAGGAAGTCGAACTTCACCAGACCGGCGTATTCCACATCGTTCTTGTCGAACTGGGTGACCGGGTGATGGCCTTCGTCATCGCAGTAGAGCGGTGCAAAGTCGGTGATCTTGGTGGGTGCGATCACCACGCCACCGGCGTGTTTACCGGCGTTGCGCACCACTCCTTCGAGACGGCGAGCCATGTCGATGAGGTCTTTGACCTCCTCATCCTGCTCGTAAAGCTCGGGCAGCTTGGGCTCGGCCTCGAATGCCTTGGCAAGCGTCATGCCCGGATCCGGCGGAATAAGCTTGGAGATACGATCGACAAAGCCGTAAGCGTGGCCCAGCACCCGGCCCACGTCCCGCACCACCGCCTTGGCCGCCATGCTACCGAAGGTGATGATCTGGGAGACCGCATCCCGACCATACATGTCGGAGACGTGCTCGATCACCTCGTCGCGTCGGTCCATGCAGAAGTCGACGTCGAAGTCGGGCATGGATACCCGCTCGGGGTTCAGGAAACGTTCGAACAGCAGGTCAAATTCCAGCGGGTCGAGGTCGGTGATCTTGAGGGCGTAGGCCACCAGGGAGCCTGCACCCGAGCCCCGGCCCGGACCAACGGGGATGCCGTTGTCCTTGGACCACTGGATAAACTCCATCACGATGAGGAAGTAACCCGGGAAGCCCATCTGGTTGATCACTTTCAGCTCGATGTCGAGACGCTCGTCATACTCGGGACGTCGCTCGGCACGCACTTGCGGATCCGGGAACAGGAACTCGAGACGCTCCTCCAGACCCTCTTTCGATTTGGCCACCAGAAAATCTTCTGTGGTCATGTCGCCGGTCGGGAAGTTGGGCAGGAAGTACTCGCCGAGACGCACCGTCACGTTGCAGCGCTTGGCGATCTCCACCGTGTTTTCCAGCGCTTCGGGAATGTCGGCAAACAGCTCCGCCATCTCCTCCTGACTACGCAGGTACTGCTGGGGGCTGTAGCGACGGGGACGGCGTTTGTCCATCAGGGTATAGCCATCGTGGATGGCAACCCGGATCTCGTGGGCGTCGAAGTCATCGGCGTTGAGGAACACCACCTCGTTGGTGGCGACCACAGGCAGCTCGAACTCGGTGGCGATGGCCACCGCCATGTGCAGGTAGACCTCTTCGTCGGGTCGACCGGTACGCAGCAGTTCGAGGTAGTAGGCATCGGGGAAGTGGGTCTGATAGAAGGCGACGCACTGCTCGGTCATCTGCCGGTTGCCCTTGAGCAAGAACTTGCCCACATCCCCCTCGCGGCCGCCGGAGAGAACGATCACCCCCTTGGAGTGTTCGGCGAGCCAGCTCTTGTCGATGACCGGCCGCCCCTGCACATGGCCGCGCTGATAGCCGCGAGAGATAAGCAGGGTGATGTTCTGGTAGCCGTCGTTATCCATGGCTAGCAGGGTGAGACGGAACTGCTCGTCGCCGAGCTCATCGCTCTGCACCCAGAAGTCGGCACCGACGATGGGCTTGATCCCCTTACTGTGGGCCGCGCCATAGAAGCGCACCAGACCGCACATGTTCATCTGATCGGTCAGCGCCAGCGCCGGCATGTTGTTGGCTGCAGCCGCCCCGACGATGGGGTTGATCTTCTGCAGGCCATCGACCATGGAGAAGTCGGAGTGGACTCGCAGGTGGATAAAACGGGGGTCAGCCATCGTCATCTCCTCTCGCTGCTCAAACTAAATGGCATGGTCTACTCGATCCCCAGTGCGCGGCGCACCGGTTTGAAGCTTTTGCGATATTCGGGCAACGGGCCACGCTCGGCCAGAATGGCGAGGTGCTCAGCAGTCGGATAACCCTTGTGACGGGCAAAACCATATTCGGGATGACGGCTGTCCAACTCGGTCATCTCCGCATCGCGGGTCACCTTGGCGAGGATCGAGGCGGCGCTGATGGCGGCCACCAGGCTATCGCCCTTGACCACGGCGCGCGCTTCCATCGGCAATGCCGGGCAGCGGTTGCCATCGATAAAGACCAGCTCGGGCGTCACCTTCAGTCCCGCCACGGCTCGCTGCATCGCCAGCATGGTGGCATGCAGGATGTTGAGCCCGTCGATCTCCTCTGGAGTGGCGCGACCGATGGCCCAGGCGAGCGCCTTCTCTTTGATCTCGTCAAACAGCGCCAGCCGCTTCTTCTCGGAGAGCTTCTTGGAGTCGTTGAGCCCCGCGATCGGATTGGCGGGATCGAGAATGACCGCAGCGGTGACCACGTCACCCACCAGCGGGCCACGGCCCACTTCGTCCACACCGGCAACCAGCTTGTCGTCAGGAATATCGATCATCATCTTGTAGCCTTGAATCAAAACAGGCCCCGTGGGGCCTGACAGGGGTCGACTGACGCGGCATCACCGCTCGGAAAACGGATTAACGGGCTGCGCGGCGCAATCGACGGTCCGAAATAGCGTTATCTGCCGAGCAGATCCGCCACCGCATCGGCGGCCTGCGAGTCGGCATTACAGCGGATCAGCTGGTGCAGCTCGGTGAAGGTGTTGACCAGCGCACTGTTGTCGTGCTCGAAATATTTGCTCACCTCTTCCACCAGATTCTCCGGAGTGCACTCGTGCTGGATGAGTTCCGGCACCAGCATGCGCCCAGCCAGCAGGTTGGGCAGAGAGACAAATTCGGTCTTCACCAGTCGCTGGGCAAGCCAATAGCTGAAGGGCTTGAGTTTGTAACCCACCACCATCGGTTTTTTCACCAGCATGGCTTCGAGCGCCGCAGTGCCGGAGGCCAGTATCACCACGTCAGCGGCGATCATCGCCTCGCGGCCCTGCCCTTCCAGCAGCACCATGTCGAGACCCGGCGCTACCTCGGCCTTGATGGCCATAAACTGCTCGCGCCGTTTCTGGTTGACCAGCGGCACGATGAAGCCGAGATCCGGATAGCGCACCGTCAGGTGTTTGCACGCTTCGAGAAACAGGGGGGACATAAAGCCCACTTCCGCCGTGCGGCTGCCCGGTAGCACCGCCAGCCAGCGGCGGTTGGCATCGATGCCCAGCTTGCGACGCACGGCAGCCTGATCCGGCACCAGCGGAATGTCATCTGCCATGGTGTGGCCGACAAAACGGCAAGGGGCGTCGAAGCGGTCGTAGAAGGCTTTCTCGAACGGCAGGAAGGCGAGCACCATGTCGGTGGCGGCCTTGATCTTGTGAATGCGGTTCTGGCGCCAGGCCCACACAGAGGGGCTGACATAGTGAACCGTCTTGATGCCGGCGCGGCGCAGTTTCAGCTCCACTCCGATATTGAAATCCGGTGCATCCACGCCGATAAAGATATCGGGCGGATTGGCAATAAAGTGGCGCAGCAGTTCGCGACGAACCTTGAGGATGCGCGGCAGACGGCCCAGCACCTCGGTGATCCCCATGACGGAGAGCTCTTCCATCTCGAACAGGGCCTTGACGCCGAGGGCCTGCATCCGCGGCCCGGCGATCCCTTCGAACTGCGCATCCGGGTAGCGGGCTTGCAGCTCGCGCACCAGACCGGCAGCCAGAATGTCGCCGGAGACTTCTCCGGCGACGATACCGATACGAACCGGATCAGGCACGGATGATCCCGCGCTCGTTATCTTTGAGGAAGTCCACATAGAGCTGGACGGCCGGTTCGGCTTGCGCCATCTCGATCAGCACCGGCAGCACCTCTTCGACGGTCTTGCCGGAGCGGAAGATCTCTTTGTAGGCACGCTTGACGGCAGAGATGGCCTCGGCGCTGAAACCGCGGCGACGTAGACCTTCAGAGTTGACCCCGAACGGCTTGGCGTAGTTGCCGGCAGCCATCACGTAAGGCGGTACGTCCTTGTTCAAGGCGGCGCAGCCACCGACGAAGGCGTGGGAACCGACGCGGCCGAACTGGTGAATGGCGGAGAGACCACCGAAGATCACGAAGTCACCGATCACCACGTGGCCCGCCAGGGTCGCGTTGTTGGCGAAGATGCAGTTGTCACCGATGATGCAGTCGTGGGCAACATGAACGTTGACCATGAACAGGTTGCCGCTGCCGACCTTGGTCAGGGATTGATCCTGAATGGTGCCACGGTGGAAGGTGCAGTTCTCGCGAATGACGTTGTTGTCGCCGATCTCGAGGAAGGTGCGCTCACCGGCGTACTTCTTGTCCTGGCAATCCTCACCGATGGAGGTGTGCTGGAAGATCTTGTTGCCGCGACCAATCTTGGTCGGGCCCTTGATCACCACATGGGAACCTACCCAGGTGTTGTCACCGATTTCCACCTCGGCGCCGATGACAGAAAAGGGGCCGATTTCAACCCCTTTACCGATCACGGCAGACTCATGGACGATGGCAGTATCGTGAATGATGGCAGTCTGGTCGATCACGTGTGTTAAACCTCGCGTTTGGCGCACATCAGCTCGGCGGTACAGACCACTTCACCGTCGACGGTGGCGACACCGGTGAACTTGGCAATACCGCGACGCTCTTTCAGGAACTCCACGTCCAGCACCAGTTGGTCACCGGGGCCGACCGGGCGCTTGAAGCGAGCGTTGTCGATTGAGGCAAAATAGTAGAGTTCGTTGGGAGACGGCTTGCCCACCATGGTAAAGGCCAGGATACCGGTGGCCTGTGCCATCGCTTCCAGGATCAGTACGCCAGGGAACACCGGCTTGGCCGGGAAGTGCCCCTGGAAGATCGGCTCGTTGAACGAGACGTTCTTGATGGCGCGCAGGGTTTTGCGCTCATCGCTGATCTCGTAGTCGTCTACACGATCCACCATCAGAAACGGATAACGGTGGGGCAGCAGATCCATGATTTCCTGGATACCCAGGCTCTTCTTTTCAGTAGTCAAAACAGTACCCTATACCAATCGTGATTATTCTTGATCCAGCTTCTTCTCAAGCTTGCTTAACCGCTTGTGCATCTCTTCGATACGCATCACCCGGGCGGCGGTCTTGCGCCACTCTTTATTGGTTTGCAGAGGGATGCCGGAAGAGTAGACACCGGGCTCGGTAATGGGTCGCATCACCATGGCCATACCGGTGACGGTGGCCTGGTCGCAGATCTCCATATGCCCGTTAAAGACGGAAGCGCCGCCAATGATACAGTATTTGCCGACCTTGAGACTACCAGCCATCACGGTAGAGCCCGCCACGGCGGTGCCATAGCCGATCTCCACGTTGTGGGCGATCTGGCACTGGTTGTCGATGATGACGTTGTCAGCGATGCGGGTATCTTCCAGCGCACCGCGGTCAATGGTGGTACAGGCACCGATCTCGACCCGGTTGCCAATGGTCACACCGCCGAGCTGGGGGATCTTGATCCACTCGCCACGCTCGTTGGCATAACCGAAACCATCGGCACCGATCACTGTGCCGGATTGAACCAGACAGTCGGTGCCCATGGTCACATTGTGATAGAGGGTAACGTTGGCCCACAGCCGGGAGCGCGCTCCCAGCCGGGTATTCTTGCCAACAAAACAGCCCGGGCCAATGCGTACATCGTCACCCAGCACGACGCCGGATTCGATCACTGCATTGGCACCGATGGCCACTCTCTCGCCCAGCTGGACGTCGGCCGCGATGACGGCACTCGGATGGATATCCATGGCCGGCTGCGGGGTGGTGTCCAGCAGTTGGGCTACCCGGGCAAAACCCACGTAGGGATCCTTGAGCACCAGGGCATTGGTGGGACAGAAAGGGAGATCCGCTTCTGTAATGAGCACGGCAGTCGCCTTGCTCTGCTCCAGATAAGAGCGGTACTTCTTGTTGGACAGGAAGGTAATCTCACCCTCCCCGGCCTTTTCCAGTGTCGCTACCTTGCGGATTTCCAGGGTTCCGTCGCCATGGACCTGGGCCCCCAGTTGCTGGGCCAGCTGTGCGAGAGTAAATGCCATCAATTAGTTGCTCTTGCTTACCTGAGAAATAACCTGGCCGGAGATGTCCAGCTTGCTGGCGGCATACGGGGCGGCATTGCGCTCCAGCACCAGATCGTAACCATTGCTCTTGGCGATGGAATCGATGGCAGCCTGCACCTTGGTCAGGATCTTGTTACGCTCTTCGGACTGACGGCGGCCGTTGTCCTGCTCAAAGGCTTGACGCTTCTGGTTGAACTCCATCTGCAGCTTGGCCAGCTTCTCCTGATTCTGCTTCTTCTGCTCGGCGCTCATGAAGGCTTCATCCTTGCGGAACTTCTCGACCAGCTTCTGGCCTTCCTGTTCCAGTTTCTGCAGCTCACGCATGCGCGGCTCGAATTCACCTTTCAGCTTGGCTGCAACGGCTTCACGCTGGGGCAGCTTTTGGAAGACTTCGCCCATATCAACCACGGCGATCTTGGTCTCAGCGAAGGCAGAACCCATGCCGGCAGCCATCAGTGCAAAGCTCAAACCAGCTACTTTCAACGCTTTATTCACACTTACTCCTTGTTCCCTCATGGCGAGGGCTACCTGATTTACCCGATTATGCAAGCGGCGTTAGGACCGTCTTGTTACCTGGTGAGGCACGCATACCGCGCGTCCCATCATTGAAGACCCCCACCGCATGGGTGGGGGCGAAACTCTGCTTAGAAAGTACGACCGATGTTGAAGGAGAAGAACTCGGTGCGATCCCCTTCGTATTTCTTGATCGGCTTGGCCAAGGCGAACACCAGCGGGCCCATCGGCGAGAGCCACTGCAGGGAGACACCGGCAGAGACCCGGATATTGCCCGGGCTGGAGTAGTCCTGGCTCAGATAGTTGCAATCAGAACCGGCGGCGCAAGGATATGCTCCGTTGGCAAAATCAGTGCTCCAGACGGTACCTGCATCCATAAAGACGGTGGAACGGATCTGCGGACGATAGGTCTCGGAGACGAACGGGGTCGGGAAGACCAGCTCCAGTGTTGCAACGGCCAGAGCGTTACCGCCCACCGAGGTGTCGGAACCTTCATAACTGCCGGTCTCACAAGGTTGACTGCCAGTACAAGTGCCAACCCCCGGTTTGTTGTAGGTCTTGTAAATCGCCTTGGGACCAATGGTGTTGCTCTTGAAGCCACGTACCGTATCGAAACCACCGGCATAGTAGTTCTCGAAGAACGGCAGCATGGGGTCATCGCCATAGCCGTTACCGTAGGAGACGCGCCCCTTGCCGATCATCACCCAGTTATGATCCGCATCGAGCGGGAAGTAGTGGGCATCTTCGGCGGAGAGCTTGTAGTACTGCAGCTCCATGCCCGGCACGGTCACCTTGGCGTTGACACGCTGGCGGTCACCGGCTGTCGGGAACATCCCCTTGTTCAGGGTGGAGCGGGTCCAACCAGCGGTCACATCAACGGTCACGAAGTCAAGATTGGAACCATCCTGTGAATAGAGATTCCAGAACTGATCCATCTGCACCGACTGGCGGTTATCGTTCCACTGATCCCAGCAATAGGTATTGCCGTCAGTATCCGGATTGTCCTTTAGACATTCCTGATAGTTCTGGCTATTGAATGAGGGGCGACTCAGCTTGGTGCTCTCGATACCGGTACTGAAGTCGAGACGGTTGAACTCGTTGACCGGGAAGCCGCTGGAGAGACGGAAACCGATGGTTTCGTTCTCGTAATCGACGATATCGGCATCATCGGCGCGGAACTGGTTGTAGTAGACCCGACCACCCAAGCTGACACCATCTACGGTGAAGTAGGGGTCGTTGTAGCTCAGGTCAACGTTCTTGGAGTAGTCGTTGGTGCTGGCGTTGATGGAGACCGTTTTACCGGTACCCATAAAGTTATTCTGAGAGATCCCCGCCTGCAGGCTCAGACCCGATTCGGTACCGTAACCGATACCTGCGTTGATGGAGCCTGCTGGCTGCTCCTTGACCTTGAAGTCGAGGTCAACCAGGTCATCGTTGCCCGGCACCCGCTTGGTGTCCACTTCGACGCTCTCGAAGTAGCCAAGGCGGTTGAGACGGCTCTTGGACTGCTCGATGTTGTCGGAGGAGAGCCAGGTGCCCTCCATCTGGCGCATCTCGCGACGCAGCACCTGGTCTTCGGTGGTGGCGTTACCGCTGAAGTTGATGTTGCGCACATAGACACGGGGGCCAGGCTCAACGTTGACGATCAGCTCGACTTCCTTGGTCTTGTCATTGACCTGTGGGAAGGTGACCACTTTCGGATAGGCGTAGCCGTAACGGCCGAGGAACTTGGAGAGCACCTCTTCGGTATGAGTCACCTGACTGGCAGAGTAAATGCTGCCGGCAGCGATCGGGATCAATCCCTTCATCTCGCCACCGCGATCGATCAGGTCACCCTTGAGCTGGACACCGGAGACCTTGTACTGATCCCCTTCCTTGATGTTGAGGGTGACGTAGACGCCCTTCTTGTCGGGGGTCATGGAGACCTGGGTAGACTCCTGCTGGAAGCGGATATAGCCGCGATCCATGTAGTAGGAGCGCAGGGTCTCGATATCGCCGGCCAGTTTCTGCTTCTGATAGCGCTGATCGGCGGTGAAGTTCCACCAGGGCACTTCGTCGCGCAGGGAGAGCTGGGCAATCAGCTTCTCTTCAGGGAAGACGCTGTTGCCGACGATGTTGATCTGCTGGATCTTGGCCGCTTCCCCTTCCACGAAGGTGAACTTGAGGTCGACCCGGTTGCGCGGCAACGGGGTGACGATGGCCTTGACCTTGGCGGAGTATTTACCCACGCCATAGTAGAAATCTTCCAGCCCCTTCTCGAGGGAGGTGAGCACGGTGCGATCCAGCGGATCGCCCACACGGATACCGGAGGACTCCAGACTCTGGGTCAGTTGCTCCTCTTTGATATCCTTGTTGCCGGCAAACTCGATGCTGGAGATGGTTGGACGCTCCTTGACCATCACTTGCAGCACCTGGCCATCACGGTAAACCTTCACATCCTCGAAGTTACCCGAGGCATAGAGCTTCTTGATGGCGCTGGCCAGAGCCACGGAGTCGACGGTATCACCGACCCGGATCGGCAGGTTCAACAGTGCGGCACCCAGGGTCACCCGTTGCAGACCTTCGACCTGGATATCTTGCACCACAAAAGAGGCAGGGGCCGCCTGGGCCAGGAAACTGGCACCCAGCAGGCAACTCAACACCAATGCTTTTTTAACAGCCATTTTGTTCTTATGTGTCCTTGTTGATGCTCTGGCCTCAGAGGCGAGCGAAATCGTTAAACAGCGCAATGCCCATCAATAACATCAGAATGGCGGCGCCGATCCTGAAACCCACTTCCTGTATTTTCTCAGATACCGGCTTGCCGGTGACCGCTTCGATCAGGAAATAGACCAGATGGCCACCATCGAGCACCGGCAGGGGGAACAGATTGATAATCCCCAGGTTGACGCTGATCAGCGCCAGAAAACTCAAGAAATAGACCAGACCATAGTCGGCGCTGCTGCCGGCGCCCTTGGCAATGGAGATGGGGCCGCTCAGGTTGTCCAGCGACACGATGCCACCGATCAACTTGCCAATCATGTCAAAGGTGAGCGTGATCAGACTCCAGGTTTTGTCCGCGCCATGCCACAGCGCCTGCAAAGGCCCATACTGTAACAGAATTCGATATTCATCCGGTAATGGAACCAGTTGCGGCGAGAGACCGACGAATCCTACCAGCTTGCCCTGCACCTTGCGGCTATCCGGGGTCAGGGTCACGTTGAGATCACTGTTGTTGCGCTCAACCACCACTTGCAGGGGTTCGCCCGGAGCCTGCTGCACCAGCTCGACAAACTGGGCCCACGCGGTAATAGGCTGACCGCCGACCTGTTTGATACGGTCACCGACCTGTAGCCCCGCCTTTTCACTGGCACTCTTGGCCACCACTGCAGCCACGACGGGTAGCACTTTGCCACCCAGGGGGACGATCCCCAAGCTGCCAATGGGCGACTCTTTATCCGGATCGAAGGTCCAGCCGGTCAGCGACAAGGTTTTATCGGTGGCATAGCTGGTATTGGGTGCCTGCACCTTGAGAGTCACAGCATCATCACCCAGATGGCTGATAAGGGCGTAAGTGACGCTCTCCCAGTCACCGGTCTGCTCATCGCCGACCCCGACAATCTCCACCCCCGGCAGCACACCCGCCTCGGCCACGATGGAGGCCGGACGCACTTCACCAATCACCGGCTTGACGCTCGGCACCCCGATGATAAACATCAGCCAGAGGGCAAACAGGGCAAACACGAAGTTGGCCATGGGACCTGCGGCGACAATCGCCATCCGCGCCCAGACACTCTTGTGGTTGAAGGCATACTGCTCGTCACCGGGCTTGAGTTCATCGACCCGGCCATCGAGCATCTTGACGTAACCA
This sequence comes from Aeromonas sp. s8, assembly GCF_040907785.1. Lineage (NCBI taxonomy): Bacteria > Pseudomonadati > Pseudomonadota > Gammaproteobacteria > Aeromonadales > Aeromonadaceae > Aeromonas > Aeromonas sp. s8. The sequence continues at coordinate 278,620 of NZ_JBFOCL010000040.1, forward strand.
CCGAGGGGGATCAGCGCCAGCACATATTCGGTGCCATCTTTACCCATCCGGCGCCAGATCGCCTTGCCAAAACCGATGGAGAAGCGCTCAACCTTGACGCCACAACGACGGGCCACCCAGAAGTGACCAAACTCGTGCACCGCGACCAGCAGGCCCAGCGCAACAACAAAGGCACCGATATTCCACAACACACCGCCCATCAGCCAAGCTCCTCAATCAAAGTGTGAGCACGGGCTCTTGCCGCACCGTCCAGGGCAAACAGATCATCGAGCGAGCCGACGGCGTAGCTCTCCAGCGCCAGCATCACTGCCTCGTTGATCCGGGCAATATCCATAAAACCGATGCGCCCGGCCAGGAAGGCGGCAACCGCCTCCTCGTTGGCTGCATTCAGCGCAGTGGTCGCCGCTTGTCCCTTCTGGCAGGCATTGATGGCCAGCGCCAGACAGGGGTAGCGCTCGTAATCAGGCCGGATAAAGCTGAACTCTCCGACACTGAAGAAATCCAAAGGTTCCACACTGGAGGGGATGCGATTGGGATAAGCCAGCGCATGGGCGATGGGGGTACACATATCCGGATTGCCAAGCTGGGCCAGCACGGAGCCATCCTTGTACTGCACCATGGAGTGGATCACCGACTGCGGGTGGATCACCACCTGGATCTGCTCGGGCGCCGCATTGAACAACCAGCGCGCCTCGATGTACTCCAGCCCCTTGTTGATCATGGTGGCGGAGTCGACCGAAATCTTGGCCCCCATCGACCAGTTGGGATGGGCGATGGCCTGCGCCGGCGTCACCTTCGCCAGCTCGCTGATCTCGGTGTAACGGAACGGACCGCCGGAACCGGTCAGCAAAATCTTGCTGATCCCCGCTGCCGCCAGATCGCAAAAACCGGGCTGGCGCTGCACGGCAGTCGGCAGACACTGGAAGATGGCATTGTGTTCGCTGTCGATGGGTAGCAGCTCGGCACCATGCTCGCGAACGGCCTCCATGAAGAAAGCACCGGACATCACCAGCGCCTCCTTGTTGGCCAGCAAAATTCGCTTACCGGCACGTACCGCGGCCATGGTCGGGGCCAGTCCGGCCGCACCGACGATGGCGGCCATCACGCTATGAGCATCGGGATGAGCGGCCACATCGCAGAGGGCTGCTGCACCAGACATGACCCGGGTCGCACTGCCGTGTGCTTTCAGACGGGCAGCCAGCTCACGGGCAGCATCCTCATCGACCATCACGGCAAAACGGGGGGAGAATTCGAGGCAGTCCCGCAACATGGCATCCACGTTGCGGGCGGCGGTCAACGCCAACACTTGCCAACTGCCCGGGTTATGGCGCAGCACTTTCAAGGTACTCTGACCAATGGAGCCGGAGGCCCCCAGAATAACCAGTGACTTGTGCATCAAAACTCCTGACTGAGTAGCAGATAACTGAGCAGAAACACCGGCAGGGCGGCGGTCAGGCTGTCGATCCGGTCGAGAATGCCCCCATGACCCGGCAGCAGGGTGCCAGAGTCCTTGATGCCCGCTTCGCGCTTGAACATGCTCTCGGTCAGATCGCCGAGTACGGAGGCTAGCACCGCCAGCAGGGAGCAAAACAGCACGGTGATCATCTTGGCAGGAACAAATCCCATCGACCAGGTGACACCGATGGCCAGCAGGCTGGCGGTAAAGAGGCCGCCACACATCCCTTCGATGGTTTTGCCCGGACTGACGGCGGGGGCAAGCTTGTGCTTACCGAACGCCTTGCCGAAAAAATACGCGCCAGAATCTGCCGCCCAGACCAGTCCCATCACGAACAACAGGATCCAGGCCCCCATCATGGGGTCATGGTAAAAGTTGTAACCACGGATGGCGACCAGCGACCAGAAGAAGGGAACCAGGGTCACCAGACCAAACAGCGACTTGAGCCAGATAGACTCTTTCCACAGCTTGGCACTTTGGGGATAGCGCAGCACCAGCAGCAGACCCAGCAACCACCAGCTTACCGCTGTCCAGAGCACACCCATCACGAGAGGGTGCAGGTGGGGCGTCCAGAGTTGCTCCACTGGCAGCCAAAAGAGGCTGGCACCGAGCAACAGACAAAATACGATGGGCAACCATTGCTGCGGAGCAGCAGAGACAAAACCACTCCATTCGCGACTGGCCAACAAAAACACCAGCGCTGCCAACAGGGCAAAAAATTTCAATGGCAGAAAGAAGAGCGCCCCCAACACCAGGGGGATCAACATCAAAGCAGTAATAATTCGTTGTTTTAGCAAAAGAAACCTCTCTCTTGGGAGCGGGGTTTAGCCGGTCTGCTGCTCGGCGATCAATTCCCGTATCTGTTCACCCGTGCAACCGAAGCGACGCTCGCGGGCAACGAAAGAGGCGACCGCCTCACTGAACTCAGCCTCGTTGAAGTCGGGCCACAATACCGGGGTAAAATAGAGCTCGGCATAAGCGAGCTGCCATAACACAAAGTTGCTGATGCGATGATCACCACCGGTACGGATCAACAGGTCCACGGGTGGCAGATCGGCCATGCAAACCTCGCGGGTCAACATGGATTCATCAATGTCGTCAGCGGCCAGTTCACCTGCCGCCACTGCTTTAGCCAGCTTGCGGGCAGCTTGGGCGATATCCCACTGGCCGCCATAGTTGGCCGCAATGTTCAGGGTCAACCCCTTGTTATTGGCGGTCAAGGCTTCCGCCTTGGCGATTTTGGCCTGCAACCGCTCACTAAAGCGAGCAGTATCGCCAATCACCTTGAGCCGGATCCCGTTGTTGTGCAGTTTCTGCACCTCACGACCCAGCACTGTGATGAACAGTTCCATCAAGGCACTGACCTCCCCTTCCGGGCGGCGCCAGTTCTCGCTGGAGAATGCAAACAGGGTCAATGCCTCGATCTTGGCACGCGCAGCAAAGGTAACGGCCTCGCGCACTGACTTGACGCCCGCCTTGTGGCCATAAACCCGCATCTTGCCTCGGTTCTGGGCCCAGCGACCGTTACCATCCATGATGATGGCGACGTGACGGGGTAAAGACGAGTTGGCACAATCACCCAACGCAGCCAAAAGCGACATGTAATTCTCCCACAAAGACAAAAGCGCCGTGCAGGGGCACTACACGGCGCTCGTAATATACCTTTCAGACGGTTAGATTTCCATTAGCTCCTTCTCCTTTACGGCAAGGGCCTCATCGACCAGCTTGACGTAGGAGTCGGTCAGCTTCTGGATCTCTTCCTGGGCGCGACGGTCGTCATCCTCGGAGATCTCTTTGTCCTTCAGCAGCGCTTTCAGGTCGGCGTTGGCGTCACGACGGATGTTGCGCACGGCAACACGAGCGTTTTCCGCTTCGGCACGGACGATCTTGGTCAGGTCGCGACGACGCTCTTCGGTCAGCGGCGGCAGCGGTACGCGCAGGGTCTGGCCATTGCTGGACGGGTTCAGGCCCAGATCGGAGGTCAGGATCGCCTTCTCTACCGCCTGGATCATGGAGCGGTCAAAAATGGAGATGGAGAGGGTGCGAGCATCTTCTGCCACGACGTTGGCCAACTGTTTCAGCGGAGTGGCAGCACCGTAATACTCAACCTGGATGCCGTCGAGCAGGCTCGGGTGAGCGCGGCCGGTACGGATCTTGGACATTTGAGTCTTGAGCGCTTCTACGCTCTTGCCCATACGGTCCTTGGCGTCGTTTTTAATCTCGTTGATCACAGTGGTTTTCCTTTTGGCGAACGAGCCGCTACACGGCCCGTGTCTATCTTATTTACTGACGTGATGGATAGGATAAGAGCGCCAGGTGGCTCACTTTATCTTATTTACCAACGTGGTGGATCAGAGTGCCTTCCGGTTCACCCATCACAACCCGGCGCAGGGCACCCGGTTTGTTCATGTTGAACACGCGGATCGGCAGATCATGGTCACGTGCCAGGGTAAAGGCAGCAAGATCCATCACCTTGAGCTCTTTTTCAAGAACTTCATCATAACTCAGTTCATGATACAGCACGGCATCCGGATTCTTGACCGGATCTTCGTTGTATACACCATCAACCTTGGTGGCTTTGAGCACCACGTCAGCTTCGATCTCGATCCCGCGCAGACAAGCCGCAGAATCGGTAGTGAAGAAGGGGTTGCCGGTACCGGCAGAGAAGATAACGACTTTGCCAGCACGCAGCTGGCTGATTGCCTCGGCCCAGCTGTAGGAGTCACAGACACCCTGCAGGGAGATGGCAGACATCAGACGGGCATTCACATAAGCACGATGCAGGGCATCACGCATGGCCAGACCGTTCATCACGGTTGCCAGCATACCCATGTGGTCGCCCACCACGCGGTTCATGCCCGCTTTGGCAAGACCGGCACCACGGAACAGGTTGCCGCCACCGATGACCAGACCGACCTGAACACCCAACTCAACCAGTTCTTTGATCTCTTGGGCCATCCGCTCCAGCACCGCCGGATCAATGCCGAAACCCTCGGATCCTTGCAGGGCTTCACCACTCAACTTCAGAAGAACACGTCTGTATGCAGGTTTGGGATTGGTACTCATGTCACTGATTCCTGGTCATATAAAGACCGCGACATAAGTCGCGGTCTGGGGAAACGGAAAAACCGGTTCGATTAGGCCTTTTGAGCGGCCGCGATTTGGGCTGCAACTTCAGCAGCGAAATCGGTCTCTTGCTTCTCGATGCCTTCGCCCACTTCGAAACGGGTGAAGGAGACAACGTCAGCGCCTTCTTTCTTCAGCAGCTCGGCAACGGTCATGGAAGGATCTTTCACGAACGGTTGACCAGTCAGGGAAACCTCACCGGTGAACTTCTTCATGCGGCCTTCAACCATCTTCTCGGCGATCTCTTTCGGCTTGCCGGAGTTGATGGCGATGTCGATCTGGATTTCGCGCTCTTTGGCAACGACTTCAGCAGACACGTCTTCAGGCTTGACGAATTGCGGGCTGTTGGCAGCAACGTGCATGGCCAGATCTTTGGCCAGCTCGGCAGAACCACCGGTCAGCTTGGTGATAACACCAATGCGGGAACCGTGAACGTAGGTACCCAGGTTGTCACCTTCAACCAGCATCACGCGACGCAGGTTCATGTTCTCACCGATCTTGGCGATCAGGTTGGTGATGGTCAGCTCGACGGATTCGCCGTTACCGAAGTCAGCGGCTTTCAGCGCGTCAACGTCAGCAATTTTCTGGGTCGCAGCGATGTCAGCGATCTTCTGGCCCATTGCCATGAAGCTGGCATCTTTGGCGACGAAGTCGGTTTCGCTGTTCAGCTCGATCATGACGGCAACGTTGCCTTCGGTGCGAGCAAAGATAACGCCTTCAGCGGCGATACGGCCAGCTTTCTTGGCGGCTTTGGCCTGACCGGATTTGCGCATGTTCTCAATTGCCAGCTCGATATCACCAGCAGCTTCTTCCAGTGCTTTTTTGCAATCCATCATGCCAGCGGCAGTGCGCTCGCGCAGTTCTTTTACCAGGGCGGCAGTAACGTTAGCCATGTCCAGTATCCTCGGTCTTGAATTGACAAGAAACAGGGGCCACAAGGGCCCCTGCTAACCAATTACATCAGCTTGGTTAATAAGGGCTTTACAGTCCTTATCAATTACTCAGCTTCAACGAAGCCATCTTGTTCGGCTTGAACAACGATGTCCTGAGCGCGAGCTTCCAGTACGGTGTCAGCAGCAGCATTCAGGTACAGCTGTACGGCACGGATAGCGTCGTCGTTACCCGGGATGACATAGTCAACGCCGTCCGGGTTGGAGTTGGTATCAACGATGGAAACTACCGGGATACCCAGGTTATTGGCTTCTTTGATAGCGATATGCTCGTGGTCGGCATCGACAACGAACAGAACGTCAGGCAGGCCGCCCATGTTCTTGATACCACCCAGGCTCTTCTCCAGCTTTTCCATTTCGCGAGTACGCATCAGCGCCTCTTTCTTGGTCAGCTTGTCGAAGGTACCGTCTTGGCTCTGGGTTTCCAGATCTTTCAGGCGCTTGATAGACTGACGAACGGTTTTCCAGTTGGTCAGCATACCGCCCAGCCAGCGGTGGTTTACATAGAACTGGTCGCAACGCTCAGCGGCTTCTTTTACGGCTTCAGACGCGGCACGCTTGGTACCAACGAACAGTACCTTGCCTTTCTTGGCAGCTACGGAGCTGATGAAGTTCATGGCATCGTCAAACATCGGAACGGTTTTTTCCAGGTTGATGATGTGAACTTTGCTGCGGGCACCGAAGATGTAGGATTTCATTTTCGGGTTCCAGTAACGAGTCTGGTGACCGAAGTGAACGCCGGCTTGCAGCATGTCGCGCATAGAAACTTTAGCCATTTTATACCTCTGTATTGGGGTTAGGCCTCCACACATCCCATATAACCGACCCGTTAAGGCACCCCGGCATATGTGTCGATGTGTGTGTGTTGTTTAAGTAAGGGTGATGAAATCGGGACGCAAGTTCCCCATTCCGGCGCGCTTTATATCATAACTTTGTCCAGGACACCACCGGCCGACACCCTAAACAGGTGTAAATATGGATCCCGCCAGAGGATGCTGCGACGCCGATTTGACGTTGTGATGACAATCACACTGGAAGTACGCGGGGGTTGCGGATAAAATTTTGCCCTGATTGCAAACGCATCTATTTTTCATTACCTGTCCTGTCTGCCCTCGCAGGCCCAGTGGCAGGCCGCAAGAGAGATCCCATGTCCATTAAAATCAAGACACCGGAAGAGATTGAAAAGATGCGCGTTGCCGGCCAATTGGCCGCCGATGTGCTGGTCATGATTGCGCCCCATGTCAAAGCTGGCGTCACCACTGACGAACTGAACACCCTCTGCCACGACTATATTGTCGACGTACAACAGGCAGTTCCAGCTCCGCTCAACTACCACGGCTTCCCCAAATCCATCTGCACCTCGGTGAACGATGTGATCTGCCACGGTATCCCGAATCACAAGAAGCTGCGTGATGGCGACATCATCAACCTGGATATCACCGTCATCAAGGATGGTTACCACGGCGATACCTCGGCCATGTTCATCGTGGGTGAAACCACCCCACTGCGCCGCCAGCTCTGCAAGGTTGCGCAAGAGAGCCTCTATGCCGCCATCAAGAAGGTGCGCCCGGGTGCCTGCATCACCGAGATTGGCGCTGTTATTCAGCCCATCGTCGAGAAGGCCGGTTTCTCCGTGGTGCGTGACTACTGCGGTCACGGCATCGGTGCCGAGTTCCACGAAGAGCCGCAGATCCTCCACTATCGCAACAGCGGCAAGCTGGAGCTGAAAGCAGGCATGTGCTTCACCATCGAGCCCATGGTCAACAGCAAGAAGTATCACTGCAAGGTCAATCCGAAGGATGGCTGGACCGTGACCACCAAGGATGGCGGCGACTCCGCCCAGTGGGAGCACACCCTGCTGGTGACCGAGGATGGCTGCGAGGTGCTCACCCTGCGCCCCGATGACACTATCGACCGCTTCATCAAACACAGCTAACATCGAACCCCGGCCCTGAACTTCCAAAGCGCCGGGGTTTTTACTTCTGTTCCAGCCGTTTGCCTGCCACTGTGTGTGAGATGCCATGGACGCCAGCCTGCTTTCCCCCCATTTGTTACCCGATGACCAGCTCACTCGCGACAACTGCAAAGAGTACCTGAGCCGCTTTCTCGGCTGGCTGCACACCCGTTTTGATGCCGGCGACAACATCATCGAGCTGGTCGCCACCCGCTCCGAATACATGGATCAGCTGCTCTGCCGGCTGTGGCAGAAGTTCGGCTTCGACAAGAGCGACCTCACCCTGATCGCGGTAGGCGGTTATGGTCGCGGCGAGCTGCACCCCCACTCCGATATCGACCTGCTGATCCTCTATGACGGCGATGAGCTGGACGAGGTGTTGGGACTGCGCATCGGTGAGTTCATCACCTTGCTGTGGGATCTCAAGCTGGAGGTGGGTCAGGCGGTGCGCAACGTGGTGGAGTGCCTCGAGCAGGGGCGCGCCGATATTACGGTCGCCACCAACCTCATCGAGGCCCGCTACATCACAGGTCGCCAGGAGGGTTTCCGGCAACTGAAAGAGGCCACCGGCCCACAGCACTTCTGGCCAAGCGAAGCCTTCTTTCGCGCCAAGCGCCAGGAGCAAGCAGAGCGACACCAGCAGTTTCTCGGCACCGCCTACAAGCTGGAGCCGGATCTCAAAAGCAATCCGGGCGGCCTGCGGGATATTCAAACCCTCGCCTGGGTCGCCCGCCGCCACTTCGGCGCCACTACCTTGTTCGAGATGACCAGCCACGGCTTTCTCAACCGCGCCGAGTATCGCGAACTGCTCGACTGCCAGAATTTTCTCTGGAAGGTGCGCTTTGCCCTGCACATGGCTATCAACAAGGGAGATAACCGCCTGCTGTTCGATCGCCAGCGCACCGTGGCCCAGATGCTGGGGTTCGAAGGGGAAGGCAACACTCCGGTCGAGCAGATGATGAAGCGCTTCTACCAGACGGTGCGGCGGGTCTCCGAGCTCAACGAGATGCTGCTGCAGCTGTTTGACGAGGCGATCCTCGGCAACACCGCCATGGATGTGCGTCGCCTCTCCGACGAGTTCCAGCTCCGTGGCCGCCTCATCGATGCGGTGGATGCGGAGCTGTTTAGCCGTGAACCGGCCGCTATCCTGCGCCTCTTCTACCAGATGGCCCAGCATCCCGAGATTGCAGGCATCCACTCGGCCACCTTGCGCCAGCTGCGCGAGGCGCGCCGCAAACTCAACTGCTGGTTGCAGGATCTGCCCGACTGCCGTCGCCTGTTTATGGCGCTGCTGCGCCACCCCAACGGCATCGGCCTGCCGCTCACCCTGATGCACAAGTACGGCATCCTCGCCGCCTATCTGCCGCAATGGAACCTCATCGTTGGCCAGATGCAGTTCGACATGTTCCACGCCTACACGGTAGATGAGCACACCCATCGGCTGCTCAAGAACATTCATCAGTTCCCCAATCCGGCCAGTCGCCAGAGCCACCCGCTCTGCCACGAGGTCTTCACCCGGCTGCGCAAACCGGAGCTGCTCAGCATCGCCGCCCTGTTCCACGACATTGCCAAAGGGCGGCGCGGCGATCACTCGGAACTCGGCGCCGTCGATGCGCTGGAGTTCTGCCAGCTGCACGGTCTGGATCGCTACGAGAGTCGGCTGGTCGCCTGGCTGGTGCGCCACCATCTGCTGATGTCGGTCACCGCCCAGCGCCGCGACATCTATGACCCAGACGTGGTCACCGACTTTGCCCAGAAGGTGCGCGACGAGCAGCATCTCGACCTGCTCTACTGCCTCACCGTGGCCGATATCTGCGCCACCAACGATACCCTGTGGAACGACTGGAAGGGCACCCTGCTGCGGGAGCTCTACTTCGCGACCCAGAAGGCGCTGCGCCAGGGGCTGGAGAACCCGCCCGACATGCGGCTGCGCATTCGCGAAAACCAGCGTCAGGCCAAGCAACTGCTGGCACAACGGGATGTATCGGAAGAGGCAATCAACCTGCTCTGGGCCGATTTCAAGGCCGACTACTTCCTGCGTCACAGCCCGGAGCAGATCGCCTGGCACTGCCGCCACATCATCGAGCATGGCGACAATCCGGCTCCGCTGGTGATCATCGGCAAACACCCGACCCGCGGCGGCAGCGAGGTATTTATCTACTGCCGCGATACCCCGAATCTGTTTGCCACCGTCGCCTCGGCGCTGGATCAGAAGAACCTCAACATCCACGATGCCCAGATCATGAACTCGCGCAGCAACTATGTACTCGATACCTTCGTGGTGCTGGAGCCGAGCGGCGAACCCATCAGCCCCAACCGCACCGCCACCATCAAGAAGGCGTTGGAGAAGGCGCTGCAGGAGCCTGGCAAGCTGGTGCTGCGCAACAAGCCGCTGTCGCGGCGCCACCGCCAGTTCAGCGTACCGACCCGGGTAGTCTTCCTGCCTCATAAAGGGGAGAGCCGTCACACCCTGATGGAGCTGACTGCCCTCGATACCCCCGGCCTGCTGGCTCGGATCGGTGCCGTTTTCCAGCAGTGCGGGCTGTCGCTGCACGCCGCCAAAATCGCCACTTTCGGTGAGAGGGTCGAGGACTTTTTCAGCCTGACCAGCCTCGATGGCGAGCCATTGACCGCCGAGCAGCAAAAACAGCTGGAAGAGCGACTGGTACACCAGCTCAATCCCCAGCAGTCGGTACTGGATTAAGCGAAGAGTGATTCGAAAGAGGCTGGTTGTCGGGCGTTTTTTGCCATACCAAACAACTGGTTGGCGCACACCGGATGAAGAAATGGCCGCTGGCCGGAAGAATTCCGGTCAACCCCTTAAAAACAGTCGGAAAAGTGTGATACAACAAACAGAATTTTTTAAAGGAAACCTGTCATGACCGAGTTGCAACAGATCATTGAAGCGGCCTTCGAGCGCCGCGACACCATTACTCCGGGCTCCGTGGATAGCGCCACCAAGTCCGCCATCCTGCAAGCCATCGACCTGCTGGACTCTGGCAAGGCACGGGTTGCCGAGAAGATCGCCGGTGAGTGGGTTGTCCATCAGTGGTTGAAGAAAGCGGTACTGCTCTACTTCCGCATCCACGACAATGGCATCATCAAGGGCGACGATGCCCAGTACTACGACAAGGTTCCCCTCAAGTTCTCCAACTACACCGCCGAGCAGTTCAAGGAAGCGGGTGTGCGCGTGGTGCCGCCGGCAACAGCCCGCAAAGGCTCCTTTATCGCCCCCAATACCGTGCTGATGCCCTCCTATGTCAACATCGGCGCCTTCGTTGACGAAGGTACCATGGTCGATACCTGGGCCACTGTCGGCTCTTGCGCCCAGATCGGTAAAAACGTGCATCTCTCCGGCGGCGTCGGCATCGGTGGCGTACTGGAGCCACTGCAGGCCAACCCGACCATCATCGAAGACAACTGCTTTATCGGTGCCCGCTCCGAAGTGGTTGAAGGGGTCATCGTCGAGGAAGGTTCCGTCATCTCCATGGGCGTCTTCATCGGCCAGTCCACCCGCATCTACGACCGCGAAACCGGCGAAATCCACTACGGCCGCGTACCGGCTGGCTCTGTAGTAGTCTCCGGCTCCTTGCCCTCCAAATGCGGCAAGTACAGCCTCTACGCGGCGGTGATCGTCAAGAAGGTTGATGCCAAGACTCGCGCCAAAGTCGGCATCAACGCCCTGCTGCGCTCCATCGACGAGTAATCAGCATTGCTGTGATGAAAAGGGCGCCTGATGGCGCCCTTTTGATTTTGGCGCCCCTGTCACAGGCAAGCCATGAGGCATCGGTTAAGATGGATGGGACAGGATCGTTTCAAACCGAGGAAGCCTGATGTACGAGAATCTGAAGAGCCTGGGGATCCAGGATCCCGCCTCCGTCGACAGCTACACCCTGCGCCAGGAGGCCAACCACGACATCCTCAAGATCTACTTCAAGAAGCAGAAGGGCGAGTTCTTCGCCAAGAGTGTCAAATTCAAGTATCCCCGCCAGCGCAAGACCATGCTGGTCGACTCGGGCACCCATGAGTACAAGGATGTCACCGAGATCAATGCCAACCTCAAATATGTGGTGGATGAGCTGGACAACCTGACCCAGGGCATCCATCAGCAAGCCGACCCGGACATCAAGCAGAAGATCCTGCGCGACCTGCGCCATCTGGAAAAAGTGGTACAGAACAAGATCAGCGAAATCGAACGGGATCTGGAGAAACTCTAATCCCCTCGACTCGACAAAAGAGCGCCCAGATGGCGCTCTTTTTATTGGCTGATTACTGGATGACGTTATCTGACTATAAGGTTGATCTGGTGATGGTGTGCGATAAGGCGAGCGAGGCCCCCCACCTTGTGCTGTTGGGCCACCATTGGTCAGCCCGTTACATATCGCCCCTTGGGCAACGAGACTCCTGCCGAGCTCGACCTGCTGTGACTCGCACGATCCATAACCAGAAATAGCAAGAGGGAGGCTTTCGCCTCCCTCTTCAAACACGCTGATATTCAGGCAACAGAATTAGTTGCTCTTCATCCAGATGTCCATGTCGGTTTTCAGGTTGTCAGACTTGGTACCGAAGATGGCTTGAACGCCGGAACCAGCCACTACCACACCGGCAGCACCCAGCTTCTTCAGACCAGCCTGGTCAACTTTGGCAACATCTTTTACACCAACACGCAGACGGGTGATGCAGGCATCCAGAGAAGCGATGTTCTCTTTACCACCGAAGGCGGCAACCAGAGCAGCAGACATTTCGTCTTTGCCTTGGCCAACGGCCTCTTCAGCAGTCTCGTCTTCACGACCCGGGGTTTTCAGGTTCATGGCACGGATAACGAAGCTGAATACGACGTAGTAGATGGCCGCGTAAACCAGACCCAGACCAACCAGCAGCAGCATGTTATCGGCACGCGGTGATTGCACCACGAAGTCGATGAAGCCGTTGGAGAAGGTGTGACCGTGTACGATACCCAGAGAGTTGGTCAGCACATAAGCCAGACCAGCCAGTACAGCGTGGATGGCGTACAGAACCGGTGCGATGAACAGGAAGGAGAATTCAATCGGCTCGGTGATACCGGTCAGGAAAGAGGTCAGGGCTGCAGAGGCCATGATACCAACGATCTTGGCGCGGTTTTCCGGCTTGGCAGCGTGAGCGATGGCGAACGCAGCAGCAGGCAGACCGAACATTTTGAACAGGTAGCCACCAGCCAGCTGACCGAAGCCGTTACCGGCAGCGCGGGACGCGTCATCAGCAGTCAGGAAGCAGGTCATGATACCGTGAACAGTTTCACCGGCACCGTTGACGCAGGTACCAGCCTGATAGAAGAACGGTACGTTCCAGATGTGGTGCAGACCGAACGGGATCAGGGAGCGCTCAACCACGCCGTAGATACCGAAGGCCAGTACCGGGTTCTGGTTGGCAGCCCAGTCAGAGAAGGCACCGATGGCGCCACCCACTGGCGGCCAAATCACGGACAGGATCACACCCAGACCGATGGAGAGGAAACCGGTGATGATGGGTACGGCACGCTTGCCCGCGAAGAAGCCCAGGTACTCTGGCAGCTGGATCTTGTAGAAACGGTTGAACGCCCAGGCAGCGATACCACCGGCCAGGATACCACCCAGCACGCCGGTTTCGATGGTTTCAACACCCATCACAGGTGCCATGACCTTCAGGGTTGCGACCATGATGCCGTAGCCAACGATGGCCGACAGACCGGATACACCATCGTTATTGGTAAAGCCCAGAGCAACACCCACTGCGAACAGCAGGGCCATCTGGCCAAATACAGAACCACCGGCTTGCTCCATCAATTGGGAGACAATTTCCGGCATCCAGCTGAAGTGGGCAGCCCCCACCCCCAGCAGAATACCTGCGACTGGCAAGACTGATACTGGCAGCATCAGCGCCTTACCAACCTTTTGCAGATTAGAGAAAGCATTTTTGAACATTGTGTGCGCTCCTGAATGGATTGTCGTCCCTGAACGATCTATCTGGATGAAATAAGGACTGATTCATTCAGATATCTTCGAGTCGGGCTTGTTTATTTTGACCATCAGAATATAACCCAGCGGGTCATAAATTGCTGCTTTCAAAGGCGGGGGAATATTGAATTTGGAGGGAAGATCACAACTTGTTTAGCGGCTAAAAAACGCATCTAATATAAGTTAACAATCCGCATTGTCACTCTATTACAAAGACATATAAATAGCAGTTTCGCTTTGTATTTTAATAATGCCGCTTACATCAAAAGGCAACCCACTGTAACAAAATGTAACGGCGTTATTTTTATTTATTACAGTCTACCGATTAAAAAGGCCTCCAACAAGGGAGGCCTCAATAAATATATCTGACCAGTAAATGGTCGTATTATTCTATTTTTGCGAGCGCTTGACCGCATCAATAAACACGCTTTTTGCCTTGGTTGAACCGGCCCGCTCGGCCTCGTTCACCAGCTTCATCGCCTTGTCGATATCCCCCGCCTTGACAGCTTTTTCGATCTGGCTCTGGTAGAAGGCTTCAGTTTCACTCAGCATGGCAGGAGCAGGTTTGGCTGCGACCGCAGCTGTTGCAGTTGTGGTAACGGCTGCGGTAGTCGCTATCGCTGCAACCTGCTGACCCTGGCTCATAGCCACCTTGTCGGCATATTCGGGTTTGAATACCGCTTCAAGACCACTTCCACGGGCCATATCTTTGACTTTGATCTGCACCAAACCCCACGGGGAGTGCGGGATCACCGGATCCTTGATATCAGGCTCAACGGTACCATTAGCGCGAGCAAACGCTTTTGATGGATGCAGGATTGTTGTGCTGCCCGAAAGCTTATCCGCGGGCGCATAAACGATCATGTATGTTTCGCTGGCCGGGTTGCCAGGCATGCTGCGGTCAACAAAAACACGCCCTTCAATACGGTCGTTATCGAGCAGGTGAGCAGGTTGATAGCTGAATACTGACTCACCCAGGACCCGAGTCACCTTGAACTCGGCATCCAGCATAATGACCTTGGGCACCATCACGGTTTTACTCACCTGTGATGCCAGGCTGATCGCCAGATTGCCGGTGTTGGTCGGCAAGCGATAAGCCGCAAAGTAACTCATCCCCTCATCAAACTGAAAAGTGGGTTGCTTGCCATCGATGGCCAGCAAGGTCTCACCTTCAGGCAAGGGGGCATAACTGAAATCTTTAAACGCCACACAGCAGCTGGAGGCTTTGGCCAACGCTTGCTTGGCTTGATCTGCATCGCTCAAGATAGAGCCGTGTTCTTGCAGAGGAACAACCATGTTTCCGGCACAACCGGTTAATAGCGCAGTGATTACGGCTGCAATAGACATCTTTACCCGTTTCATTTTTCTTATCTCCATAATCCGGTGGCCGTGATCCGGCGAAACAAAACTGCCCCCATAAGGGGGCAGTCACTAACTTAACTTAAACTTTTGCTTACCACCAAGCTTCTGCTTGAACACCAACTTGGTAGGTGTCTTTGGAGGTATTGCCTTCGAAGACTTTCTTGTCTTCGTCGTTAGCCAGGTAGGAGGCGAACACACGAATTTCCGGACGGGCCCAGAAGCTGGAACCGGCAGACCAGGCTTGTGCCAGAGTCAGCTTGTAGCCAGCATCTTTGTCTTCACTGCCATTGGTAGACTTATTGTTGTCCTTGAAGTAGCCGCCTTCAAAGATGGTCTTGTTGAAGTCATCCCACTTGTACATCGGGCGAACAACAACAGACATGGTTTCCCACTTGTCGTTGCCGTCCCACATTTCGTTGCCTACACCGTAAACCAGCTGGTGACCCATCTCCCAGGAGTTGCCCATCGGAACAACGCCCCAGTTGATGATACGGAAACCATCAGCACCATCTTTGGCTTCAGCGCCGTACCAGGAACCATCGCCATAGAAGGCCATGGTCTTGGAGTAACCTTCAGTACCATATTGCAGCACGGTTTTGTTGAAACCACCGAGGATGCCTGCGGTCAGTTCAGCAGTCAGCATGACGCCATCTTGCGGATTCTTTTTCAGTGCTTTCTGATCGTTGGTCTCATTGACCAGAGCATAGTCAACGCCCAGTTCCAAGGACGCATCGGTCCACAGCGGGATACCGGCATAACGCAGATCCAGGGTGTTAACGTTCAGATCTTCATTCTTCTGATAGGTCGGGTTACCGTTGCCATCCACTCCGGTTTGGGTGTACTGGCCAAACACATCGGCAGCGCTGCGATCGTTGCGTACCCATGCGAAAGATACTTTACCCGGACCAGCCTGGATGCCTTCGATACCAGCACCAGCACCGGAGATGTTCCAGTAGTAGAAGTCGGAGATGTGGATGTCATGGCGTTGATAGTAACGCTTACCAGCCCACAGGGTTGCTTCAGGAGCAAAGTTCAGCAAGCCTTTGGCTTGTACGTTGAACTGACGCAGGGCGAAGTCAGAATCACCATTGCACTGCTTGGCATCGAAGTTACAAACAGTACCGGTACCTTCCCAGTCGTTTGAACCGTTGGAAGCCATGGCAAACATGGAATCAACATAGAAAGTCTTGCCATCTTTGTTGAATACTTCCTGACCCAGTTGCACTTCACCGTAGGTATCATTTTCGTTACCCAGACGGCCAACTTTATTGACGTTGTATTTAACCATGTCGCCGTCGCCGGAAACACCGACACCGGAACGGAAGTAACCGTGGAAATCTACGGCAAAGGCGGCTTGGGAAGCCAGGGCGGCAGTAACAGCTGCTGCGATCGGGAGCCACTTCATTTTCATTGTCATATTCCTTATTTCCCGCAGTGAGGAGTGTGATCCTGAATATTCAACTTCTTATCACCATGTAATCCTGTTGGTGATAACCGAGGTTGATTATAGGGAGCGTATTTCACGACAAATATGAAGCGACTCACAAAATGGCGACAAATCGCTCGGCAAACGATCGCCACAACACAAGCAGGTAAAAAAACGACCAAAAAGGCAATACATGACCAACAAGACCACAAATCTAGCAATTAAAACGAATCTGAAAGCGTTACCAGCAATTAATTCGCGACTGAACCAAAGTCATTATTTTACGTTCGAATGACAAAAACATGACTGAGATCGCTTTCAAGATTGAACTTTTATTTGGATGACGGGTCTGCAGTGCACTTGAAACCATTACGCCGATGGAATGCCAAAAGGGGAAAATATCCCTCCGCCACTATCGACAATAAGAGTGGGAAATATGCTTGCTGAGTGAGATGACATTTGTGCAAATAACAATCCCCTGTCGGTTGAGGATCAGGGGATTGATATGGCTCTATTTCAGAGAATATTCAGGGCTGAATATCCCACTTTTTCAGCCAGCTAAGTGCCACCTGTTCGGGTTCATCGTGCACGGTGGCATCCAGCTCCAGCGGGGGGATCACTCGCGTGGCGCCCAGCTCTTGCAGCAACCCGTCCAGCCGACGGCCCGCGCCACAAAAATGGTCATAGCTGCTGTCGCCCATGGCAATCAAGGCATACCGCAGCCCCTTGAGCCAGGGCGCCTTGTCAGCCAGTTCGCTGGCAAAGGGCTGCAGATTGGGAGGAATGTCTCCCTGCCCTGTGGTGGCACTGACCAGCAATAAAAAACGGCCGGGGTCGATGTCCGCCAGCCGTGCTTCTTCGTGCAGAGAACAGTGATGCCCCTTGCGTTCCAGCTCATCTGCCAAGGTCTCGGCCACCAGCATGGCTGCGCCGTAGACAGTTCCTACCACGATATCGATCTGTGCCATTCTCCGCTCCCCGCGTGAGTCACTCTTTTGAGCAACTCTATCAGCAAGCTGGCGTCAGATGCCACCGGTTCAAGGCTGAGGATCAGGCGCTTAGTAGTCGCTCTCGCTGGCGGGCCAGCCCAGCTCGGCAAACAGGCGCAACACATCCTGACCGAGTGGCGCCTGGATCCGCATCGGCACCTTGAGGATCGGGTGAGTAAAGCTCAGGGTGCGGGCCACCAGCAGCAGCCGTTCGCAGCCAAAGTGCTCGCGAAAGAAACGGTTATGACGGCCATCTCCGTGGGTGGTATCCCCGACGATGGGATGGAACAGGTGATCCATATGACGGCGCAGCTGATGCTTGCGGCCGGTCTTCGGAAACAATCTGACCAGACTGTAACGACTGGTGGGGTGCTTTTTGGAGACCGCGTGGGGCAGCTCGACCTGATGCAGGCGCCGGAAGGTGGTGACGGCATCCTGCGCCGGACGATCCGGGTTGCTCATGGCATCGGCAATCTTGTCCAACTGCTCCTTGAGGGGATAGTCGATCACCCCCTGCTCGGGCGCCCAGCCACGCACCAATGCCAGATACTCCTTGTGCACCTGACGTTGGGTAAAGGCTTCGGTGAGTGCGCGGGCAATCACCGGATCGAGCGCAAACAGCAGCACACCGGAGGTGGGTCGGTCGAGGCGATGCACCGGATAGACATGGCGACCGCCGATGAGATCCCGGGTCATCTGCATGGCAAAACGGGTCTCGCCCTTGTCGAGCCAGCTGCGATGCACCAGCAGACCGGACGGCTTGTTGACCGCCACCAGCCACTCATCCTGATAGAGCAGAGTCAGCTTCAGGTCACTCTCTTCTCGGGTTTGCGTTGGCATCATTGTTCGATCACTTTGCCGGAGAGCAGCAGGTCGAAGCGTGCGATCAGGCGCAGCAGCGCTTCTGCCTCGGCCAGATCCTCTTTGTAGACTTCGCTGGCCATGGGATAGAGGGAGACGCTGGTGGGCAGTGGCGCCTGCAACATCACCAGCTGCTCCATGCGCGGGATCAGCACGAACTGCAGCCACTGATCAAAGCTCAGGGTATCGACACAAAAAGGCAGGGTGCTTGCCAGGGCTTCGTCACCGGGATGGTCAGCTTGCCAGCGCTCAAGGCGCTGCAACTCGGCGGTGAGTTCCCCCAACAGGCCAGCTACCAGCAAATATTGATTCATCTCGCTCTCTTCCTCATAACCACAAATTGATCCGCCGACCCGACAGGGTCAGCCAGGATGCCGATACATTCGGTCGCGCAGCACCGGCGGTTCAGCCGGGTCAACGACATACACGGCAACCAGCGCGGCCTGCCGCCTTTAAAAAAGGGCGATACTATACACCTCCCCCCGCATGGCTGCCATGTTGATATCTGCCGCAGCGCACGTCTGCTGCCACTGGCTATCCTCGGCAAGGGCCTTATAATCGGCCCGCATCACCATTAGCCGGATCTCACCATGTCTGCGACGCCTACTGCCATCAATACCTTGACCGAATTTCTGACTCAGGCTGGCACCCAGTTCCAGCTGTTTGACATGGGCCGCCAGGTGCGGCCACTGGCAAGCGATACCTTTGTCCGCATCGAACAGCAGCAAGAGCCCTATCCCTGGCCGCTGCAACAGCACGCCTGGTTGGGTGTGCACTTCTTCCAGCCGAGCGAGTCTCGCCACTACCTCTGGTTCCTCAAGTTTGCCCTCGATGAGCGCGGCCTGCTGATGCCAAACGGCCCCAAGCTGTTCATGGATCAGGTGGTGGAGACCCTGGGCTACAAGCTCACCGGCGATCTGGATGAAGAGAAAGCCCAGCGCTTGGCCGACAATCCCTACACCTTCCGCCCGGCAGAGGCAAAAATGGCCAGTCTGCACGCCAAACTGGCGCGCCAGCTGGAGCAGACCCCTTCTGCCTATTACGATGCCCTCTGCCACTATCTGGCCGCCCCCAACGACACCGGTTGGCAGACTCTGGGGCTGCAGGGCTTTGCCGATCTGGCGGAGCGGCTGCATGATGAGCGCAATCTGGCGCTGATCTGCAAGGCGCTGCCCAAACTACCGCAAGAGCCGCTCTACGCCCTCTGCCAGAGCCTTGAAAACGCCCCGCTGCCGCCAGCAGTACAAGGCGCCCTGCTCGAGCGGATCGGCAAGGAGCAGGAGTGCGCCGCCCCCAACCCTGAGACCCTGGCCTACCTCTGCCGCGCTATGGCCTCCTGTCCCGGCAGCTCTTTGCGCACCAACAAGCTGCTGACCCTGCTGCAAACCCAGCCGAGCCCGGCACTGCTGCTCGCCATCGCTGGCCGGCTCTGGCCCGATCTGAAGGATGCCAATCTGCTCAGCCACTATCTGGAACAACTGGCACTGCAACCGACCCAGTTCTTCAATCAGGTTTTTGCCGAGTTGGTCACTTTACCGGCCCTACGCAATGATATGCTGGCCAGACTGCGTGACCCCGACCGCAGCGAGGCGCTGGGCAAGGCCATCGGCCGTCTGTTTGCCTCGGCCTGATCCCTCGCCTCCCCCTCACGCCACGAGGCAACACGGCGGGAAATAGAAAGGAGATCGGGAGTGCCGAGCAGGACTCCCGGTTATCGACATCACGATAAGGAAGCCCGCCTATGGGAGAGATGCTCGGAATTTTGTTGCTGATTGCGATTGCCGGCCTGTTCTGGCTGCAACGCCAACAGGCAGAAGTGGCCTGGCAATACATGCGCCGCTACTGCCAGCACCATGACCTGCAACTGCTGTCGCTGGCCCGCCATCGGCGGGAGCTGGCACACAATCCCCTGCGGCTGCTGACCCACTATCAGTTTGAATTCTCCAGCGATGGCGAGAGCCACTATCAGGGCACCCTCAAGATGCAGGGGCTGCACATTGTAGGCGTTGATCTGCCACCCCATCGCATCCCCTCAGCCTGATCTCCAATCTCGTCTCTGCGCCCGATGGCTGTGCCTGTCTATAATCTCAGGGATTAAACAAAGGGAGAGACGAGATGGAACCCCTTGTCCACGATCTGCCAGCCCTGTTTGCCCAGCTCGGGATGGCCAACGACGAGCTGAGCCTGCACCGCTTTGTGCACGACCATCACCTCGACAATGAGACCCTGCTGCCGGAGGCCGGTTTCTGGAACGCCGCCCAAGCCAGCTTTCTGCGCGATGCCCTGTGGAACGACTCCGACTGGTGCGAGGCGATCGACCAGCTCGATGTGATGTTGCGCCAGCCCCGCTAAGCCGCCCGCCCCTTTCCTCCCCTGCCAGCTTTGGTTAAGATCCCGCCCCGATATCGATCCCTCCTTCTCACCCAGAGCATGCTTATGTCCGCCCACGAGATCGTCCGAATTGCCAACGAGCTGGCCGCCAAGGGCCTGACGCCCACCACCGCCATGATCAAGGCCCGCCTCACCCAGCCCGTGCCGATGGCCGAGCTACTGAAAGTGCTGAGCCAGTGGAAGCAGCAGCCCATCGCGACCGCCGAGAGCGAGATCCTGCCAGAGGCAGTGCCCCAACCAGCACCGGAGCTCACCCTGCAGCAACTCGCCGAACAGCTCGCGCGCATCGAACAGAAAGTGGATCGCCTGACCGACCTGCTCCTCCAGCAGGGGCAAGGCTGAGCCATGTATATCGTCGAACTCTGCTTTGAGTGTTACCGCGATACCTCCCTTGGCGACGCCGAGCGGGCCATCGCCAACTACCTAGACATGCTGCGTTATCAGGGTCAGATCCTCGGGCGGGAGTTCCCCACCAGCATGCATGAGGGCTATTTCGTCAGTCGGGTGGTCTGCCCGGAGCAGGATAGCCTGCACCCCGACAACCAGAGCGAGCAGGTCAAACTGGCCGAGCAGCAGCTCAATCAGGCGGGGTTGCTGGCGCCCAAACTCCAGCTGCAGGGGGCGGATCTGCTTTCCGACAGCACCGACCCTTGCGGCCAGCAGGGCGAGCGGCCGAGCTGGATGATGCTCTACACCAGCTTCCTGCACACCTGCTCGCCGCTGCGCTGTGGCGACCACTTCGCCCCCATTCCGCTCTACCAGCTGCCCGCAGTCGCCAACGGCGATCAGAAACAGATCATCAAGTGGCAGGAGGATTGGGAGGCATGCGATCAGCTGCAGATGAACGGCTCCATCGCCGAACATGCGGCGCTGCACGAAATCGGCGAAGTGGGCAGCCGCCTCTACCGGCGCGGCAGCGATCTGGCCAAGCGGCTGGAAGTGCTGAGCGGCATCCCCACCTACTACTACCTCTACCGGGTGGGCGGGTTGAGTGCGGCCGAGGAGAAGGCGCGCCCCTGCCCCAGCTGTGGCGGTGAGTGGGCGCTGGCAGCGCCACTGCACGAGATCTTCGACTTCAAGTGCGACAGCTGCCGTCTGGTCTCCAACCTCTCCTGGGATTTCAAGGATTAAGCGCGTTCCCTGTACGCGATGCCATAAAAAAGAGCCTTGCCGCATGGCAAGGCTCTTTTCGTTCCGATGAGTAACCTTGGCTCGAACAGGTGCTATTGCGGCAAAGTCTCCAGCCGCTCCAGAAACGCCGCTAGGGAGGGAGCCAGCGTCAGACGGCGGCCGGAATCGAGCCACTCCAGCCACACCTGACCACTCTCGTTATCGAGCGAGATGAGCGTCATCTCGTTGCGGGTGGTGGCAATAAAGATGGAGGGGGTTCGTTTTAACTTGCGCAACATCAGCAGGTGGCCGATGAGGTTCTCCCTGAGCAGGTCGAGATCCGCGTCGTTCCACGGCAAGATCAGTTCAAGGCGCAGCCCCTTGTAAAGACAGGGGATGGGGCGACTGAACCAGTGTCCGAACAGGGCGATAGCGCTGGGATGAATTGTCAGCTCGAGGGCATCGGCCATGGCTGTAAAATCGGCGGGTTCGGGGCGATGGTGAGGACGCCAGGCAACCCGACCATCGGCGGGCTCACCAAGCTGGCAGGGGGAACGCCAGTCCGCCTCCCACTCGCACAGGGGCAGGCCTCGTCTGGCCTCGCCATCCCGTTGCCAGCGGGCAAAAAAGTGCTCCAGGGCAGACAAAACTTGATCCGACATCGAAAATCCCCACAATTGCTGGCAAAGTCCGCTATTGCACCACCAAACCCGGTAACAGACAAGGTTGCCAGCCGACCTTGCGACCCGGGAAACAGAACCCGGGATACCGAGAGGCCGACGCCCAAGCCAAACGGCTGCAACCATCCGGCCCTGCAATGGCCCGTTTCATTCCACTCATCATGAGCACATTACGTGAGCAACCCTGTGAGCAAACAAGATAGATACGCCGGGGCCAGCGCCCTGACCGGCCTGAGCCTAGGCCAGCAATCCGATTACATCTGCCAGTACACCCCCGCCTTGCTGCAGCCGGTTCCACGTAGCCTGAACCGGGATGATCTCCAGCTGGGCGATGACCTGCCCTTTAGCGGTTGCGATGTCTGGACCCTCTATGAGCTCTCCTGGCTCAATGCCAAGGGCAAGCCGATGGTGGCGGTGGGGGAAGTGGCCATTCCGGCCACCAGTGCGAACCTGATCGAATCCAAATCCTTCAAGCTCTACCTCAACTCCTTCAACCAGACCCGTTGCGACTCTATCGAGGCAGTCGCCGCCATGCTGACCAAGGATCTGAGTGCCTGTGCGGGTGAGACCGTCAAGGTGACCCTGTTCCCCCTCGACAAGGCGCCGCACCAGATTGCCCTGCTGCCTGGCGAGTGCATCGATGAGCAGGATATCGAGGTAGACAATTACGAGTTTGATGCGTCCCTGCTGCAAGGGGCAGCCGGTAGCGAACAGGTAGAAGAGACCCTGCACAGCCACCTGCTCAAATCCAACTGTCTGGTCACCAGCCAGCCCGACTGGGGCTCCGTGGTGATCCGCTACAAGGGGCCGAAACTCGATCGGGAGAAGCTGCTGCGCTATCTCATCTCGTTCCGCCAGCACAACGAGTTCCACGAGCAGTGCATCGAGCGGATCTTTATCGACCTCAAGCACTATTGCCAGCCTGAGCAGTTGACCGTCTATGCCCGCTATACCCGTCGCGGCGGCCTCGACATCAACCCGTTCCGCTCCGATTTCGAAGCCGTGCCCGCCAACCTGCGTCTGATCCGCCAATAAAGTCGAGTTGCGACAGAGAGGGCAGGTACACTGCCCTCCATGACTGGCAAGAAGGTTTCAATCGATGCTTTACGCAGCAGGGATAAGGGGGCTGGATAATAAAATCCAGACGAAACCCACTTGATGGCCACCAGCAAACCACAGTAAACGCTGGACTCGCAGGGGGGGGCTTGGATAACATGCCAACACCTCTGCGCCGTCCTTAATCCAATGAATCAACTGTTTTTTCTGGCCATGATGATGTCCTCCCTGTCAGCTCCGAATCTGGATCTGGACAAGGAGCAACTCTCTATCGATCTGCAACAAGCGCAATCGATGGTACTGACCGATCCTGCCAGATGCGTCCAGATCACCAGCGCCTTCCTGACGCGCGCAGCCAATAATCCCCAGCAAATCATCAGCAATCGCCAGGAGTTCGGTTATCGCGAGCCCATCCTGAGCTACAGCACGGCGGCCCAGACCATAGGCGCCCACCTGCTCAAAGGGGAGTGTCTGCTGCAACTGGGCCAATATCAGGCCACCCAGCAAGCGCTCGACAAGGCGATGGCGCTGGCAGACAAAGAGCAGCAACCGGAACTCAAGGCTCACGGCCTCTATCTCAAGATCCGCAGCCAGGCCCTCAAACCGGATAACCAGAGCACCAGCCGCGCCCTGATGGATCAACTGGACGAACAGTTGACCGTCCCCACGCTCAAGCAGAGCCAGCTCCAGATTTATGGCCGCCTGCAACGCACCAGCTACGACATCGAGAACCAGCACTTCGATGATGCCAAGGCCCACTTGGCAGATGCGCGGATCTGGGCCGCCAAGACCCCCAATCCCCTCGCCAGTGCCTGGGTCAGCGCCATCAGCGGCGACCTTTATCGTGCGCTGCAGCAGCCACAGCTGGCGCTGGGGGAATATATCGATGCCCAGCAACAGGCCAAAAGCCTCAATGACCCGCTCTTTCTCGGCCTGCTATCGAACCAGATAGTGAAACTCTACCAGCAGGAGCAGGAGCCCCAAAAAGCGCTGCAGTATGCCAATGAGGCGGCCAACTACTTCCACTCCATCGGCAACCCTTCCCTGCTGTGCGACTCCCTGATGGTGCTGGCGCGACTCAACCGCGAGCAGGGCGACCTCAATATGGCACTGGTCTACTTCTTCAATGCGCTGGATCTGCTCGATGAGGGGAGCAACCGACCGCAAGCCTCCCTGCTCAAATACGAAATCGGCAAAACCTACCTGCAAAGCGGCAACCTCTCGCTGGCCAGCAACTACCTCAATGCGGCCCGCCAGTCTCACGAACTGAGCGATGCCAAAGAGCCGCTGATCGATACCCTGCTGCTGCTCGGCGAGCTCTATCTGAAGAAGCAGGAGGCCGCCATCGCCATCCTGCAGTTGGAGAACGCCCGCGCGCTGGCTAATCAGCTCGGCGATACCCGCCGTCAGTACGAGGTATTCCGCCTGTTGTCGCTGGCCTATGAGCAGAAGGGGTATCTGCGTCAGGCACTCGACAGCTACAAGCGCTTCCACCGTCTTGGCGAGGAGGTGCGCCAGCAGGAGCAGGCCATGGAGCAGGCGGCGATCCGCGACAACTATGTCCAGGTCGAGCGGGTGCAACATATCAAGGAGCTGGAGCAGCGGCTTAACAACAGCCAGCATCAGCAGGAGCGCTATCTCTGGTCAAGTATCACCACCAGCCTGCTGCTGGCGCTCTTTATCTACCTCTTCTTCACCCTCTGGCTCAAGCTGCGTACTGCCCGCCTGCAACTGAAACGGACCAATGAGGCCCTGCTGATCGAGCCACGCTCGGGGCTGGCCAACTGGCAGCGGCTGATGAACCGCTGGCCGCGGGAGATGGCAAAGCGCCAGCTGAAATCGGATCGCTGGTACCTCAGCGAACAGCCCTCCAGCGAGTTCGATGACAAGCTGCACTATCTGCTGTTCCGGGTGCCTTTCCTGGTCAATACGCTGGAGCGCCACGGCTATCAGGCCAGCAGAGAAATCGAGCAGGCCTTCGGTGCCTATATGGACACCCTGACCCCGCAAGATGGCCGTATCTATGACTTGCGTGAAGGACACATGCTCTATGTGGTGCCACAGCGCCACGTCACCAACCTGCATCAACTGGCGGGAGACCTGCTGACCGCCATCGCCGCTTTCCCTTGCAACTATCCGCTGGATCGCCAGATCAGCCTCGGGATTGTCAGTCACCCCTTCCTGCCGAAAGCGGCAACCGCGCTCGATCACAATGGCCTGTTTGACCTCTGCTATCTCGCCCTGTCGGGAGCCATTCAGCTCAGTGAAAAATGTCAGCAAAACGCCTGGTTGGAGCTCGCGGCGATCGATTGCCAACAAGCGGCATTTTTTAATGGAGATGTGTGGCAATGCGGCCTGATGGCAATTGACAAGGGACTGGTAAAAGTCAATTCTTCTCATGAAAAGCAATGGGTTAATTGGCCCAGCCTTGCAAGGAAGCCGGCAGCCGATAACCACCAGGAAATAATGTAGATAACAGGCGAGGATCGAAACCAAGTTCGACCACTGTTGCTATCCAACACCAAAAACAATAATGACAACAGGGCGACCTGATAATGAATGACATCGCTGCCGTAGCAGGACAATTGGCAAGACTCAGGGAATCCCTTCAGCAGAAACAGCTGGAACTCGACGGTGTACTGTCGTTTTCCGATGCAGAGCGTGCCCGTGGTATCCAGTTTATCAACAAGTTGATGCTCTCCTGCCGTGGCTTCGACCGCGAGCTGGACAATCGCTTCGCCAAGCTCAAGCAGAAACTGGATAACAATCCCGCATTTACCTCGCTGGACGCCGACCTGCTGGCCATTGAAAAATTGCTGCAGCAGCACAGCAATGCGCTGGAAGAATCGATCACCCTGACTCAAACTGCCATCGATCTTGGTTCCAAACAGCTGAAAACCATCAAGGGCTTCCCGGAAGAGACCCGCAAGTCCCTCAAGGAATTTCTGGCAAGTCCGGTCGGTTACGGCATTGCCGATCACCAGAAGAAGGTGATCAAGCTGCTGGAGTTCTACCAGCAGGCGATCAAGATCCAGCTGCTGCCAAGTCAGCCGCTGTTGGCACCGTCAGGTGCAACTCAACAAGAAAGCGATACTGCCAGCAACGATGGCCAGCCCGATGTCGACCCGTTTGATCTAAAGGATCACGCCCGTATCGCCGATGAGCTGCAGCGGCTTATCACCGAACTCGACTTTGCCGGCGCCATCGGCGAGAGCCTGAGCGACATTCGCCGCCAACTGCTGATCGGGATCAACCCTGCCCTGCTGGCGGAAACCTGCCTGCAGGTGATCGAGCTCATCATCGAAGGCACCCGTGAGGAGCGCAAAGCCTCCCGCGCCTTCCTCAGCTCCCTCAACGAAAGCCTCTCCGCAGTACATGTCGGGTTTACCGAATCCCTCGATGAGGGGCGTGCGCTGCAAAACGAAACCCGCGAGACCCGCGAGGCGCTGGTCAACGAGTTGCAGGCGATCGATCACTCCCTGGCCAGCCATAACTCCATCGATGCGCTCAAGCGCGCCATCTCCGGCCATATGGGCGCCATCAACCTGCTGCTGCAAGAGCGTGACAACACGGCGGCGCGAGAGCGCCACCTGCTCACCCGCCTCTCCACCATGGAGTCCAAGCTGCGCTTGATGAAGGAGGAGACCGCCGAGTACAAGAAGCGGCTGACCATTCAAAAACACAAGCTGTTCCTCGACAGCCTGACCCAGGTGCACAACCGGGCCGCTCTCGATGAACGGCTGGAGCAGGAGTACAAACGTTGGCTTCGTTACCGCACTCCGCTCTGCATGGCGATCATCGACATTGATCACTTCAAGAACATCAATGACAACTACGG
Organism: Aeromonas sp. s8; assembly: GCF_040907785.1. NCBI lineage: Bacteria > Pseudomonadati > Pseudomonadota > Gammaproteobacteria > Aeromonadales > Aeromonadaceae > Aeromonas > Aeromonas sp. s8. The sequence continues at coordinate 305,791 of NZ_JBFOCL010000040.1, forward strand.
CCATATGGCGGGTGACAAGGCACTGAAAGTGGTCGCCAAAGCACTGCAGAGTGCACTGCGTGACACAGATTTCATCGCCCGTTTTGGTGGGGAAGAGTTCGTGGTGTTGTTGCCCAACATCAACCCGGACAAGTTCCAGAAGCCGCTGGAGACCCTGCGCCAGACCATCAAGAGCATCCCGTTCCGTTTTCGCGATGCCAAGGTGGAGATCACCATCTCCATCGGCGCAACCCTGTTCAAGGATGGGGACAACCCGTCAGATGTGTTCGAGCGGGCGGACAAGGCGCTCTACCACTCCAAGCACACCGGTCGGGATCAAGTGACACTGGCCTGACAAGCGGCTAAAAAAACAGCGAACAGTCGTCGCCCTATTTCCCTCCACACTCTGTTACCACTACTATCGATCTCAGGGGATGCAACATAGCGTCCCCTTTTCTCCCCAGGGAAAAACACAACGATAACAAGTGAGTAAAGGGGAACCTATGATTACGCACATCAATCCCGTTGGCAGCATGGATTTGCTGTCACAGCTTGAGGTGGATCGCCTCAAGCAGACTGCCTCCAGCGATATCTATCAACTGTTTCGCAACTGCTCGCTGGCAGTGCTCAATTCCGGTAGCCATACCGACAGCTCCAAGGAGATCCTGGAGCGCTTCAAATCGTTCGATATTCATGTGATCCGGCGCGAGCGCGGGGTCAAGCTGGAACTGTTCAATGCCCCCGAGCACGCCTTTGTCGATGGCGAGATCATTCGCGGCATTCAGGAGCACCTCTTCTCGGTGCTGCGCGACATTCTCTATGTCTCCAATCAGCTCGAGTCCAACCGCCAGGTCAATCTGACCAACTCCACTCATATCTCCAATGTGGTGTTCGCCATCCTGCGCAACGCCAAGGTGATCCTGCCCGGCGCCGATCCCAACCTGATCGTCTGCTGGGGTGGCCACTCCATCAACGAGATCGAGTACCAGTACACCCGCGCCGTGGGCAGCGAGCTGGGCTTGCGTGAGCTGAACATCTGTACCGGCTGTGGCCCGGGTGCCATGGAGGGCCCGATGAAGGGGGCGGCCGTCGGCCATGCCAAACAGCGGGTGCGCAACGGCCGTTACATCGGCCTCACGGAGCCTTCCATCATTGCGGCAGAACCGCCCAACCCCATCGTCAACGAGCTGGTGATCCTGCCGGATATCGAGAAACGGCTGGAAGCCTTCGTACGCCTCGGCCACGGCATCATCATCTTCCCGGGTGGGGTCGGCACCGCCGAAGAGCTGCTCTATCTGCTCGGCATCATGATGCACCCGGCCAACGAGCGGCAGCCGATGCCCATCATCCTGACCGGCCCGAAAGAGAGTGCCGACTACTTCCGAGCCATCGACGACTTCATCAAGGCGACCCTTGGTGAACCGGCGACCAAACTCTACCGGATCATTGTCGGCGATGCGCCGGAAGTAGCCCGGGTGATGAAGGAGGCGATGCCAAAAATCCGCGAATACCGCAAATCGGTCGGCGATGCCTACTCCTTCAACTGGTCCCTCAAGATTGAACCGGAGTTCCAGCTCCCCTTCGAGCCGGATCACGCCAGCATGGCCAGTCTGGATCTGCACCGCAACCAGCCCCCCCAGCTGCTGGCGGCCAACCTGCGTCGTGCCTTCTCCGGCATCGTCGCCGGCAACGTCAAGGAAGGGGGCATTCGCGCCATCGAGAAGAAAGGCCCCTTCAAGTTGCACGGCGACAAGGAGCTGATGCACCTGATGGACAAACTGCTGGAGAGCTTCGTCAAGCAGCAGCGGATGAAGCTGCCGGGCAGCCAATATGTGCCCTGCTACGAAATCGTCCGCTAGGGTACAGATACATCATCGACAGAGGGGCGCATCGGCGCCCCTCTTTATTGGCGCTATGCCTTCCCGACCGCCATCAATCCCCCATAAGGCGAGTGGTTTGTTACAGTGGGGCGTCCCGACCGCCAAGAGTGCCCCATGTCAACTATCCGGCCACACCTGCTCATCATCGATGCCCTCAACCTCATTCGCCGTCTGCACGCGGTACAGGCCCAGCAGGCACTGACCCCTGCCCAGGCGCTGGTTGCAACCCGCGCCAACCTTATCAATACCTGCCGCAAGCTGCTGACCAATAGCGAGCCAACCCATGTCATTGCCGTGTTTGATGGCGAGGTGCACAGCTGGCGCAAGGAGGTCTATCCGGCCTACAAGGAGGGGCGAACCCCCATGCCCCCTGAACTGCGTGAAGGGCTGGCGACCCTGCAGGATGCCTTTTGGGAGTGCGGGGTCGATGCCCTGCTCTCCGAGACCGATGAAGCAGATGACCTTATCGCCACTCTCGCCTGCGGCATCGCCAGCCATGGCCATCAGGCGACCATCATCTCCACCGACAAGGGCTTCTGCCAACTGATCTGCCAGCAGATCCGGGTGCGCGACTACTTCAACAAGCGCTGGCTGGATGCGGCCTTCGTCCAGCAGCAATATGGAGTAGCCCCTGCTCAGCTGGTCGACTTCTGGGCCCTGACCGGTATCAGCGGTTCCAATATCAAGGGGGTTCCGGGGATCGGCCCCAAGACCGCCACCCAGCTGTTGCAGCAATATGGCAATCTGGCAGCCATGCTCGAAGCCTGTCAGCAAGAGGATGCCGCCAAGCCCCTGATCAAGCTGCGCCAACATCAGGATGAGGCCCTGCTGGCCCAGCGGCTGGTACGCTTGCAGCAGGATATTCCGCTGGGATTCAACCTGCGGGACATTCGCTACCCGCCCCAGCCAGACTAAAGTGCCGAACAAAAATGCAGGCAAGGGCGTGAACCATGACGAGACTCACCCTCGCTGTTGATAAAAGTGAGTAGAATGTAAAGGAATGTGGTTGGTTTGCTGAGTAAATGCTATAAAGCAGCCCCATCCTCCCCTATACCCTGGAAGTGGAACCCTCTCATGTCCAAAAGAAAAATTACCGTGATCCCCGGCGACGGCATCGGCCCCAGCATCATTGAATCAGCCATCCAGATCCTGACCCATGCGGGCTGTGACTTTGAGTACGAATACGCTGATGCGGGTCTGGTTGCCCTCGAGAAGCATGGCGAGTTGCTGCCCCAGGCTACCCTGGATCTGATTGAGAAGAACAAGGTGAGCCTGAAAGGGCCATTGACCACGCCGGTCGGCGGCGGTTTTACCTCCATCAACGTCTCCCTGCGCAAGAAGTTCAACCTCTACGCCAACGTGCGTCCGGTCATCTCCTTCAAGGGCACCAGAAGCCGTTACGACAACATCGACATCATCACGGTGCGCGAAAACACCGAAGGGATGTACTCGGGTGCAGGTCAGAAGCGCAGCGATGACAACAAGAGTGCCGAGGCGATGAGCATCATCACCCGAGAAGGGGCCGAACGCATCGTCAAGTTTGCCTTCGAGCTGGCTCGTCAGGAAGGGCGCAAGAAGGTCACCATCATCCACAAGGCGAACATCCTCAAGTCAACCTCCGGCCTGTTCCTCGAAGTGGCCCGTGAAATCGCCAGCCACTACCCGGATATCCAGAGCGAAGAGATGATCGTCGATGCCGCCTGCATGAACCTGGTGATGTACCCGGAGCGTTTCGATGTCATGGTCACCACCAACCTGTTCGGCGACATCCTCTCGGATCTTTGCGCCGGTCTGGTTGGCGGCCTTGGCATGGCGCCCGGCGCCAACATCGGCGATGGCGCGGCCATCTTCGAAGCGGTCCACGGCTCTGCCCCCGACATTGCAGGCAAGAACATTGCCAACCCGACCTCGGTGATCCTTGCCTCCATTCAGATGCTGGAGTACCTCGGCATGCAGGATAAGGCAGAGCGGATCCGCGAGGCGGTACGAGCCACCATCGAATCCGGTGATCGGGTCACCCGTGATCTGGGCGGCACGGCTTCCACCAGCGAATTCACCCAGGCCATCATCGATCGTCTGTGAGTTAATTCATTGATTTTAAAAGGGAGCTTCGGCTCCCTTTTTTATATTTCCGAATCCTTTGCCACTCCCCAAACAGCAACTATGTTCAATAGAGAAGAAGAACAGGGAGTGTTTTTCATGAAGGGATACGGGTGCTATCTGGTGTCGGGTCTGATGCTGGTGTGTGGTACTGCAAGTGCCTTCGAACAGGATCAACAGACCCAAACTGCCAAACTGCCACAGCAGGAAAAACGGACTGCCACCGAGGTATGGCGCTCGAGCCTGGATACCAACGACTTGCTCAAGGCGCCCAACCCCCTGTCGTTTGGTATTGAAGTCTCCACCGACAACTTTGGCAATCAAAAGATCACCTCCTACCCGCAGCTCAATCTGACCCCGGAAAAGAGCATCAGTCTATCGATTGAACGCTTTAGACCCAAGGTCAAATTCAAAGCCGGTGGACTGCATACGGCAATCAGATTGAGAGGGGATGGCATCAAAATGCAATTCAATCCGGTCGACAAAACCATCCCGCTGCAGATAGAGATCAAGGTGACCGACGACGAATCCTCCCTGCGCCTCGATTACCGTTTCTGATATTTTCCGGCAGCCGAATAGCAAAAAGCCGACAGGTTTCCCTGTCGGCCTTGGTATTTATCATATGGGCTGAACGGCTACATCACGCCTTGGGCTCGAGTTTGGAGACCCAGTACTTGTTGTAAACATGCACGGTGATCTCTTCTCGATCGTGATAGAGCTGCTTGGCCTGGATCACGAACGCGTTGTCGATCTCCTTGAGCATCTCGCGCAATACCTCGATATTGTGCACCGACTCGGCATAACGCTTCTTCATCGGCAGCTTGAGGTTGAACATCGCCTCCTGGCAGTCACCCTCACGGAACCAGTCCGCGATCATGTGAACGACCCGCGCCGGTTTATCGACCATGTCGCACACCAGCCAGTAGGTGTTCTTCTTGCTCGGACGCCAGACGAAACCGTCATCCCGGATATGCTTGACCTGACCGGTATCCATCAGGGATTGGGCCATCATGCCGTTGTCAACCGCCGTCACCATCATGCCACGACGCACCAGCTGATAGGTCCAGCCACCCGGGCAGGCGCCCAGATCCACCGCCTTCATGCCTGAGCAGAGACGCACATCCCACTCTTCCCGCGGCACGAACACGTAAAACGCCTCCTCCAGCTTGAGGCTGGATCGGCTCGGTGCATCGGCCGGGAAGCGCAGGCGCGGGATCCCCATGTGGAATCCGGAGTTGTTGAACGAATAGGAGTAGCCCAGCAAGACATGATCATTGGCCATGAAGAAGGCGTGGAACACCGGACGGTTTGGCGTCTCCTTCTTGGTCAGGATCTCGTTGCTGCGCAGCGCCTGACGAAGCGGCACGGTGAACTTGCGGCAGAAGGCCGACAGCTCTTTCGCTTCGTTGGTGTCCGCGGTTTCGACCCGCAGATCACCGCAAATGGTGTAGTCACTCACCGCCTCAAGGATGGGGGAGATCCTGTCCGCAACATCCAGATCCTTCAGCTCATGGGTGACCACCAGCATCTGGCGGATGAAGATGAGCTCCCGGAATGGCAGCTTGCGAGCCAGCAGGTCCGCCTGCTCCTCGTCATACAGTTCGAAGATCACATAACCGCTGTCGTCCTTGACCCGGGCGAAACCGTAGCACTGCATGTTACCGGCACGTTCGGTGATCTCTGCAGCCGCCTCTTTCTCAAAACCGGGGCGGCAATAAAGCAGCAGATTATTCATTTTTTCCTCCAAGACGACAGCCAGCCCAGCAGAGGGCCGCCCATCCCAACATAAAACAGAGGCCACCGGCCGGGGTAATCAACCCCAGCCCCTTGCTGCCAAGCAGCACCATGGCGTAAATACTGCCGGAGAATCCGATGATCCCCAGCACAAAAGCGGTGCCAGCCAGGTGGATCACCCTGCTGCGCACACCACACCAGCCCAGAACCAGCAGGGCCAATGCGTGAAAAAACTGATATTGCACGGCGGTATTGAACGCCACCAGACGCTCGGGCGTAATGCCGGCCGCCGCCAATCCATGGGCGCCATAAGCCCCCAGCATGGTGGCCGTCAACCCGAAGAGACCGGCCAGTATCAGCCAATGTCGATGGATCTGCATCCTCACTCTCCCTCTCTCATCACGGCTGGCAATCAAACCAACCCTCTCGTGCTATCCATGTCGAGCCACAAAATGGCTGATGGCCGCCGCTGCATGCTGCATATTCTCCTGCTCACTCACGCCACTGGCTTTACGCGGTTTGAAACCATGATCACCATCGGTCAACCAATGGACCGATACGGCGGGTGAGAAGGGGAAATCGGCCAGTTCGGCACGACTACCGAAGGTGTCGCGCTCCCCCTGCAACAGCAGGGTTGGCACTGCAATATGCTTGAGTACCTCGCCTCGCCAGCTGTCGGGCTTGGCCGGAGGGTGGAAAGGATACCCGAGAATGAGCAATCCTGCAGCATTCATCTCACCCTCGCCTTCGCTATACAGTTCCGCCGCCATCCGCCCGCCCATCGACTTGCCCGCCAGAAACAGCCGTGGATGGGCAAACTCGCGGATCATGTCGCGCCAATGGGCTAGCAGCACAGGTGCTCTGTCCGGCGGGCGGCGCTTGCCATCCTGTGCACGCTTTGTCATGTAGGGAAAGTTGAAGCGCACCACTTCGATGTCGGGGCCAGCCAGCAGGCGTGACAACTCGGCAAGAAAGGGGTGATCCATCCCCGCGCCTGCCCCGTGGGCCAGCAAAATGCGAACGGGGGCATCAATTGCCCCCTCGCGGATCACATCAGGCATCGGCGAGCCTTGCCCTGCGACGCGCCTCTTCCTGCTCCACCAGCTCCAGCATCCAGTCGCGGAAGGCAACGATCTTGCCCTGATCCGACTGTTGCTCCTGGCACACCAGATAGAAGGCATTTTTGCTCACCAGCACCTGCTCGAACGGGCAGATAAGGCGGCCGGCCTCAATCTCGGGTTGTGCCAGCACACTGTGGCCAAGCGCCACCCCCTGGCCGTGGATCGCCGCCTGGATCACCATGGTGGAGTGGCTGAAGATGGGCCCCTGATTGACGTTGGGTGCATCGATATCGAGCTGGCGGAACCAGGCCTTCCAGTCGCGGCGGGAGGTATCGTGCAGCAGGGTATGAAGAGTCAAATCTTGCGGCGTACGCAACGGTTTGGGCCCGGTCAGCAGCAAGGGGGAACAGACCGGGATCAGGTATTCGGTATGCAGCTTGTCCGAGCGCAGACCCGGCCAGTTGCCGCGCCCGTAATAGATAGCCACATCCACATCATCGGTAAGCGACCCTTCGTCGAGATCGACCGCCTTGATCCGCACGTCGATATCGGGGTGGCGCTCGCTGAACTTGACCAACCGCGGCACCAGCCACTGGATGGCGAAACTCGGCTGCAAACTGACAGTCAACGCCCCCTTGGCACTGCGGGCCAGCAGCTTGTCGGTCGCCTCAGAGATGGAGGCAAAGATGTCCTTGATATCCAGGAAATAGCCCTGCCCCTCTTCGGTCAACAACAAGGAGCGGTTTTTGCGGCGGAACAGCTTGATGCCAAGATACTCCTCCAGCGCCTTGATCTGGTGACTGATGGCAGCCTGAGTCACAAACAACTCTTCTGCTGCGCGGGTAAAGCTTAAGTGACGAGCCGCAGCTTCAAAGGCCTTGAGGGCATTGAGCGGGGGTAAACGACGAGACATGACACCAGCCGACGATGAGTTTTTCTAATGGGGCGCATTATAATTTGTCGGTTGCGGGTCGACCAGTGAATAAACATAATTCGCCCAGCAATCAGTCGTCATATGGCTCACATTTTCTACTACGTGTTGGTTTACATGTGTTTTTAGTGAGTCTTTCGACTGCGATTGTGGTGTTGTGTTTCTTCCTCTGCGGGAAGAGGGGCTCAAATCTCACCGGTTTGACCCAGTCTGTCATCTGAATGTGTTTGGCGCCTCCAGCTGGATGGCGCCTTTTTTCATCCCTTTGTCCCGTCCTGAATATGGTTTACACCTTTCCCCCACATAAATGGAGAGCCCGATGGGACAAGGTGTGAAACGGACACAGCGCGATTACTCGCTGACTTTTAAATTGGCACTGGTCGAGCAGATTGAAAAAGGCGAGCTCACCTACAAACAGGCTCAGGTGCGTTATGGCATTCAGGGCCGCTCCAC